>LKUE01000180.1 GCA_001412365.1 Desulfuromonas sp. SDB | reverse complement strand
TATTGCTTTATATTTATTCATTAATTTTTTTTGAAACAACTGAATCATATTTCATAACTACTATGTCATCATAAAATTCCAATTCATTAGTAGACATATTAAAAGCTACTTGAATTAAAGCTTTTATGAAATCAGGGCAAGCAGCTAAAGAAATCTGTAATCCTCCAGATATTCTAGGATTTACTTCAATAAGAAAAGGAATATTATCTGAATTTTTTATCCACTGAATATTAGCAGGACCAGTTAGTTTTAATCGTTTACCAAGTTTTTTAGTAAGATTGATTAATTCATCATCTCTATCTACAAGACCTACATCTGAAACATATTGTCTAATCTTTAATCTCTTCCTTGGAACAATACATATTGGTGAATTATCAGCGTTAAAAATACAGTCTACTGTATATTCTTGTCCTTCAATATATTCTTGAACTATTGGATATTTGTAAGATTTAATCGTATAATTTAATTCTTCTTGATTTCTACATACATTATATCCAGATGTTTCAATTCCTTTACCTCTTTCTTTAATAATAACTGGCCATTTAATCTTTATTTTCTTTGATAAAGTTCCAATAAATGTTTTAGGAAGGTTAAAATCTTTTTTTAACTCTTCATAGAAATTGAGTTTATCTTCACAGACAACAATTGTTTCTAGTGAAGATAATAAAAGCTTTATTCCCTTAAACAGATTAAGATTTCCAGCAAATTTTATCAATTCAGTATCTTTTGTTGGTAAAATAAATAAGATTTTCTCTTGATCACAAATTTTGATTATATCATTAATATAATTTTTATCTGTAATTGGTGGTACTATAAAACCTTTATCTGCATAATATAATGATGGAGAATATTCATAAGATTCAGTAACAATTACATTATGTTTCTCATTTGGAAAAATATATTTCATAACACTATGTATTTCATCAATTAAGTATAATTTCCTACCACAACAAGTAATCAGTGAATTCATATTAACCAATTCCAATAATTATGATTTTCCAGCAAAGAATTAAACCTTAAACTCCCTTAACCAATGTTCAAATGATATTAATGACCATATTAAAAGCCGATGATTAACACCCTGAATGTGTTCATTAATAATCTGTTCAACTTTTCTGATATTTATATATCTTTCAATCATTGGATGTTTGGATAAAAGCATATCTCTTACATATTCAAGATTCTCACCACGATACCAACTCTCATCAGGGGCGGAAAATCCTTGTTTTTTTCTTTGATAAATTTTCTGAGGAAGTAATGATTTCATTGTTTCTCTAAGTATATTTTTTCCAGTATCAAATTTTTCAAAATAGGCTTTATGCCTGCGAGATATATTCTCATCAAATTTTTTCATTGCTTCAAGATTTTTTAATTTTAGAGAAATCGGCAGTTGCATTGAATAATCTACAAAATTGTTATCTAGAAAGGGGAATCTTTCTTCTAATGAATTAGCCATTGATAATTTATCACCAACAATCAACAAACCGTGTAAAAATGTTTTAATTTCAAAGTAAAGAGAATTGGCAATATGATCTTCAGGTAGATCATATTTTAGATCATCATTAAAAGTAAAAACTCTTTTAAAGATTTCAAAAACATTTTGATCTTTAATTTCATTATAAATATCTGGAGTAAAAAAAGATTCTTTATCATTATCATAAATTAATCTCTGCCAAAATTCATAATAATTATGATAAAAATCTTCACTATTTAAAGATTTAAACACCCGGTAATATCTCCAGGGATAACCTCCAAAAAGCTCATCACCACCTGCTCCAGATAAGCAAACTTTGACAAATTTTGAAGCTAAACGACTGATGTAGAAATTTGGATAGCACATGCCAAGTCTTAAATCCTCCAAATGCCATATTAATTTAGGCATAACCCAGGAGATATCACCTGCATTAATTACCTGTTCATAATGTTCGGTTTTATATTCGTTTGCTAACAATTCAGCATCTTTTCGCTCATCGAAAGTGGATTCAATACCACTGACCTTAGATAATTCGAAGCCAGCAGTAAATGTAGTAATTCTTGGTATGAATTGACTTGCAATAGCTGTAATCGAACTGCTATCCATTCCGCCACTAAGATAACTTCCTACTGGAACATCTGCAAATGTTTGTTGTTTTACTGCTTTGGTCAATAAATCGGAAATATCTATTTTGGCTTGTTTAAAACTAATATTACTATTCCTATCAGTAAAATTGAAGTCCCAATAACAATATCTTTTAAAGCCTTTTTGTAAATCTATTTCAGCAATATTTGCTGCAGGCAAGAGAATAATATCTTTAAACATGGTTTCATATTGAAAGAGATTTTGAAACGTGAAATACTCATTAAGAGAACTTAAATTTATTTCTTTTTTATATTTTGGATACATAAGTATTGATTTGATCTCACTAGCAAAAACTATAACATCATTTATAATAGTGTAATATAGAGGTTTGATTCCATATCTATCACGGACTAGATATAGTTTTTTATTAAAATTATCCCATAGAGAAAATGCAAACATGCCATTGAACTTTTCTACACAGGATATACCCCATTCAAGGAATGCATAAATTATTACTTCTGTATCTGAAGTTGATTCAAAATCATATCCTAAATTAATTAATTGATTTCGCAATTCTTTGAAATTATAAATTTCTCCATTATATACCAACCAAATATTCTTTGATTTATCACTCATTGGTTGATGGGCAGCACTTGTAAGGTCAATAACACTCAATCTTCGGTGCCCCATAAATAAATCCCAAGATTCTTTATGCAGAACTCTTTCCCCTTCAGCTGAATCAATAGTAGGAAGTAATGGTGATATGTAATTGAAACTGTTATCAGTAAAATTTAAATGAAATGACAATTTTTTTTTGTTTAGTTTACCGGTTTGGAAAAGTAAATAACCTGCATCATCAGGACCACGGTGTGAAATAATATCACACATAGATTTTAAATTATCAGTGTGAATAGTACTATTTTTTAATGAAATTACTCCGACAAAGCCACACATTAAGATCTATCCAAAATTTCTAAAAGATTCTCAACAACTTTATCTTGCTCCTCAAAGGTCATCTGAGGAAATAAAGGTAGACTTAAACAATGATCATATACCCATTTACTATTTTTTAAATCTCCTTTTATCTTAATAAGTGAATTATTCTGAAAAGCGCTATGTAAATGTAATGCATAAGTTCCTATTTGAACTTCAATTCCTCTATCTTTCATTTCCATCATTATTTGATCACGATTTTCAACAAGAATGCAAAAAGATTGATAAGAATGTTTCCCTTTAGGACAAACCTTTGGAAGCACAACTTTCTTATTTTTTTCCAGGGTTTTTACATATCTTTCAACTAACTTTAATTTTTTACAAATTAGTTTATCAAAAATCTTTATTTGTGATAAACCAAGAGCAGCTAAAATATCACTCATTTTATAATTACTACCAATAATTTCGAAAGTCTCTAAACTATTATTTTTATTCTTTGAAACTCCAAATCGCTTATATGATTTCATCCAATCAGCCCACTCCTGATTATCAGTGGTGATCATTCCGCCCTCACCAGTAGTTAATGATTTCCTGGGATGAAAAGAAAAAACTGATATATCAGCTAAACATCCAACT
>LKUE01000179.1 GCA_001412365.1 Desulfuromonas sp. SDB | reverse complement strand
TACTAAACCTAAAAATCTACTACCGCCGTAATCTCAGAGAGTAATTTGAATTATATGATTTTGAACTTTTATGCTTTGAATAACCACTAGAATTGCAGTAAGCACAGGGAGTAAAAATATTAAGTACTTCAATTATTTGCTCTCACCTAATATTCCTATTATTATGATTTTTATGCTAAAGAAGAATATGGATATCCTAGATTAAAGTCAAGATTAATAAAACTGAGATTATATTTTATCAGTTCATCTTTAATTTGAATTTCTAATTTATTCGAAAACAGAAAATATCTGTTTCAATATCTGCCTCGGTTACAGTATTCCAGATAACTTCGTTCTGAAATACTACCAACCTTCTCCTCTTTAGATTGATGTACAATTACAAAGTTTATTGGAATACTAATTTTTTTACTTTCTGATATAGGTATAAAAAGTTTTCCCTGCTTCTTTAAACTGAATAATTATACTTTTCAATGAAATTGACTTAATTCTTGCTCCTGAATTTAAACTTATTACGGTACTTTCTTCTAATTGAAGGAGGTAAGTATTGATAATATTTAACTTGCCACTGTTTAGGCATCTTGAAAAAATCACCAGTGACCTTACCTCGGCAGTTTTCACTTCCGCAATTACAATCCAACACCCAGGTTTCATTTCCATCGAACTGATCAATTGAACAGGCCGTATAATCGTGAGTTAACTCCTCTCCCCGTTTAATATTCCGAAGGGAATAGACACTGTAAACGGAGATAGACTTCATCTTGAAGTAGCAGTTCGGATCACAGGAGTGATTCATATAGGCGGCAGGAGTTTCCTCAATCACGTATTTACCCCATCCTGCATAATTTGAATGATCTCCATTTAGTTCTGGATTTTCTCTGACCGCCTGTTCAAGTTGTTCAGGAGTGTATTTTATAAATTTATTTAAATTAACCTGGAAAATAAGTTCATTTTTCCGGATATCTCGGGTGGCAAATACTCCTGTTCCTTTATCCGAGGTCTTTTTGAGAATGTAATTGGTCATTTAAATGTTCTTTACCAGAAAACTTATTTGAGTCTAAAGAAAATACTAAGTCATTTTAGATTATGGTTAATAACCGTTATTATAAAATAATATTTAAATAAGTCAATTTTAAGACTAGGTGTCAAGCATTTATAAGATTATTATTAATGCAGGAGCAAGGCACATAAATATCAAAACCATAAAGTTTTAACTAATTATTATTCTTCTTCTGACTTTATATTTAATACCATCTCCACTTCCCCCTCTATAATCTTTCCAGTACGTCGGAAACCCAGGTTTGAATATAGATGTTCCGCTACCTTATTATGGGGAGCAAATGAAATAGGGATACAATTTAATTATTATCCTTGAGTATTTCCATTACCAGCTGAAAAGCTAAGCCCACTGCGGGGAAACAAACCTTCTGGGAAATATCACTTTTCATTAGCTGTTCCATCCCTTCCTGGGTAGTCAGATCCAATCCAGTCAATTCCCGGCAATGGATATAGTTCATCTCCTTTTCGAATTTGCGCCTAAATTCCTGAGCTAATCCCAAGCGACCCATCATTTCTTCCATAGTCTCACCCCGTCCCTTCATCAAAGCTATGGCCATAACTGCCCCGGCTACAGCCCCGCATACACTTCCGGTATTACCTATTCCTCCCGCAAACAAATAAGCTATCTGGGGAATTACTTCTTTATCCAGGTTCAAATCGAATTCCTGGCACACTGCCAGGAGGACTGACTCAGCTCAAACGTATCCTTGTTCCATTAACTTCATAGCCCGGTTCTTTTCCATCTTTTTCTCCCTGTTTTTGTTTATTTATAATTATATTGTAATTTTTTTCTAAACTATCAGTCTATTAAACCACTTACCATATTCCAGGGAACAACCGGTAAGAGGCTTCCTGAGTATAAATTTTATATTCATGCAATTCATTCTGAAGCATTCTATCCTCCAGTCCAGTGCGGATTATCAGTAGAATAACCGAAATCACAATGGGAACTAATGCCCAAACCGTATCCAGCATAAAAGGCAGAGCCAGAGAAGTGATGATCGAACCGGTATAACCGGGATGACGGACATATTGATAAGGACCTTCCTTAACCACTACCTGCCCCATCTGAATCCGGGCTACTGAGGAAAAATAACGATTAACTGCCATTGCCCAAACCCCTAAGAGAAAACCTAAACCAACTACCAGGGCAGCTAAATATTGACCATTTCGGGGAATTATATTTGACCAATTGAAGCGATAGTCCAAACCAGCCACCACCAATCCCCCCAACCCGAACAAACCGCTGAAAGCAAGCAGGTAGGTATCCCAGGTTTTTGTTTTTTCTGCGGAAGTAAATCTAGCTCTTTCCACAAGAGTATCCGGATTTTTCTTCAGCATGATTAACCTGCTGGTTAAAGAGGAAACCAGGAACATGATTATATAGACCCAACCCATAAGCCAATTCACATCTCCTGCGGCAATGAATAAGAGGACAGGGATAAAAATCAGGTAAAATATCAATCCAGCAATTCCCCCCCCTTTGATTGATGGTTGTTTTTGATCATCAATATTCATTGTTTTCTCCTCATAAAGGAATGTATTATTCCGGTTTCAGATAATATGCCTTATAGGTCCTGGTGTAAGTATATCCCATCTTCAGTGCCAGTTTACATGATTCGTGATTAGCTGTATCCCAACTGGCCAGGGTATGGTTATTTAAACACCATAGGAGCAAGTGGCTGGCTAAAGTGGTGGCAATTCCCTGACGACGGTAATCTTCCCGGACAAAGATGCTGACCTCAATTCCCATGCTGCAAACTAATGATGAATAAGCTGCTCCTAAAATTCTATTGTCTTGTTCCAGGTAATATCCTATTCCCCTTTTAACAAAATCTTCGGGAGAATCAAAGTCGGAAAGCTCGATGAAATGAACTTTCCCCCAAAGCTTACGGGCAAAGGATAAATCCATTGGTTTTACCTTTTTCCAAATTGATTTCCGGATCAGTTCCTCTAAATGTTCAATAGAAAGATGATTCTGGGAAAAACTGTACCGCTCCAACTCAACTAATTTATCTCCGTACATCTTTCGGGCAGCTTCTATCCATCCTGGGGAAGAAGGCATAAACAAAGTGTAAGGGGCTATGGTTTTAAGCATTGCCTTACCAGCAGGGCTTTTAACATTGCCGGCAAAGTAAATGAAAGGTCCTACTTCAATCTTGAATACAGTGGGTTTATCAATTGAATCCACCGTTGCAGAACCCATTTGCCCCTCCACCACACACTGTATAGACATATCCACCCGGGGAACATTTACAAATGCTCTGGCTAGTATTATCCGGTGGGATTTAGTCAAGGGATACTCAGTTATCATATTTCCTTCTGCATCTAGATAAAAAATTTCATTTTATCAAACCCATTATAATCACCGTTGAGTTTAATCAATATTATAATAATTTACTTCTTTAAATAGAGTAATAAGAATTATTGGATTATAAGATATTAATTGAAATTTATATTATGATTTGTATTTCTTAATCTGCTTTTTAGCATTTTTGATGAACTTGCCGAATTCACGGTCTTTTTTTCTTCTTTCTTGTTTAGACATAGTGTTGTATTGGTTCTCTTTGACCAGCTTAAGGTAGCTTTTGTATTTACCTTTACTTAATCTCCCTGAAGATACTGCCTTCCGAACTGCACATCCCGGTTCATTCACATGGCTGCAGTTTGAATATTTACATTGCTCAGACAAATCATAAATTTCTGAAA
>LKUE01000178.1 GCA_001412365.1 Desulfuromonas sp. SDB | reverse complement strand
ATACCCTCCATCGGTGGTCTGCTGAACCGTCCAACCTGCATCCTCGTAACTGCCCCCGTAAGTTCTAGTCCAGGTAGTATCTCCGGTTGCATTGGTCTTGATCAAATAAATATCCTCTGATCCAGCTCCATAAGAACATGTATAACCAGTCATAATATAACCTCCATCTGCGGTCTGCTGAGCTGACAAACCTTCATCCCAAGAACTGCCCCCGTAAGTTCTTTCCCAATCCCCATGCAATGAAATAGAAACAAAAATTAAGATACAGAATAAATAAATTTTCATCTTTTATCTCCTCTGTTAAATCTGTTTTATTCTATAATAAATATGGAACAACTTTCATACTCTTTTATGCCAATATATTGTGCACAGCGAAAGTTGGATAATAAATTTTGGGAAAATAGTTTATTTAGACTTTTCATTTTGTCCTATAATACCAAAATAGTATATCTATTCTAATAATACTGCAAAAAAATTTCTCAATAAAAAAGGGGGACTACCTTAAACGCCAGATAAGAACAAACCGGAAAATTTAAAGAAAGATGATTTGATATTGTTATCGGAAGATTTGAAAAATTAAATATGAAAGCAGAAATTTAAAAGTTTATTGTGGATATAAAAATTGCAAACATTATTTTGCAATATTGAAAAATTCAATACAACTTGGTGCCTGGCTAGGAAATAAGAATTAGCAATCTTCTTCTCCTGTTATACTTGATCTGCATCATAGAAGAAATCTGAATCTATTTTATTGCTTTTTTCCTGGCCATTGAAGATAGACTTAGTGCAAGTTTTGTATCAGACAATATTGATAATTATATGGATCATTTACAATACTTGCTCGGGTACAGTTTAGTTTTTATAGAACTTGCATGATTCTGATAGAGTGTTTTCATTAATTCTTATTTCCTAGCCAGGCACCAAGTGTTTCGATTCCATAAAACAGGTTCTAACCTGGTCTCCCCGGCGACTCCAGATTTTAACCACTGCAAAACACAGATTTTTCAATTAATTTTACCAATACACCTGGAATTTCCCTCTCCACTCCTGTCCCAATTAGAAATTGCAATTGGTTAACTATATTAAATATATCAACTACTCAACAACAATGAACTTCCCGCTGTGGTTAAAATGTTCTGATTCAACGGAATAAAAATATACTCCCTTGTTTTCCGGTCTGAATTGAACCTGATGATATCCTGGGGTTAACTGGGAACTCAACGGCATGGAAACCAATCTTCCTGATAGATCATAGATTTTCAATCGGATATCGGTTATTTCAGGAATTGCCAATCTGAAAATCATCTGCCTTACTGCGGGTGAATTATAATCAATTCCATATATTCTAGGGATAGCAGTGATATTTTCTTCAGTTCCTAAAGCATTGACAATGAAAGAATAATAACTACCGGGTGCACCTGCGGGATCGGTTGATTCATTTGCAGGTATTGATATATCAGATGCAAATATATAATACCTTACGGTGTCTTCAACCTGGGCGAGAGGAATGGTTCCTGAATACCAGTCTCCTCCGGTGGATGACAAAGTGTCACTTATCCAGTCGGGATCAGAGCTTCTCCGGTAGAAAATCAAACAGGAATCAAGACTTCTATTATCAGTTATACGAACATCAATATTAAATGGTCCGATTGTGGTTGTATCCGGTATTACGGTTGTAGATTCAATTACCGGGGCGGTTATATCCACTCCAAATGAATCCACTCCGGAGAAGGGACTCTCATTACCCGCAAGATCATAGGCTTTTACACGCCAGAAGTAATAGTCGTATTCAGATAAGTTCAGCTCTATTCCATTGGTATCCAGGGTATCGGCGTAGATGGGAGGGGTAAATGTAGCGGTAGTATCCAGTTCAAGAATATATCTGATTTCTGATCTTTCTGATGAAGGATTGATGATTTGATAATTGTTTAAATCAGTTATTTTGGTTACTTCCGTCCACTGGAAATCTATCACTGTATCCGAAAACACACTACCCCCTATTGGTGTAATTAGAGAAGGGGCTATAGGA
>LKUE01000177.1 GCA_001412365.1 Desulfuromonas sp. SDB | reverse complement strand
AAAAACGATTTTCAGCTTTTGACTATTTTTTGGAAAACGCTGCAAGTAAAATCGGTGATTCTATTAAAGAGAAAATAAAATCGACGAGCAGTTTAAGTTATTTATATTATCCGGGAAGATAGAGTATAATTATGACTAAAAACGATTTGATAAAGAAATTGCATGAAGAGTTGAAAACTTATTCCATTCAGGATGTAAGTTATGTCGTAAACATAGTATTCGACTCGATGATTGATGCAATAAAACGCGGCGAACGTATAGAGTTAAGAGGATTTGGCAGTTTTGAGATAAGAGAAAGAAAACCGCGAATGGGACGCAATCCAAAATCGGGTGCCGAAGTAAAATTGGAAAAAAGAAAAGTGCCTGTTTTTAAAACCGGCAAAGAACTGCGAATAATGGTGAATGATAAAAAATGACGTATCAAACAATAATTGTTGAGAAGAAAAAAGGATACGCTGTAGTTAAATTAAATCGTCCTCACGAGATGAACGCAATTTCCAAGATGATGAGGGAGGAATTGTATGCGGTTTTTGTCGATATGGAAAGCGATCCGGAAGTCAAAGCAATAGTGCTTACCGGTGGAGAATATGTATTTTCTGCCGGCATGGATATAAAAGAAATGTCCAGTCTGCCTGAAGAAGAAAGCGATGAATTTCTCAAATCAATGATGAGATATTTAAAAAGAATTTATTCTTACAAAAAACCTGTAATAGCGGCAGTAGGTGGTATTGCTTTGGGCGGAGGATTTAATCTTGTTACTATCTGTGACCTGGTCGTTGCTTCTGAAAGTGCGATATTCTGTCATCCAGAATTGAAATTTGGATTTAATCCGTTTTTTTATCCTTTAAGTCAGATTGTCGGCATAACAAAGGCCAAAGAAATAGTAATGCTGGGAGAACCAATAGGTGCTAATGAGGCCTTGAAAATCGGATTGGTGAATAAAGTTGCGCCACCGGAAGAGTTTATGCAGGTTGCGGAAAACATGGCTGGAACATTGGCAAAACGTTCGGTTAAGGCATTGGAAGAATTAAGAAATATTTGTTCTATTGTACCGCGGATGGATAAAATGGCTGCGCTGGACATAGAATCGTCAATATGTGCATTACTTTTTGCTCGCTATGAACGTAAAATTCAAATGCAGGAAGTGATATCTCAGCAAAAATCACGTAAGAAGAAAGCGGGAATAAATAAAGTCTAAAAATTATCCCAGTCGTTTCCCTGCGTGGCAAAATCTTTAAGCTGGTCTCTTCTTTTTTTGTGCTGGAGCTTTTTTAAAGCTTTGGCCTCAATTTGGCGGATTCTTTCGCGGGTTACTCCCATCATATCTCCCACTTCTTCCAAAGTAAAAGGTCCATAGTTGCAGGCAACCCATGTGCAGTTTAGAAAAGCTTCATTTTTCAGACGCCATTCACAGGTTGTATCGGTACAGACTTCAGATATGAGGGTATTTTTCTTCTTACAAATATATAAATTAATCATGGAGAAAACTCCTTGTTATTTAAATTTTTTCAGTTTTTTCCAAATCAAACTTAATTTATTTGAATATAATTATTTATTTCGGGAAATCAAGTCAAAAATAGTACTTTTTTATATGAAATTTGAGAGAGAAACGATTAATGAAATCAAGTGATTTTTCAAAAGTTGCTTTTTTCAGCCGGCCTTCTTTCGGGAACGTATTTATGTTCGATTTTTCCTTCATTCCATTCGGGAGAGACATATAAGTTACAGTAACAACTGCCATATTCCCTGATATCTTCCGCCCGGTACCGGCAGGGGCAGATAATATCGGCATCTTTTTCTCGTCTTCCCGATGCCAGGCGACAGGGGCAGGACATATAGCCATAACGCTCTTTATTGATAATCAAGTCAGCCAAAATACTTAGAACCCAGTCTTTATCTTCGTTAAAAGAGTAACCTTTAGGTTCCTGAACCTTTTTTAACATGTCATATAATTCAACAGGAGTCATTATATGCCTAAAACCTCCTTGATATCTTTTTCCTTAAAACCGATGATTATCGTATCACCGATTAAAATTGTCGGAAAAGAACGAGCGGGATTATATTGCATTACTTCTTCAAGAACTTTCTGTCTTTCATTACCCTGGAGCAGATCAACATCAACAAAATCAAAAACAATGTGGTTATCCTGCATGAATTTCTTTGTTGCTTTACAGTGACTGCATGTGCTCAATGTAAACATTTTTACTTTAGCGGCCATGGTTTTCTCCTTGATTTTTAGTGTTCTTATTGTATGACTCAAATTTCGAAAACGGAGTGTATTGAAATTTGTAAGTCGAATCCCGATTTTATCGGGACA
>LKUE01000176.1 GCA_001412365.1 Desulfuromonas sp. SDB | reverse complement strand
AGGTGATGAATTATCCCAATCCGATGGAGGAGAGAACTGATTTCACTTTTATATTGACCCGGGGTATGGCTACAGTGAGAATAGAGATATACACGGTAGGGGGAAGGAAGATCAGGGAGCTGGGTCCGGTGGAGGTGAGTTCAGGATTTAATACGGTGCATTGGGATGGAAGGGATGAGGAAGGAGACCAGCCGTCCAATGGAGTATATTTTTACCGGATAGCAGCAGATTGGAGTGATCCGGAATCGCCCGGTTCGGAGAAGGAATTAGTTGAAATTGAAAAATTGTTTATTTGCAGATAAAAAAGTAGGTTGATTTTTAACTGGAAATAAGGTTAAAAAGAAAAAGAATTTGGAGGTGATAGAAACTTTTAATCAGTTTAGGGTAAATTAAGAAATTATCATAAAATTTTAAATAAATTTATAAACCGTAAAACATAATTTCAATTTAATATTAAAAGATAGGATTTTAATTAGGAGGAATTTTGAAAAAATTTATTTTGCCGATTTTATTTCTAATGTTTTTTAGTACAGCTTATGCCAGTACTAATCAAGCTGCGGCAATATTTTTGACCATCTTTCCCGGAGCAAGGCCAGTGGGAATGGGAGGTGCTTATGTAGCAGTGGCAGACGATGGTTTTGCCAATTACTACAATCCGGCAGGATTGGGATTTATCGACCGTAAATCTTTTTCTCTGATGCATTCCAATTGGCTTCCCGGACTATACCCCAGTATGTATTATGAATATCTGGGAGTTATATATCCAATAAGTGACATGGGGACTTTTGGAGGAAATCTAATTTATCTGACCACTGGTGAAACTGAAGCAACTGATGAAAGTGGAAATACTATTGCAAAATTCAGAACCTTTGATTTGGCAGTGCAATTAAATTATGGATTGAAGCTAACCTCAGATCTTTCCGGAGGAATAGGGATAAAATATATTTACAGTTATTTAGCTCCCTCCTGGCTGGTAAGTCAATTGTTAAATACAAAAGGTGGCGGTGCAGGAATGAGTTGGGCTATTGACGGAGGGCTGCTTTATAAGACTCCAATTAAAGGATTGAGTTTAGGCGCTGCTATTCAAAATATCGGTCCGGGATTAAGTTATACTGAAACAGGGGAAAAGGACCCTATCCCTCAAACCGTAAGAATTGGCACATCCTATCATTGGTTTAACCAAGAACAAACTGATGATACCACTAAAATTCCGGTTAATCTTTGGGAAATCAGAGCTTCTTTTGATTTAGTTAAAGTTGTGGTAGGAATTATGGATGAGTTGAAAGCCAAAGAATATGACTATATCTGGGATGACACTTGGAAAGCGATGGGCTTGGAATTCGGTTATTATGAAATGATTTTTGTCCGTTTAGGGTACTTTATTGATGAAGCAGGATCCAGAAAAGGATTTACCTATGGCGGGGGAATAAAATTTAGAAATTTTAATTTTGATATCGGCATTGATTCTCCGCTCTATGATTTCCCCACCACCAACTACAGATTTACTCTTGATGTATGGTGGTAGGATAGGATATTTAATTTTAAAAAGGAGTGCATTATAATGCACTCCTTTGTCATTTATGGATGGAAAATTCAGGGATAATATTAGTAGATAAGCCTAGGGGCATAACTTCTCGTAAAGTTGTTGATTTATTTCAAAACAAGCTGGGGATAAAAAAAATTGGTCATGCGGGAACCCTGGATCCCCTGGCTTCAGGATTACTTATTTTATTGGTGAATAAAGCAACCAGGCTGTCTGGAGTGTTTTCATCCACTGATAAAATTTATGAATTTACACTATGCTTTGGTGTGCAAACTGATACCGATGATCTTGAAGGAACTGTAATCAACCGGAAACGTATCCAGGAACCGGAAAAAAATTATATTGTGAATACTTTATCTAAATTTCTGGGTAATATTGAACAAATTCCTCCCAAGTATTCGGCAGTTAAATATCAAGGTCAAAGAGCATATAAACTGGCTAGAAAGGGTATTGAAATTTCCTTAAAGCCGAGAAAAGTTTATATTTACAATATTATTATTACAAACTGGAACTGGCCCAGGGTGACTTTAATTGCCAGGGTATCTTCAGGAACTTATGTTAGATCATTGATCAGAGATATAGGGGAGGTGACCGGTTATGGGGCAACTGCTCATTCCATTTGCAGACAGGCGATTGGAAATAATTTTGTAAATCAAGCAATTGATATCAATCAACAGAAAATTTTGTATCAAAACCCTGAAAACTGTTTATCTCATCTTGCTGCTGTTAATATAAACGACATAAATATGGATAATAATAAAATTAAATTAAATCAGTACTTTAATAATGAGTTTATTAAAATCAATGATTCTAATAAATACCATATTGCCAGAAGACAAAATGATGATTTTTACAAAATTATTTTCTCAGGTGAAAAACTTTGAGTAAAGGTTATGTTGCAACCGTAGGAAGTTTTGATGGTATTCATCTCGGCCATCAGAAATTATTCCAAAGAGTTTTAAAAATTAGCAATGAACGAAAATTAAATTCGATGATAATTACATTTAAACCTCATCCCCGTACTGTTTTAAATGGCAATGCTCCTCCTTTATTGTTGTCCGATGAATACAAGCATCAACGCCTGCAAAGTTATGGCTTTGACCGAATTGAGATTTTGAAATTTACCAGAGATTTATCTGAAACCAGTCCCAAGGAATTCATTTATGAAGTTCTTTTATCAAAATTTCAGGTTAGGCATTTAGTTATCGGTTTTAATCATCATTTGGGCTTTCACCGATCTGGAGATGTTAAATTCATTGAGCACTACACCTCGGAAATAGGTATGGATTTTGATATAGTAGAGCCTGTAACCTTTTATCATACTGTTATTTCAAGTACTTATATCCGAAAGGCATTAACCCAGGGAAAAGTGGATTTAGCCCATAAATTAATGGGGTGTCCATACCGTTTAGAAGGGTATACAGTTAAAGGAGCAGGAAGGGGAAAGATATTAGGTTTCCCCACAGTGAACATTCAGCCGAAAAAAAATATGTTAAAAGTCAAAGACGGGGTTTATGCAGTTAAAGTAATATTAAATCATATTAACCATAAAGGTGCAGCTTTTGTCGGTGATTCACCGACATTTAGAGAAGGTTACCGGATTGAAATTCATATCCCCGATGTAAGTGATATTCAACTTTCAAAGAAAATAAAAATTGACTTCTTTTTAAGGTTGAGAGATATTATTAAATTTGATAACATTTCTGATCTTAAGAAGGCAATAAGAAGTGATATTAATAAAGTGAGAAATCTAGATAGTTTGTAAAATTTATAGGAGGTTATATGTCTTTAACTTTACAACAAAAAAATGATATAATAAAAAAATACAGTGTTCATGAAAAAGATACTGGTTCTCCCGAGGTTCAAATTGCCCTGTTAACCACCAGTATTTTTCAATTAACCGAACACTTAAAAAATCATCAAAAGGATCATCATTCCAGAACTGGTTTGTTGAAAATGGTAAATCGTAGAAGGAAACTTTTGGATTATTTAAGGAATAAAGACTTCAACCGATATGCTAAAATTGTGAAAGATCTTGGCTTGAGAAAGTAAATAATAATTTTTGAACATAAGGAAATAATATGCCTCAATTGGAATTTGATTTTTATTCAAGGAAAATGATATTTGAAACCGGAACTTATGCCAAGCAAGCTGATGGCAGCGCATGGATTCAATATGGTGATTCAGTAGTTCTAGTTACTGCATGTTTTGAAGAAAAAGAACATGATTTAGATTTTTTTCCACTAACTGTAGATTATAGAGAAAGAAGTTACGCCTCCGGAAGAATACCCGGGGGTTTCTTTAAACGAGAAGGTAGACCCAGAGATAAGGAAATACTTACCAGCCGTTTGATTGACCGGCCAATAAGACCTTTGTTTCCGGACAACTATAAATACGAAACTCAAATTATGGCTACGGTATTATCAGCAGACCGGGAATTTGATCCAGACATTTTAGCGATTAATGGCGCCAGCTTAGCCCTATGCCTTAGCCGGATACCTTTTTCCGGGCCTATTGCCGCAGTGAGGGTCAGCAGGATTAAAGACCAGTTCATTATTAATCCGAGCTTTTCGGAAATTGAACAGGGTGATTTATCCATAGTGGTAGCGGGAAATAAATCCAGAATAACTACTCTGGAAGGAGTGGCTTTAGAATTAAATGAACAAGATACTTTAAAAGCTATCAGTTTTGCCCAAAAAGCTATTTTAGAATTAATAGAAAAACAGGAAGAACTGGTTAAAATTGCAGGTAAGGAAAAAATTCCCGTGCCTGATCTGGTGGAACTTCCCGGGCAGTTAGAACAGGAATTATTTACAAAGTATTCTCAAATGATAACTGATACTTCTGAACAAACCAAAACCAAGCAGCAGCGTTCCCAAGCAATGCAGCTGATTGTTGACCAAGCCTGTGAACAGTTAACTGAAGATCAACAGGAATTTGAACCTCAGGTAAAACAGTTTATCAAAAATCTTTGGAAAAAGTCCTGGCATCAAAGACTTCAGCAACAAGGACTCCGCCCCGATGACCGGGATCCCCAGCAGGTCAGGGATATTGCCATTGAGGTGGGTATGTTGCCAAGGGTTCACGGTTCAGCAGTATTTACCCGGGGGCAAACTCAATGCCTGGCAACCATCACCCTGGGAACTCCCGCTGATGAACAAAGAATGGAGGAAATTGAAGGTGACTTATCTAAAAGTTTCATGCTCCATTATAATTTTCCTCCGTTTTCAGTAAACGATGTTTCCCCTAACCGGGGACCGGGAAGAAGAGAGATCGGGCATGGCTATCTTGCCGAACGGGCTTTGGCAAATGTGGTTCCTCCGGAAGATACATTTCCTTATACCGTGAGAATCGTTACCGATATTCTTGAAAGCAATGGTTCATCGTCTATGGCCAGTGTGTGTGCAGGTTCACTTGCGTTGATGGATGCTGGAGTGCCAATTAAACAACATGTCAGCGGTATTGCCTTAGGATTAGTCAGCGGCAATAAGGATTTCCCTGAAGATATTATTTTAACCGATATTGCCGGAGAAGAAGATTTTGAAGGGGATATGGATCTGAAGATTGCAGGAACGGATAAAGGAATTTATGCAGTACAAATGGATACTAAAATTCAAGGCATTACCCCGGAATTACTGGAAAAAGCTTTTCAGCAGGGATTAAAAGCAAGAATTGAAATATTGAACAAAATGAAACAAGCAATTGCCCAGCCCCGTCCGCAGCTTTCCGAAACTGCCCCCAGATTACATTCCATCCAGATACCTCCTGAAAAAATCGGTTTATTAATTGGTCCCAGCGGAAAGACAGTAAGGGGTATTCAGGATAAAACAGGAGCTGATATTTCAATTAATGATGATGGTAAGGTGGTGGTTTCAGCTGAAAATGAAAAACAAGCCCAGCAAGCTTTAGATATCATTGAAAATTTAGTAAGAGAAGCAAAAGTTGGTGAAATTTATGATGGCAAAGTGGCTAGAATTACCAATTTCGGTGCTTTTGTAGAAATATTCCAGGGAAAAGAAGGACTTCTTCATATATCTGAAATTGATTGGAATAGAACCAATAAGGTTGAAGATGTTTTAAAAGTCGGTGATGAGGTTAAGGTGAAATGTATTGAAATTGATAAGATGGGAAGAATTAATTTGTCCCGGAAAGTTTTGCTTCCCAAAGATAAATAGATCTTAGCTTAAATCATAAATCATTTAAAATGATAGATTTCATTTATTAAATGACATTTTCCAGCAATATTGAAAATGTTGTCCTGGATAACGGGATGACTGTATTGGTGGAAACAATCCCCAATACCCATTCATGTGCAATAGCAGTGGCAATAACTCAGGGTAGCAGGGACGAATGTTTAGATCAGTGCGGTTATTCTCATTTTTTAGAACATATGATATTCAAAGGGACCGCTTCCCGCTCTGCTTTGGAAATAGCAGATTGTTTGGAGAGAAGGGGGGGGTATCTTAATGCCATGACCGGTTATGAGAATACCTGGGTTGAGGCTAGATGCCTGGATCAACATTTAGATTTAGCGGTAGATCTTATTGGTGATATGCTGTCAAATTCTGTTTTTTCTCCTGGTAGTATCGTAAATGAACGAAAAGTGATAATTGAGGAGATAAGGACAATTAAAGATACTCCTGAGGAATTGGTGTTTGATCTGTTTTTTTCAGATCTGTTTAAACAGCATTCTCTGGGACGTTCAATATTCGGAACTATTAATAATTTAAAAAAAATCAATCAGCAGAAAATCATCAGTTTCTATAAGAAAAAATATCATTATTCCAATATAATAATCGGCATTGCCGGCAATCCCTATCCAGGGGTGGTAAACACTATAGTTGACAAATTCCAACTCAAGCCGGGCAGAATAAAAACCCGGAAAAAAGTTAACCTTCTGGGCCGGGGAAAAAAAAGACATTTCAAATCCAGAATTTCCCAGGCTCAACTGGTGCTTGGGGGGCTAAGCTACGCCGCTGATGATATCAGAAGATATGCATTTCGAATTTTGATGAATATCCTGGGAGGCGGTCTGAGCAGCAGGTTGTTTCAGCTGCTAAGAGAACAGCAGCCATTAGTTTACAGTATATTTTCTTTTTACCATACCTATTCTGACCTGGGAGTTGGTGGAATTTACCTGTCCAGTTCATCTAACCGGATTTCCCGGATAAGCGATATACTCTCTGCTGAATTTGAAAAATTAAGATCTGGTGATATTTCCAAATCAAAAGTTGAAGATGGAAAAGAGCAATTGAGAAGCAGAATTATTTTAGGTCTTGAATACACCAAAGCCAGAGTTAATAAATTAGTAAATGATGAAATTTATCGTAAACGCTATGTCCAAACAGAAGAAATTAATGATATAATATCTTCGGTTAATTCAGCCCAGATTAATCAAATGGCTTCTGATTTTTTCAGCGACTATAATTTAATATGGACTTTTTTGCTGCCAAAAGGAGGGAGAAATGGAAAAAATAAAGTTATCGGATAGAGCAAATTTAATGCCCGCTTCTCCGATTAGAAAGCTAGCCAGCTATGCTGATCAAGCTAAACAAAGAGGAATTGAAGTTTTTCACATCAACATAGGTCAGCCAGATATAGCCACTCCCCAGTTTGTTTTTGAAGCTATGCGCAGTCATCAGGACCGGGTGATAAGGTACGGACCTTCTCCGGGACTGCCGGAGTTAAGACAGGCAATCAGCAATTATTTTAATAGGTTTAAACTGGAATTATTTCCTGAGGATATTTTTGTGACCCAAGGAGGAAGTGAAGCTATTGTATTTGCCATGGAGGCAATTGCAAATCCTGGTGATAACATTGTTGTTTTTGAACCGTTTTACACCAATTATTCCGGTTTTGCCAAAATGGCCGGAGTGGATTTAGTGCCGGTGCCTACACATGTGGAAGATGGATTTAGACTTCCCCCTTCAGAAATTATTGAGGAAAAAATAAATAATCGAACCAGAGGGATTTTAATATGTTCTCCTAATAATCCCACCGGAACTGTTTACCGTTATGAAGAACTGGAAATGATTGTACGCATAGCTCAAAAGCATGATTTAATGATACTTTCGGATGAAGTTTACCGTGAATTTGTTTTTGATGAAAAAATACATATTAGCATACTGGATATCCCCCATGCTGAAGACAGAAGCGTAATTATGGATAGTTTTTCCAAAAGATTTTCAATGTGCGGCGCAAGGATTGGATTTTTAGCAACTAAAATTCCTCAATTAAAAGATGTATTCATGAGATTTTCTCAAGCCCGGTTATGTCCAGCCACCCTGGAACAAATTGGTGTAATTGCCGGACTTAATCATTATGACCAGTTCATTCCAAAGATGATTAAAGAATACCAGAAAAGAAGAGACATTGTATTTCAGCAGCTATCAGAAATTCAAGGTTCAGTGACCTTAAAACCGGAAGGAGCATTTTACTGTGTAGTCAAATTGCCGGTAAGAGATGCGGAAGAATTTGCAAAATTCATGCTTACTGATTTTTCCTATCAGCAGCAAACTACAATGGTGGCTCCCGCTGCCGGATTTTATGCCAGTGAAGGACAGGGAGTAGATGAGATAAGAATTGCCTATGTTCTTGAAGAGAATAGTTTAAGAACATCCATAGGATTACTCAAAATGGGAATAGATGCATTTAATGAAAATAAAGGTTAAAAAATTTTTCCCTCAAGCTGAACTGCCTGAATATAAAAGCAAAAATGCTGCAGGAGCAGATTTAAAAAGCAGCGAACATGTTGACTTGGAACCTGGTCAGCGGCATGCTGTTCGAACTGGATTGGCTATTGAAATTCCTCCGGGTTATCAAGGAGAAGTAAGACCGCGATCAGGTTTATGTTTAAAACATGGTTTAATGGTGATGAACGCTCCCGGAACCATTGACGCTGATTATCGGGGAGAAGTGAAGGTAATACTGTACAATGCTTCTTCCACTAAATTTTCTATAAAACCAGGAGATCGAATTGCTCAGTTAATAATTTCACCGGCGGTGCAGGCTGAATTCACTTATTCAGAAAATTTATCAGACACCACTCGGGGGGCAGGAGGTTTTGGTCATACTGGATTATCCTGAAAAAATTCTGGTAAGTATTTGGCCGGGATTAGGTGATATACTGTTTATAACCCCTGCTTTAAGGATATTAAGAAAAAAGTTCCCAAAGTCCTGGATAACTGTATTCAGTTTATGGGATGGGCCGGGAAAATCTCTGTTGGAACTCAATCCCAATATTAACCAATTGATTTATTCAACTCCCCGGGAAGCATTAAAACTAGCCAGACAATTCAGCAAGCAGAGATTTGATATTGGTTTGGAAATGTCTTTTCCCATCCGGTGGTTTTTTAAATTAGCAAAAGTAAGAAGAAGTATCAGTTTTGCCCGTCGGCCTTTTTGGTGGATTTTTCCCTATGGTGATAAACAGGATTCACAGCTGCATGCCAGTGAACAGTACTTAAAAGCAGTGGATAAAATTGATGGAGTAAAATTAAGAGACAACCGGGGATATGATTTATATCTATCTTCAGATGACCGGAGTTACGCGGATGATGTTTTATCTGAAACCGGTAATGATTTAACGGTGATTGTTCATCCTGGTGCAAGATGTAACAAAAATAAAAGGTGGAGTATAGATAAAGTGGTAACTCTGTGCCGCAGGATTATTGATCAATATTCAGCAAATATTATCACCATTGGAGATAAGGAAGATGCCGGTAATGGAATGGTTATTCAGCAAAATTTAGGAAATAAAGTTATAAATTTAATTGGAAAATCATCCCTGCGTCAAACTGCAGCGGTAATGGAAAAAGGGGATCTGTTCATCGGTAATGATTCCGGACCCACTCATATCGCTTCCACCTTTATCCCGGTAGTGGCAGTTTTTGCCTCTTCTAATCCTAATAACTTCAGACCTTACTCCCACCGTTCAATTGTGGTAACTCCTCATTGCCGATGTTCACCCTGTTTTCATTTCCCCGGATATATGAATTTAATTTGGGGATTAAGATTGAGATTCATAAATTATTGTCCGGCCATGGATACCATTACTGTAGATGATGTTTTTCAGGCAGTAGAGAAAAGTTTAATCCAATGATAAAAAAAATTAACTTCATTGCCGGCATCATCTGCTTGATAGATCCCTGGTTTCTGGAAAAGTTAGCCCAATTAGCCGGTTTCATATTTTATCTAATCTCTCCTGCTAAAAGAGAAATAGCCAGAAAAAATGTAGATATTATTACTGGTTCAGAAAATAAAAAATTGGTTCTGAGAATTTTTATTAACATTATTATGAATATAATTGAATTTCTGAGGGTATGGAGACTGGGCATTCAAAGCATTATTATAAGAACGGAGATACAGGGTTTTGAGAATTTTAGTACTGATGGTCAAGGAGTGATTTTAGTTACTGGTCATATTGGAATTTGGGATATTGCAGCTAAATACCTCGCTCATCTGGGATACAATATTGGAGCAGTAGCTGAATTTAAAGGAGTTTCTGCTTCTCACTATGATTTTATGCTGGAAATCAGAGGATATCCGGAGGTTAAAATTTTTCCCCTGGAAGATTATGGTATTTCCGGAAAGATATTGAGATTTTTGAAAAAAGAGCAGGGGATACTGGCTTTGTTGGGAGATAGAGATTTACATAATACCGGTGAAACAGTTAGATTTTTCAATGAAATAGTTAAACTGCCCGTTGGTCCTGCACGTTTAGCAGTAAGATTGAATTTACCTGTGGTTATCGGTTATGTAGTGAGATCTAAATCTTGGAGATATCTGGCTATGGTCAGCAAACCCCTATCCCATTCCAGGTGTGGAGACCGGGAAAAAGATATAAAAAATTTACATGAAAAAATTGCAAAATCACTTGAAAATGTTATAACTAAGTATCCTGATCAATGGTTGAATTTCTACCCGCCTTGGAAAATGGATGAGAAATAAATTAAGAATATTAATTTTAAGTGATGTCTATTATCCCACTCCGGGTGGAGTCAGCGAACATATATTTAATTTTGCTCAGCAATTAAGGCGTAAAGGTCATAAAGTTGTTATCGTTGCTCCCGGGTGCAATAAAAAAACGGTCAATCCAGAACACAATCAAGATGTCATCAGAGTGGGTAAAGCTATGCCCATTACCGCTAATAAATCACTGGCTAAGGTAAGCTGTGGAATGAGATTATACTGGGAGGTAAGGGATATTATCCGTTACGGAAAGTGGGATATTATCCACTCCCATGGTCCCTTTGCTCCGATGCTGCCTTATCTTGCTCACAAATTTACTACTTTAGATTCAGTGAGAAATAATCTTACTACTGCTCATATTGCAACTTTTCATGCCAGTTACCGGGATGTTTTTCTTTACGATATCACCAAAAGTTACCTGCAAAACCGCTTTGACAGAATTGACGGTTCAATTGCAGTGAGCGAGGAAGCCAAAAGCAGCGTATTGTATTATTTTAACGGAGATTTTACTGTCATCCCAAATGCGGTTGACATTAATAAATTCAATCCAGATCTGGAAAAAGTTGATAAATTCAAACCGGAAAACTTCAACATATTTTTCGCAGGAAGATTTGACACTCGAAAAGGTGTAAATTATCTGGTAAGTGCTTTTTACTTTGTTCTTAAAAGAATACCTAATGCCTATTTATGGATAGGAGGGGGAGATAAATACAGAAAATTCGGTTTGGATATAATTAGAAAAAGATTAACCAGTAAATTTCCCCAGTACGGAAAAAGAATTTCCTACCTGAGATTTATTCCTCATCAAGATCTTCCCCGTTATTTTGCCAGTGCCGATGTTTTTTGCAGTCCCGCCATCGGGGGGGAGAGTTTCGGGATTGTATTAATTGAATCTATGGCTTGTGGAACTCCGGTGGTTGCATCTGATATACCCGGGTATAGAGATGTGGTGGAACATGGGGTGGATGGATTTTTATCTAAACCGAGAAGTGTTCATGACTTGGCTAAAAAGATAATTTATCTGGCTGAAAATAAACCTCTCCGCCAGCAAATGGCAAACAATGGGAGGAAAAAAGTGGTTGAAAAATTTTCCTGGGAAAAAGTAACTGATCAAGTTGAAGATTATTACTATAAAGTGCTGGAAGAAAAAACAAATGGGAACATCCGGTAGTTTAAGTTTTTTAGCTGGTGCATATACCGGGTGGTATTTACTATCCAAAGGTTTATTTAATCCCCAGGATATTCCGGTATTGTTGTATCATGATGTATCCTATGATTTTTACTGGACATTTTCCAGAGTCACTCCCCTTTTATTTAAACGTCAAATGCAGCATCTTAACCAGCATGGTTATCATACCATTTCAGTTGATGATTATTTAACCGGTGAACATTCACCTAAAAGTTTTATGTTAACTTTTGATGATGGATATACTTCCATTGTAGATAAGGCACTTCCGGTTTTATCTGAATTTAACATGACCGGAGTGGTCTTTGTGGTCACCGGATTTATGGGCAAGTATAATCAATGGGATGTAAACCTGGGAGGATATCAAAACCGTCATATGGATTGGGAACAGGTGGAAAAACTTATAGATTGTAGTTGGGAAATCGGTTCTCATTCCCACAATCATTTGGATTTTACTCAAATCAGCCTAAGTCAAATACAAGATGAAATTAGCCAGTCCCAACAGGAAATACTTAAATACACCGGGAAATCTCCCCGGTTATTCAGCTATCCTTTTGGACGTTGTCATCCCCAAGCTGCTGAAGCAGTAAGAACAGCGGGGTTTAAAGCCGGATTTACATCTTATCCCAGAACTAACCTCAACCTTAACCGCTGGGCTATTGGACGAAGACCAGTTTACCTTTTAGATACCCGTTATGATGTGATGGCCAGAGTAGAGCCATCTGCCTGGAAGAATTTGTACTACGATTGGCTGGGAAGAGGGATTAATTTTTTTGCGGGTGGAGTGGGTATGTACCAGAAGCTGATTAAACCAAGATTTTAATATGGACTCCAACCTTACCAAACCCCCGGAACATTTTTTTGAAAACATTCTGGACCGCATATTTTTACTGAGAATTTTCATGCACTATCCTTTTCAGGGAATATTACTCCTGGGGGGGTATTACGGCTGGTTGAGTCTTCAAAATTCTGAAAATTTAAGTATTTGGGAAAAATTTTTCAAAGTTAATCATTTCAATCTGCCCTTACTGACATCCTTTGTTTTATTTTATCTGATGATGGGAGGAACTTATATTCTCAATCAGATTGTGGATAGGGAAACCGATAAAATTAATCGGAAAAATTTTTTTATTGCCGATGGTCACATATCAGTTAATTCAGCAATTATCCAGATGTTTCTTGTTTACGGCACAACTCTGGGAGCAGTTTTAATTCTCAGTTGGTATAAGTGGTTTCCTGGGGGTATGCTTTATTTTTCATTTTTCTTGGTGTCATTGTTCATGGGAATTTGTTATTCTCTTCCCCCTATTAGGTTATCGGCAAGACCGGGACTGGATATGTTAGCCAATGCAGTTGGATACGGATTTTTAAATTTCACTATTGGTTATCTTTCCCTGACCGGTTGGTCTTGGAATATTGTGGTAATTTCTATACCTCTAACTTTAATTGGTTTGGCTGGATTTGGTGCAACTACTATAGCGGATATCCCCGGAGATATCGAGGAGGGAAAAAAAACAATTGGAGTGATGCTGGGTGAGAAAAAGACCTACTATTTGTCCATATTTTTGTTCATATTAGCTGCAGCAATATCTTTGGTTATTGATAATTATATTTTATTGACAGCTTCTTTAATTCCCATACCCTTTCAAATTTGGGGGCTTTTAACCAGGGGAACTAAAGCAGCTTTGGTGACTATGAGAATAAGTAATGCCCCCTTGGTATTAATTTCCTTTATCATTTTCCCCCTTTATTTTATGGGTTTTATTGCCGTGGGTATATTGACCAAAATTTATTATAAGAAACGCTTCAATATTAATTATCCGGCTTTGACTACATAAATTATGAACAAGTATTATAGCGAAATTAAATCAACAAATTCGCATAAAACCAAGCCTAAACCGATGGGAATATCCCGTCGCAAAGGATGGCCTTATCTTCTGGAAAGCGGTTTAAACTTAGAAGGGGCATTGGATGTGAACATCGCTCCTGAGGATAAACAAATTGTCGAAATTAAGGATTTGGACATGCTGAAGAAGAACTTTCCCCTGAAAATGGGAAAGCTGGAAAACTTTGCCGCTGAGTTGGCTTTGTTGTATGAGTCCCAGGTGCTTCATCAGATAATTTATACTGAATTCAACATCAATATTACCAGTTTATTATTTTATAATATTTCATTAGAAGAATTTTTTTCAATTATTTTTGACCATCTGACAGTTAAGCAGGAAGAGATTGGCGGTTATTTTTCTCTTGTTCCTGAATTAAACCGTGATTCAGAGGAAAATTTATTTCTGGCTGGTTTGGATTTTTGCCAAAAGCTCCTGGATCGGGGATGGATTTTTGGCATTTCAATATATGGATCGGGAGAAATTCCCCTGACCAGTTATTTTTCCCGTATTGAACAGCTTAAATCAAACATAAAATTCTGTTTAACCAGCCGGATTGATCAAAATAAATTTAAAGAAGAAGTTTCTCTTGGGTCTGTTCGGAGAATTAAGTATTTCATTTGGCTGGATGATTTACTGGAGACAATAAAAAAACAAAATTTGTACATAGAAATATCTCCCACCATGGATACATCTCTTAGCAAATACTATTCAATAAGAGATTATCCTTTCATTAATTATTTCCGATCAGGTTTGCCCGTAGTTGTCTCCAGTGGATATCCGGAAATTTTTGGCCGAACGGTTGAAAATGAATTTGTCTTGTTGAAATCTACCTATGGATTAACCATAGATGAGATCAAACAAATATCTCTAGATGCTGTTGATTCTGCATTTGTAAGCGAAACCGACAAAATTGAATTAAGGCAAGCGATAAGAAATAAATTATAAACTTATCTGATCTCCCCGTTTGGGGATAATTGTTTCCACCTGGTTAGAAATTAGATTTTTTACATTTTCCAATGCAGCTTTTTCACCGTGTATCAATATCACCTTGGAGGGATTTAAGCTTTCCACTAAATTTACCAGATGGGTTTTATCTGAGTGGGAAGTAAACCGGAATGATTTGATGTTGGGATTTAACTTCTCGGTGGGAATTTTATTTTTCAAAAGCTGAATCTTGCTGCCCATCGGATTGTGCAGAACCTTATACCCCGGAGTTTCAGGATCTAAATATCCTACGAAAAATATACCATGCTTAGTAGACGGCAATATTTGCTCTGCAACTCTGGCTGAAGGAGTGTCCTCTATCAGCATTCCGCTGGTGAACAGCATAATCATGGGGCCGGATTCCAGCAGTTGATTAAGGGTAGAATAAGATAAGTCAGAAACTTCAATGGGATTGTAATAAGGCATTCGATTTTTCAGATAAGTCCGGTATATCCTGGTAATTTTAGCTCCCATTCCGTTTATGGCAATGGGCACAGGTTTAATTTTTCCTGAATTTATAAGATAATCGCATATCGCCAGCATTTCCTGGGTTTTGCCCAGGGCAAAAGTCGGACAGAGAACACTTTCTCGCCTGGCAAAAAGATAATTTATTTGATCGGCAAAATTCATCACCTGTTCATTTCGTTGAACTGCTATATTTTCTTCCGCCCCCAGGGTGCATTCAATTATCACTATGTCTGGCTGAATATTGCCGTAATCAGCTGCCTTTACGGTGATTTGATCAGTTAAAGATATATCTCCGGTGTACAAAACGGAAAGGGTGGGGGTCTGGATGAAAAAAGATCTTGCCCCCAAAATATGTCCGGCTGGCAATGCATTCACAAAAACTTTTCCCCGGAGTTGAAGTGTTCCTGACCGGGAAAAGGTTCTCAGTGATCTAACCGCACGGCGTGCATCTTTTTCTGAAAAAAGAGGAATACAGTTCTCATCGGGCTGATCAAGATATTTCTTCATTTGAATATTTGCTGAATTTTTCAACATGATTTTGGCAATGGATTTGCTGGCTTTTGTGGTAAAAAAGGGTATTTGAGGAGTGAGCAGGGGCAATGCTCCTATATGATCCAGGTGGGCATGGGTAATTAAACCAGTGTTAGGTTTACCCTGGGAAAAATCAACTTGGGGAAGTGATTCGTATCCTTCCTTTTTAGGATGAATACCGCAGTCTAAAAGGATTTTTTGACCATTTAAGGTTAACAGAAAACAGGAGGCTCCAATCTCTCCTGCACTGCCAAAGGCTTTAAGATTATCAGATTCCATGATATTATTTAAATGATCATCTCTGCACTGGCAAGTCATTTTTATAATGGAGTTAAATTGAAGATTATTGAGTATGAACAGATAATTAAACAATATCCTGATCTGCTGAGGGATGAATCCAATATTTCTGGAGGTTTTGCTGATAAAATCTATATCCCCTCTGATCATCTGGAAATCCAACAAGCGATCAGAGAAAGTTACAACAATAAAATTCCGATTACGATCTCCGGGGGAAGAACGGGCATAGTGGGTGGAGCAATTCCGTTTGGAGGGAATTTAATCAGCTTAGCTGAACTGAAAAAGAATTCGGAGATATACACTGATAGAGGAAAACATTATATAAAAGTTCAATCAGGAGTTATGCTAGATGATATCCAGAAGTTAGCTGAACAGCATAAATTGTTCTTTCCCCCCGATCCCACTGAAACCACTGCCTCTATAGGAGGAGTCACTGCTACTGATGCCTCCGGTTCAAGAAGTTATAAATACGGATCGGTGAGAAATTATGTTAAGAAAATTTCAGGATATTTGATCAATGGAGATTATTTTGAACTAAAGCCAAATCAATACCGATTATGTGATCTGGAACTTAAAACCTGGTTCGATAAAACTGTTGAATTTTCAAATGATATTCCGATTGAATTAAATAAAAATGTTGCCGGATACCATCTATGGAAAGATATTGATCTGATGGACATTTTAGTGGGAAGTGAAGGCACTTTGGTCATAATTTCTGAAGTGGAGTTTGAATTATTATCAAAACCGGAAATTGTTTTTTCCGGAATGTTCTACTTTCAATATCTCCAGCAGATAATGGATTTCATTGAATTATGTGAACAAAGAATCCCCCGGATGATGAGGAGCTTGGAGTATTTTGATCTCAACTCAATAAAATTTATGAAAAAATATTACTCCGGTCATCCCGAGATAATATCCTACTTAAAAGATCAATTGCTGTTATTTGCTGAATTTGAACTAAGTAAAAAAAACCTGGACGATTTCTACGATGAGATTGAATTTATTTTAAATAAGTGCGGAAGCAGTATGGACGATGCCTATGGAGGGGAACAGGAGAAAGAAGCAAAGTTGATAAAAAATATCCGTCACGCTCTTCCGGAGGCAGTTAATCAGACTATTAGCATTTACAAGCAGACTGATCCATCCTTGAGGAAAGTAGGAACAGATATGGCAGTTCCCTTTAAAAAGGTGGTTGATTTCATAAATTTATTTGAACAACTGCTGCCTGAAAATTTAGAATATGTAGTGTTCGGTCATATTGGCGAAGGGCATCCCCATATAAATATTCTTCCCCGGAACAAAAATGAGTTAGATCAAGCTGAAAAAACCTATCATCAACTAGCTAAGCAGGTTGTAGAGTGGGGGGGGACCGTCTCCGCAGAGCATGGTTTAGGCAAACTGAAAAAAGATTACCTTAAAATCATGTACAGTCCGGAGATAGTGGAGAACATGAAAAGAATTAAGAATGCTTTCGATCCTTTTAACTTACTTGGTCCGGGAATTTTATGGGATAAATCATAAATAGGTAATTTTGAAAAATTGACATTATAAATTACCTTGTCTGGAAACTCATCTCTAATATATTTCTAAATAATTTATAACTGGGGAAGAGGAGTGGAGAGGGAAGTTTCAGGTGTATTGATAAAATTAATT
>LKUE01000175.1 GCA_001412365.1 Desulfuromonas sp. SDB | reverse complement strand
TATTTAACAACCCCGTTTTCTCATATTCCCGGTGAACCAATACAGATGATTCAATTCCCACTCCTTCACATTGGTCACAGCCCCGTTATACTGTTTGGGATTTAAATAATCTTCATAATTATGATAATGAGCTACCTTATATCTATGCACTAGGTTGTTGGGTAGGTAAATTTGATGATACATTAATAGGTGGTTATCGGCATCATTCTGAACAGATTATGTTTCTATCTCCAAATATATCTGGACAACATAGAGGTGCAATAGGTGTTACATCTGCTTCTTATAGTTGGTCAGATGCTGGTACACATTTTTTAGGATTCTTGGATTTTTTATATCCGAATTTTGATCCTGAATATCCAATTTCATCATATTCCGGTGATACACTTCATCAAGCACTACCAGGTTTTGCTTTAGTGTCGGGAAAAATATATAAAGCAACAAGAAATCCTTTATGGATTGGGGGGGTTGATGCATATATTAAATTTCATCATTTTGGTGATCCATACTTAAGATTATATACCGAACTTCCTCAGAATCTTACAGTTTCAGTATTCCCAACTGTTCAAGCAGGAGTAGGTTTATGTAATATTAATACTAATACCAATTCAATGATTAGTTTAATGGTTGACGGAGAGATTATAGGAAGAAAGCTAGCTGGTAATGGTTGGAATCAAGTTGAAATTGTACCTCAAGAAACTGGAACTGAAATTGAACTAATTGTTACTAAACAAAATTATTTTAGATATCATGACACAATACTAGTAATTCCAAAAAATGGGCCATATTTAAGATACATCTCAATGGATACAATAAAGGGTGGTCATAATAATAATCAGATCAATCCTGGACAGGAATATCAAATATATTTTAGGTTATCTAATTTTGGCAACTCTCCGGCAAATGATCCATGGTTCGAACTAATTTCTTCAGATACTAATATTACCATAGATACTACTTCTTTTTCAGCTGATTCTGTTGGTTCATATGATACAATTCTTGTTTTTTTTGATTTAAGTTTATCATTGAATTTTAATGACAAAGACAGCATACCATTATTATTTAGATATTGTTATGAAGGTTCTGACACTCTTGAAAAGGTGTTGTTTCTTAAGGTTAATGCACCAATTTTAAAACATGGTTGGATAAAGCATTATGGTGGTTTTTTATATCCTGGTGATGATTTTTATATTCAATATGAATTGAAAAACTTGGGTACTGGTATTGCTTTAAATCCGCTGATTTCCAGCATAAATTGTACTCATTCAATGGCATCATATACAGCATTAGATACAACCTTCAATACATTGGAATTTAATCAAATTGATACAACTGATAGTGTAATTTATTTTGAAGTATTAGTTGAACCAGAATCATTTTGGGTAATGAATGATTCTTTATATATAATTAGTTATATTGAATATACTACATCTGATGATTATATTTGTTATGATACAATCTCAATACAACTTCAAAATCCTGTAAAACTTTATGATAATTTCGAGGAAGGAGAATTTTGGACATATACTGATTCGAGTTGGGAAATTACAGATTTATCATCTTATTTAGGATCAAGATCAATGCATAATTCTCATTATGAGTATTATTATAATAATATGCAAAATGACAGAGTAATTTCCACTAAATTTTTTCCCGTAAATTCAGGGGAGTATTATCTTCTTACTTTCTGGCATAAATATAAACTTGAAGAAGGTAATGATGGAGTACAATTGCAATTTACAAATCGTTTTCCTTATAATTGGTTTACTATTTCTACATTAGAAGGATATACTGGAGTATCAACTGATTCAGTGAATGGATTTTTACTTGGGGATTCGATATTCACCGGTAATCATTTTGATGTTTGGCAGAAACAGAATGTAATATTTGAATATTCAGAAGAAGAATCTTTGAACCAAATGCATGTTTGTTGGAATTTTGGAAGTAATGATACAATTGTTGATTCGGGATATTATTTTGATGAAGTTTTAGTCTTTAGATATTCAGATACAACTGGAGAAAATGAAAATATGATATCTTCATCGATAATACCAGAAAAGTATGATTTCAGATTGTATCCTTTATATCCTTCAATTATCCGATCCAGAGGAATTATTACTTATTCAATAGGTGAATCTTGTAACATAGAATTAACCATATATGATATATCCGGAAGAGAAGTCATTAATCTTGTAAATGCCTACCAATCTCCTGGTTTATATCGAGTGGAATGGGATGGAAGAGATAATGGCGGGCGATTAGTTGCAAGTGGGATTTACTTTTATCGGTTGGAGACAGATATTGTTAAACAAACAAATAAATTAACAGTAGTAAGATAAAATGGAGATAGGAATGAAATATTTAATAATTATTTTAGTTTTGATATGTGTTTTCTCTTCAGTTAATGCAGTAACCTGGTCTAGAATATATGGAACCAGTGAAGATGACTACGCAATATCAGCAGAACAAACTCCAGATGGAGGTTATATTATATTAGGATATTCTGAGGATACTTTATTTGTTCAAATTGCCTGGTTGTTAAAACTTGATGAATATGGAGATAGTGTCTGGTCTTGTTATTTTGATAGTGTTAACTCAAATTATTATTTTGGTGGTAATATGGATATTGAAGTGGATTATGATAGTGGATATATTATTGCAGTTAATAAATTGATAAATACTCTCGAATCAAATCTAAGAATAATTAAAACAAATAATCTCGGAATTATCACTTGGGATAATATATTTGATTTACATCATTTGTCTACAAATGATTATCCGTATGATATAGATAAAACCTCAGATAATGGATATATAGTAGTATGCAATACTCAGTTTCAGAATGCCAGTACTTTTATTGTAAAATTAAATCAAAATGGTGATTCAATATGGGCTGTTAATACTGCAGAAGAAGCATATTTTACTAGTGTATGTGAAGGAAGATATGGAAGTTTTATTGCTACATCTTTAGATGCATATCCCTATCCTCCTCATATTGTGTTTGAATATGATTCACTAGGAAATATTCTTTCATGGCATGGTTATAATAATAGCAATAAAGCTAATGATATTGAAATGTTAAACGACTCAAATTATTTAGTAGCAACTAACACTTATTTTTTCAAAATAGATGAAAATCTGGACACAATTTGGAGTAGAAATATTGGTGCATTGGATGTAGAACCGTGTTTTGATGGGGGTTTTGTTTCTATCTATAACCAAAATTCAGATGCTTATTTAAGTAAATACACTAACAGTGGGGATACCTTGTGGACAATTCAATATGGAAGTTATGGAGATGATTTTTTTTGTTGTGTAAATAGAACCACTGACGGAGGGTATATCTGTTGTGGTGCTACTAATTCCTGGGGAGCAGGAGGATTCGATTATTATATAGTGAAAACTGATTCCTTAGGATATGCTCTGGGAGTGGAAGAGGAATTCACTCAGCAATATCCGGAGTTTCCTAATATTTCATTTGAAAATTTATCATCCGGTCAGGTCAAGATATCATTCACCCAGCCCAATGATGGTAACCTCAATTTCTCAGTATACGACCTATCCGGCAGGATGATTGACCAACCCCTGGAGGGATTTCAGGAGGATGGAGAGTATTCTATTACCCTCACTGGTTACCGACCGGGGGTGTATTTCTATCGGATGAAAATCGGGGAAGGGGAGTGGATAGGGAAGTTTCAGGTGTATTGATAAAATTAATTATAAAACCTGTGTTTTGCTGTGTTTAGCAGTGGTTAAAATCTGGGGT
>LKUE01000174.1 GCA_001412365.1 Desulfuromonas sp. SDB | reverse complement strand
AAAAATAGTTACTTTAGTATTTTTTTTTACCGCCTTTTCTCTCTCTGCCACTGGAACTTTTGAGAACTGGTTTGATTTATTCACTTATTATGACGACTTTGTAGATGTAAGCCCCAGCAGTGATTTTGATAAATACTGTGTGGTAGGCAATTCTTATGACGGCACGTTTTTACATATGACTGCTTATTGTCTGAGTAATTATGGCTGGGAATACTGGAGTTTTTTTAATTCCTCATCTTATTCTGAAGGTCGGGCAGTTTGCTCGGATGTAAATGGATCAGGTTGGTTGGTTGCAGGTATATCTTTAGTATCCAGTGAGAGATTTCCTATTATTTTTCGATTTGACGGAACCGATTATCTTAGTATTATTGATTCTGTTTATCTGGATTACTATGATTCCACTGATTACACTCTTTATCCTCATGATTTAATTCCCTCTATCAGCGGAGATGGATATTTATTAATTGGCTCTGCAGATATGTTTGATGTAGATACCCTGGTTAAGGCATTTATTATCAAGTTTGATTCCAGTTATAATATACTTTGGGAGCATTACTACAGTTTTTATCCCTACAGCAGGGTTTATGGAAAAGCAATTGCCCAAAATGGTCCCTACTACGGTTTAGGAGGAGCAGTTAGAGATACATTGAACTTTGATTTAAATCCTATGATTATGGTTTTAGATGCTGCTGGAAATTTTGTAGATGCACAGGTTTATGATTTCTCTGAGGCAGATGATGCGGTTGAAGATATCTGCGGAAGTGATTTACCCGATCATTTTGGATTGACCGGAAGAAGGATGGATTCAATATTTGTCATTGATTATATTATGGGTGGATATGTCTGGGAAAGGGGTTATAAAATTGATCCATCTTTTGATAATGCAGGCAGTTGCATCATGGAAGCTCCTGCCAATTCATATATTGTGGGAGGATATGGAGGAGATAGCTTTGCCAATTATTATGACGGTTTGATCTGTCTGTATATTGATGGCTTCACCGGAGATATTATTTGGTCAAAATACGATAATTTCCCCCTTAATAAAGGAATTTTTGGCGGATGCTACGATGACCTGGACAGCGGAATTGTACTGGTGGGTTGTCTGTATCTGGATATCTGGACTGGATCAATGCATGATGCCTATATAACAAAGTTAGATCCGGAGGGAGGTGTTCATCCGGAGTGGTGGCTAACCTACGGGGGCAATGAGGATGATGAGTTTTTTTCTGTTTTTCCTTTCCCCTATGGAAGCACATTTTTAACTGGATACAGTACGGTTAATAATATGGATATTGACGGTTATCTGATTAATGTGGACAACCGGGGAGAAATCATCTGGGAAGATTATTGGGGGGATCCGGATAAAGATGAAAAAATAACTTCGTTTGTATACGATTATGATCTAGATCAGATTTTCATAGCGGGTAATGTTGAAGATTTTAATAGTTCTTACGGATTTATGATGAAATTAGATTCAATGGGTAATCTGATAAATTTGTTAGTTTACCCCATTGCCGGTGAAGATTATCAAATTTACAGTGCCACTCAGGTGGAAGATAATACTAAAGCCAAGGGATTTATCTTGATTGGTTCTACCCAATCCACAACTGATAGGGATCAGAATGATATATTTGCCATGTATGTCAGTGAAAATTTTGACACTGTTTACTGGGATACTGCTTATGTTTCCACAGAAGATAGAGTGGGGATGGAAGTGGTGGAAGATAATTTATCAAAAGCTAAAGGGTTTATTTTAATTGGCTCTACTCAATCAACCACAGAAGACACAGTGAGCTTTTTATATTCAATGAAATTTGATGAACTGGGAACAATGTTGTGGGAGCAGACTTATTTTCAAGGAGAAGGAAACTCCATAATTGATATTGATTCAAGTGCTATTATTGTTACCGGTTATAAGATGAATGATGACAAGGATCTGTTTATAATGGGGATTGACCGGAATACCGGAAATCAATTGTGGTTGTTATGTCCGGATTTAGTGGGGGATCAGGTAGGTTATGATCTGGCTTTTCTACCCCCGGATACGGTTATAATCTGCGGTTATTCTGAAAATTCCGCCTATTCTCCTCATAATTTCAAAAATGCCTTAATTATGAAATTTGACACCTTGGGAAATTATGTGGGGATGGTGGAGTATTTTGACGACGGGAATCAGGTTGCCTGCAACATTGATGTAACCTGGCTGGATAGCTGTTATGTGTGGAGCGGATACACTGATTACGACGGTCAGCAACCTAAGGATGCATTGTTTGTTAAAAGTTATACGGGATATGCCTATACAGTAGGAATAGAGGAGACACTCGATCCAATTTCTAATAGTGATCCAGTGATCGAATTTTCTCCCCAAATAACTACTGTGTTTTCGAATAGTGCTGAGATAAGCTTCAGTGTATTTGCACCGGGTCATGTTTCTCTGAAAATATACGATCTATCAGGCAGATTAGTTAAAACCTTTACCGACCAACTTTTATTTTCCGGATATTACAGCTTTGTGTGGAATGGAGTCAATTCCTCTGGGGAAAGTATATGTTCGGGTGTATATTTCTGCCGGTTAACTTTTGAAAATCAGTCATTATGTAAAAAATTGACCTATATTGAGTAAAAAATAT
>LKUE01000173.1 GCA_001412365.1 Desulfuromonas sp. SDB | reverse complement strand
TGGGACAGTGCACGTTCTTGATGGGAGACCTCGCTTTAATCCTCACCACTACCGAAGCATCCTCCAGGGGAGTGGAGGAAAAACGTTCGGTGGATAATGGATAGACAAACCGGTATAAATCCCCTTCCCTGGTCACCAGCTGCTGGTAGTCCATCTCCACCCTCCGGTCTCCCCCTGCGGGAAAAGGATATATCCTCGCCTCGAACATGTCCTGTCCGGCATACCTTAATATTGCCGGATCTATCATCTGGGCGACGATTTCCTCATAGATATTCAATGCCTGATCTGCATCCAGGATCTCTCCGTGGATCTTTTCCCCTTCCACATACAGCACAAAATCGGAGATGGTGGCTTCCTCAGGAATGGGAAATATGTACCTGCCCTCCACTTCCATCCGGTTGGGATTGTGAAATACCTGATCTATATGCACCTGGGAAAATTGATGGGATATTTCCACCTGCACCCGGTGATACTTCACCCCCACTTGCTGGGGATTAGGTAATCGGGGCATGGGGGGCACCACCACAAATCCATCCGCCACTAATACAGTGGACAGAATCAACATAAAAATAAAAATCATCCTAGTCTTCATCATTCACCTCCGTATTCAACACCAATACGATCAGCTTGCTCTTTCAATGTTTCAATGACAAAGATATCAAAGGCATCCTGATTATCTTCCTGATGATCTTTCAAGTACTGATCACGCAGTTTACTTAATTCCATAATTCTACTGCTAACTTCATTTCTGTATTCAATTAAACTGTCTATATACATCTTCCTGTGCTGTTCATCTAATTCAGCTAACTCATCAGGAAGTTCTTCAGGTTCAATGTCCTCTAAACTGATAGTTCCTTCAATTAGCTGACCAATAAGATCTTGGGAAGTTATCTCTCCACTGCTAGCCCTGCTGGCAGCAAAAGAACTTCTATCCGCAGCAGTTGAGGGCACCTCCGAAGCCACTGCTCCCCCCATACCCAAAATCATATCACGTTCTTCCCGTTCTTCCTTAGATCCGTAAATTAATACAGTCCCGTAAAGATCTGAACTTAGACTGGAAAGTTCATCGTCATAGGGGGTGGGAATTTCAGTATAAGCGCTGTAATCAATGGTTACATAATTGCCTTCAGCTAAATGAGCTATTTCCTGCCAAACCTGGTCAGTATTTGCATCTGATCCGCATCTTATCGTATTGATTATAATATCTCGGGAGATAGCACCCGAACAGATATCCGGATAGTGCTTCTGATCATTATAATCCATATGGGGAGGAGCATCACCCACCAGAAAAACTAACTTTAAAACCGCACTGGAATTAGTCCAGGAAATACTGTCCACTGCATATTCTAATGCCTGGTTGACATCTTCTGGAAAATCTCCCCCTCCTTCCGCCCGGACATTGGTCAGATGATAGTATATTTCGTCAATATCATCAGTTAAATCATATCCTTTAACTACATAATTATCACCCCGGTCCCGATAAACTACCAACCCCACTCTGACTTCAGGAATGGGGTCTCCAGTGACAATCTGATTGGCAATAGACCATATTTTTCTTTTTGCTCCTTCTATTAAACTGGTCATACTTCCAGTGGCATCAAGTACAAATACTACCTCAATCCGGGGGTGATCATTTTCCGGAGTTGAATAATATCCGGTGTAGTGATCATGAACATTTCCCGATTTTACGCAAGAAACAGTTAATCCCAGAGGTACTAAAACCCACAACCATTTAATCATAATATCCTCCTTAAATAATTTTAGTGAGTATTTAGTTATTTATACTGGGGAAGTAGGAGTTTTATTTCAAAAATATCCACCAAAACAGATATTAAAATTGAAATAACTGAAATTTTCCTCTCCAAATTTCCGGAACTGATAGTCAAAGCAAACAGCAGTACTTTCCAAGCCGGGTATTAGTTTTAAGGGAAAACCATATCCTCCCCCTCCACTGAGTCCATAACCCCAATCGGTAAAACCTGAATAGCCAATAGTTGAACTGTATTTGATTTTAGATAAACCTCCCCCGAAATGGATAAATGGTCCTCTTCCCGATCTTGAACCAAACCACTGCTGATAATCAATGCCTCCGGTGATACCAATGGTTTCAAAGGTAGCCCCCCTCCCCCAGTACTGATCATGATAAAAGCGGTCATAATAAAAATCAGTTCGCAATCCCAGAAGAGATCTTTTAGATAGCCAGGGCATGTAGAAACCCAGGGATAGGGATGTGCTGTAATTAGATAAACTTAAACTATCTCTTACCTGCTGCAATTGATCTGGAATAGGTTCCGGATATGCTGAAAAACCGCTTCCCACTGAAATCAATCCATAGGTAGAAGTAAGATTCAGATCAACCTGACCCTGTTCTTCCCAAGCTTGGGCAATAATTAACATTGGGAAAACCATCAACATATTTAAAATCATCATTTTTTTCATTGTATTATCCCCTATTCAGGTAAATTATATTTCAGTATTAATTTTAGAGGTAAATCATAAACTAAAACCTCCCCCAGGTAAAGAAGTAGTTACCTGGGGGATTGTTTATCAGTTTTTCATAAATGGATATCTATAATCCAGGGGTGGGGCTAAAGTTTCCTTTATCGCTCGGGGGCTGGTCCACCTGATCATATTTAATATACTGCCTGCTTTGTCATTGGTACCGGAAGCACGGCTTCCTCCAAACGGCTGTTGTCCCACTACTGCCGCAGTACATTTATCATTAAGATAGAAATTACCTGCACTAAATCTTAACTTTTCACTGGCATAAGCTAATTTCTGACGATCTCCGGAAAATATAGATCCGGTTAAGGCATAGGGAGAAGTTTGATCACAGAGTTCCAGTGTTTTTTCAAACTCCTTATCAGGATATACATAAACTCCAACTATCGGTCCAAATAATTCTGTTTCCATCAGCCATGATTTAGGATTTTTAACCTCTACTAATGTCGGGGAAATGAACCATCCCGGGGTATCCTGATAGTTTCCCCCAAAAATAATATCAAGATCATCATCTTGTTTAATTTTTTCTATAGCTGCAGTGATTTTTTGAAAAGCAGGTTTATCAATTACCGCATTAATGAAATTTTCAAAATCCTCCACATCTCCCATCTTCAGCTCACCTGCCCACTTACTCAGTTGGTCTTTTATCTCCCCCCATAAACTTTCAGGGAGGTAGCACCGGGAAGCAGCTGAGCATTTTTGTCCTTGATATTCAAAACCTGCCCTGAGTATAGCCACCGCTACCTGCTGGGGATGGGCAGAAGGATGGGCAAAAATAAAGTCCTTTCCTCCGGTCTCGCCAACTATGCGAGGATAGGATTTGTATTTAGCAATATTATCACCAACTGTTTTCCACATCTGCTGAAATGTAGAAGTACTTCCGGTGAAATGAATCCCGGATAAATTAAGATCAGTGAGAATGAACTTACCCACATCCGAACCTCTTGCGGTTACCAGGTTAATTACTCCCGGGGGCAATCCTGCCATGTTCAGTATTTTCATCACAAAATGAGCTGAATAAACCGCGCTGGAAGCAGGCTTCCACACCACCGTATTTCCCATCATCGCTGGAGCAGTAGGCAAATTGCCGGCAATGGAAGTAAAGTTGAATGGAGTTACTGCAAACACAAAACCATCTAAAGGACGGTAATCCAGTCTATTCCACTGATTTTTAGGGCTGTAAGGCTGCATCTTATATATTTCCTGCATGTAGTAAGCATTAAACCTGAAGAAATCAGCTAATTCGCAGACTGCATCAATTTCCGCTTGATAAATGTTTTTGCTTTGACCGAGCATGGTAGCTGCATTCATCTCTTCTCTGAACGGTCCGCTAATCAATTCCGCTGCTTTTAAAAATATGGCAGCTCTATCCTGCCAAGCCATCCCTGCCCAAGTTTCCTTTGCGTTCATGGCTGCAGCTATAGCTTGTCTAATTTCAGCTTCTCCCCCCCGGTAATAATAACCTAAAATTAAATCATGATTGTGAGGAGCAGTCATGTTTACTTTTTCCTTAGTTTTTACTTCCTGTCCTCCGATAATCATGGATACTTCAACCGGATTTGCTTTTAATTTTTTCAGCGCACTGAGTAACTTCATCCTTTCCGGAGTATCCGGTGCATAGCTTAAAATTGGTTCATTTTTTGGTTCAGGAACAGAATATATCATTATGCCTCCTTTTTTTCCGATATCATATATTCTATATCTGCCTGGTGCAAGTTTTCATTTTACAGTTTAATTTTATAAAGCTCATTGAAAAAAATTTACTTTATGTTAACATATAATCTCGGTAATTTTTTAAAAT
>LKUE01000172.1 GCA_001412365.1 Desulfuromonas sp. SDB | reverse complement strand
TTTATTTTTATCTGCCGCTACTTTGTTGGAAATATTTATTCAATTTGGAGGAGTTTTTATTTGGAAGAAACTAATTAATTCTTTAGGAGGTAAGATAACTTACCGGCGTTGCCTGAAAATTTGGTTTACTTCTGCCTTAGGACGTTATCTTCCCGGTAAAGCATGGCAAATGGTGGGGATGATTTGGCTGCTGTCCAAGCAGGGAATCTCCTCGGAAATTTCAGTAACTGCATCAATATTTGTTCAGTTGTACTCACTGATACCTGGTCTGGTTGTCGGCATGTTTTCAATAATATTCCTAATTCCAATATTTAATATTACTTGGACTGTTTTGATACTAATTATTCTAATCATATTCACAATCAGCTTTGCACACCCAAAAGTAATTGGTAAGATAACTGAGTACTTGGCAAAAAAAAGAGGTAAACAAATAACACTATCTGGTATAAGTTTATTTAGTTCTTTCATATATATTTTAACCTATTTTGGTTATTGGATTATCAGGGGATTGGCTTTTTTCTTTTTTATCAGGGCTTGGTTAGCAGTCCCCTCAGATATAATATTTTTATTAATTTCAATATTTACCGCTAGTTATGTCAGCGGGTTATTATTTCTTCTCGCTCCCGGGGGCATTGGAGTAAGAGAAGGAATAATGCAAAAATTATTAGAAGAAGTGTTTAAGAATTCAGGTAAAATTGCTGCAGGAATTACTTCGGCAGTGAGTATACTTAACCGCATCTGGTTAACTTTAATTGAGATGATCTGCCTGTTAATTAGCATTGCTCTAAACTGGGGGATTGATGAAAAAAGAAAAACTTAATATAGAGCCACGGTGTTTATCCTTTAAAATTGTATTATTACTTTTTGCGGTAGTTATAATTCTGAGTTTCTGGCATACCTTGATTCCTGGAAGAATGCTGGATTGCGGCGACCAGTTACTGGGTTATTCTTTTAAACAATTTGCAGCTCAATCAATTAAATCAGGGCAGGGTCTTCCTCTATGGAACCCCTATATTTTCAACGGTTTCCCCTACTTAGCTTCCATGCATGGTGACATTTTATATCCTTCCGCTTTATTGAGATTATTTCTTCCAGTGGAGCTGGTTATTTCTTTGATTTTCATCATTCATTTTTATTTAGCCGGAATTTTTGCCTATCTGTTTGCGAAGAAATTAAAAGCCAGTGACTATGAAGCTTTGATAATCGGAATTCTTTATATGTTTACCGGAATAATAATATCCCAGGTCAATCCGGGTCATGACGGTAAAGTTATTGTACAAGCATTTACTCCAGCTATATTTTTGTTATTATCCATGGGAGTAGAACAGAAAAGACTGTTGCCCTATCTGCTGGCAGGAGGGTTAGTAGGACTCTGCTTATTAGCTCCCAATGTCCAGCTGACTTACTATCTACTGATGGGCAGTTTTATCTGGTTTTGTTCTGAATTGATTGCCAAATGTAGAAAGAACTGGAAGCAGTACTTTCCCCACTTAATTTATGTTGTAATATCATTATCCCTGGGAATTGCCATTGCCGCCATACAATTTATTCCCTTTTTAGAATACAGTGATCTATCCCCCCGTCAAACCGGCAGAGGATGGGAATTTGCCACCAGCTGGTCCATGGCTCCAGTGGAGTTTTTTGACACCTTTATTGCCGGTTTTTCCGGATTGCTGGAAAATTACTGGGGGGCTAATCCATTTAAATTACATACCGAATATTTCGGGATTATACCTCTTTTACTCTCTCCCTTAGCTTTTTTCCCTTCTCAAAGTGAATCCCGAAGACGGGCATTTACATTCCTGGGTATTGCCGCTTTTTTCACCATTGTCTCCTTCGGGGGGCATACTCCCCTGTATAAATTATTTTACTATATCTTACCTGGATTTAAGCAGTTCAGAGCTCCCAGTATCAGCTTTTTTATGGTTTCTTTCAGCTTAATATCTCTGGTTACTCTGGGATTAATTAATTTTAGAAATAATGTTAAGGGGAAACAAATACTGATAATAACCGGAGCTATTCTTCTCTTAATTTTGTTAATATCTCCGGCAATCGCCAATAATGCAGCCAAACAGTTGGAAGCTTTAGGCAGAGCAGGAGAAAATTTCAATAACCTGAAATTAAACATCTTAATCTCTGCGCTGGTTATGTTTTCCGTAATTACTCTTCTATGGCTTTCAATCAAATTTAAAAAACAGAGATATCTCTTTTTAGTATTGATAGCAGTAATTGCTTTTTTTGATTTAATCTTCACCAATGGAAAATTTGTCAAGGAAATGAAAGATGAACAGGGCAAGTTCATCTCTGCTGAGGATTTATACGGCGCTGATCAAGTGGTTAATTATATAAATGATTACGACTCTCTGGGTAAGGTTATCCCAAATTTATATTTTGACCTGGAAATTACTTCTCAAGGATTTTATCCGAAGAACAGTCATGCCAATGATAATTATTTAATGGCTAATGAAATTTATTCGGTGGGCGGATACCATGGCAACCAACTTCAAAGGTATCAGGATTTAATTGGTTTACCTGGCACTATAATGTTTCAATCGGGAGGATTACTTAATGAGAACATTAACTTATCCAGGGGATTGGGTATAAAATATCAACCGGTAAGTGCTTTGATTTACAATGAACTGGTTAGACTGTCCAGAGATAATCCGGAACAAGCAGTGCAACTGGCTCAAAATATTGGAGTGGGAAAAGCAGGTATAACCAGGATGGCTGAGGGGATAGTTCAGCCTTTGGGAGAAATGGTTTTAATAATTGATACCCTTGCTTTACCCAGAATGTTCTGCGTCAATTCAGATACGGTAATTGAAAATGATACCAGCTGCTTGGAATACATCCATAATCCTAATTTCGATTTTTCCCAACAGGTCGTCCTTTCTCAACCGCTTCAGTTCAATCCATCCGCCAGTGGGGAAGTCACTATAGTGGAATTCAAACCGGACCGTATAGTAGCTGAGGTAAAAGCTTTTGGTCCAACTGTTGTAGTGATAAATGATAATTACACCCCTGATTGGAAGGCATATCTAAACGGTCAATCAATCCCGGTTATTCGAGCCAACTACGCATTAAGAGCAGTAGGAATAAATGAAGCCGGAACCTATACTCTTGAATTGATATACCAGCCCAACTCGGTGAAAATTGGTCTAATCATAACTATTGGTGCAATTGTTCTATGGTTAATCGGTATAATTATTTCAGCAAGGAAGATATTATGAAAGCGTTAGTAATCATACCAACCTACAATGAAATTGAAAACATCCACAGAATAATATCTGCAGTTTTAAAACAACATCCTAGTATAGAGATATTAATTGTTGATGATAATTCTCCTGATGGAACCGGAGATGAAGTTGAAAAAATGAGGGCTGACAATTCCCGGATTCATTTGATGCGCCGACCTAGGAAATTAGGTTTAGGCACTGCTTATGTTGCTGGATTCAAATGGGCATTACAGCAGAATTTCAACTATGTTTTTGAGATGGACGCTGATTTTTCTCATGACCCCAATGATCTGCCCCGGTTTTTAAAGGAAATTAAAAACTATGATTTAGTTATCGGATCCCGTTACATTCACGGCATCAGCGTTATAAACTGGCCCATGTCCAGATTGCTGTTAAGTTATTTTGCAAATATTTACGCCTCTCTGGTCACCGGATGTCCGGTAAAAGATTTGACCGCCGGTTTTAAATGTTTCCGCAGAGAGGTATTGGAGAAACTGAACTTAGATAGAATTCATTCCGACGGATATTCTTTTCAAATTGAAATTCACTTTAAAGTTTATCAACAAGGTTTTAAAATTAAAGAAATTCCCATCATCTTCATTGACAGAACTGAAGGCAAGAGCAAAATGTCCAAGAAGATAATATGGGAAGCAATATTTATGGTGTGGCGACTTAGATTAGCAAAAATTTTCAGAAGATTATGATTTCAAATAAAACCGAAAAATTGAACAAATATTTTCTTCTGGTTGATATTATTATCACTCTGGTTTTATATATTGCCGTTCATTTTATCTTTCTGACCATAATCAACGATCTTAAAATCCATATCGCTTACGACCGGTTGATAAGAATGCCCTGGCTGCTACCTTTTTTAATCGTTATCTGGATTATATTTCTTCCCAGTTTCAACACCTATCCATCCGCAGAAACCCGGACAGTTAAAGAACTGTTCTGGCCTATATTAAAAATGCTCGCTTTGGGAGGAAGTATACTGGGATTTATGTTCTTTTTAACTAAATCCCACATCCAGAGCAGAGCAGTATTTTTAATATTTATGTTAACTGATTTCTTTTATTTGCTTATCTCCAGGTTACTGATGCTCAGGATTAGAAAGAAAAAAAACAATATCAACATTGTTCTGATTAAAGACCAGGACAATCATCGGCAGATAGAAAAAGCATTAAGAGATAATATAAACTTAGGTGTTTATATAAAGAACATTATCACCGTAAAAAACTACTCAGGTTTAGCCGAACAACTTGAACAGATGGTCAAGAATATGGAAATTGACTGGGTAATTTTTTCAATTAACCTGAACGATTTCAATCAGGTTTCCTCAGCAATACATCTTTGTGAAGAAATGGGCATTCCCACTTCTTTAGTTATTAAACCTCTGATTCAGCCTAATATTTCCTGGCTTAAAATCGAAGAATATTCCGGATATCCCATGCTTAGCTTTTATACTACTTCAGGAAAAATATGGGCTTTAATTGTAAAAGATATTATTGACCGGATCCTCAGTTTTCTCTCCTTATTGATATTTTCTCCACTGGCACTGGTCATCGGAACTGCAATAAAAATAAACTCACCCGGACCGATAATGTTCAGACAGAAAAGATTAGGACTTTACGGCAGGAGTTTCTATATTTACAAATTCAGAACCATGCTTACCGGAAGCGAAGAAGCCAGAGAAACCTTAAAGGATTCCAATATAATTAACGGCTGTGCTTTTAAATTGTTAAATGACCCCAGAATTACTACGGTTGGAAAAATCTTAAGAAGATGGAGCTTGGATGAACTTCCCCAGCTGATAAATATTCTGAAAGGAGAGATGAGTTTTGTGGGACCCAGACCTCCTTTGCCCCAGGAAGTCGAAAATTACAAATCCTGGCATAAAAGACGGTTGTCCATGAAGCCGGGGCTGACCTGCCTTTGGCAGATAAAAGGAAGAAACGATATCAGAGATTTCAATACTTGGACTGAAATGGATCTTGAATACATAGATAACTGGTCTTTATGGATGGATTTAAAAATTCTAATAAGCACTGCCCCCGCTATAATCAGCGGCAGAGGTGCATATTGATTTATCTTAGTTTATGTAAGGAGGAAAAGTGATATTATTATTTTTATTTTTAGTAACCAGCCAGGTTGACAATACTTGGATTAACTACACTTCATTTACCCGGGTAAATGATATTAAACAAGATAAACAGAGACTCCTGACCCTTTCTACCGGAGGTATTGCCATTGAAAACGACGGGCAATTTGAAATAATCACCAACTTGGACGGGCTGTTAAGTAATGATGTAAACGATGCAGTCTTGGATAATCAATACAATGTTTTCGCAGTTACTAACCAGGGTGTTTCAATTTTTTCACCGGATGCTTCTCAGAACTTAAATCTAACTTCCTATTTTCACAATATCCCCCATGGCACTATCAATTCAATAATTTATCGAAATGATTCCATCTGGATAGGGGCTGAGAGCGGTGGGTGGTTTTGGGATACTCGAGGAAATCCTCTGAATTTCTCCCTGACCAATGCCCGGAAATTTTTAAATGGCGTTTTCATACATAAATTATTTTTAATTGATGACAGTATATTTTTTGGAAGAGTAGCCCAGTTAACTGTAGTACCCTATCAGCATTTTGATGACACCAATTATCACCAGCATTGGACCAAGGGATTATCGGCATCAGACACAATTTATGCTTTAGATAAATTAAATGACACTGTTTGGATATCTACAAATAACGGAGCTGCATACTTATCCGGGGATAGCTTTATTTTCACTTTCAACGAATACTGTCCTGCTTTAAAAAATATTCATGATACAATTTTCATTGCGGATTATTTCGGAAGAAGAATTAGATATCTGAGCGGGAATAACTGGCTATCCATAAGCAGTCAGCCCCCATCCCGGCCTACTGCAATTAGTCTGGATTTAGAAGACAGACTAAGTTTGGGAACTGAAAAAGAAGGATCTTACTATCTTGCCAATAATAGCTGGGTGTACTGTTCTCCTCCCAGCTTATGGAGAGAATTTGTTTCCTCTGTTTCAATTCTGCCTAACGGAGTAATGGCTGCCGCTCATTTTCCCGATGCTGATGCTATCTCTATCCGTTATCCGGAGGGATCCTGGGAATATATAACTCCGGTAAATGACAGCACCTGGGGCAGCCCCAGATTTATTGAATCTTTTCAGGACACTGCATTTGCCTATGGAATATACGGTCATCCCGGAGGAATCGGAATAGTATATTTCGACCAGGATTCGGCATATCTTAAAAAAATAAGACTGCCACTTTCTGATGAAACCCAGCCCATAAGCTGCCTGCATGTAGATGAAGAAAATAATATCTGGTGCAATTCATTTTTAGGATCAGCACCCTATATCCTCAGATACCGGCACAATACACCTCCCGATACCGGATGGAACAGTTATTTCAACAGCAACTATTTATACATATATTCGATGTGCAGGATTTCCGATTCACATCTGGCTTTCGGCACCGCTCATTTCAATGCCAATGGATTTGTCGCCCTGTTGAACATCAACGACTCCACCAGCTCTTCTCAACTGGCAAATTTAGCAGGCAACGATATTATGGGAATAAGCAAGGGTTTGGGAGACACTTTATGGGTAGGATCCACTGGTGGAATCAATGCAGTATCTGTAAGCAACTTCACTATTGTGGATACATTAACCGTCACCACTACCAATGGAGGATTATTAGATAACAGTGTGTTAGATGTTATCTATGTGCCCGGAAACGGATTATGGGCTCTTTGTGAAAACAGCGGATTATCCCACCGCAAGCTGGACGGAACCTGGGAAAATTTTCAACATACCGCCTATCTTGCCGGACCCCCGATTTTAGATAACCGAGGCGGATTGTTTTATCAGCCGGACTCCCAGGTAATTGTGGTCGCCACCAGCAATGGAGTAACCCTCCACTATATTGAAGTTGAAGATGTTGAATTAACTGAGGAATTGATAATTTATCCCAATCCCTGGAAGAACAACTCCAATTTGTTCATATCCACCGGGAGTGAAGGCACTGTTTACCTGTACAGCTTAGATGGCAGTTTAATTCTGGAACAGTCAATACCCTCCACCGGCATCTGTGAAATTCAATCTGATCAACTTGAAAATATCAGCTCGGGATTGTATTTTGTAATTGCCAAACTGGTTGGAGTAGTAAAAAAAGGTAGACTGGTAATAATTAAATAAATGGGAAGTAAATGGGAAAATTAATACAGCTTGCTGATTATCTCAATGCGGCAGAGAATTCTTCGCATTACGCTGACAGTTTAAGAAAGAAAGGTTACGGACCTTATGCATCCTGTACCTTACGCTTAACTAAAACCGTATCCGGGAAAACCCTGCCTGAACCAGCTTTATTTTTTGTGGAAAAACACAGAAGCACCGGATTAATCCGAACTGCTTTTACTCAAGATTTCAAACAAAAAATAACCGATCTTTATGCCAAGGAACTTATGCACCGTTATCAAACCGGAAAAGAATCAGAACTAGAGAGAATTATTTATCAGCATTACCTGCACATCGCCCAAAGAGAACCTGATTCTCTGGTGTTGTTTGAAACTGCATTGTTCAGATTAGCGGACATCGCCCTTTCTCCGGCTATGTTATCAAGCCCCACCAAGTCAGCAATTGAAAAAGCAACTTATGCTGCGGGTAAATGGAGAACGATTATCCGGAACATCAGAAAAAGCATCCGTAAAAGAGGCATCCACCCGATTTTTATTGCCGATGTAAGCATCTTGCCAATTATCGGTCCCCTGTGGGATGACATCTCTTTAGATATTGTATCCAACCTGATCAGTGAATTGGGTTTGCCTCTAGGAATTTTCAATATCTTATACCGTATAATTACCAGCTTTGCAGTTAAAAAAGCTATTCAGGATTATGTGGAAAAATATCCGGTAATTAAAGAACCGGATTTAACGGTGATAGAAGAAAAAATCAGCCGGTTAGGGGGAGAGCTTTCCCTGGAAAGTTACAACTATTTAACTAAAATCTGCAAGAAGAATAAATTAAATATTACTCCGGAGTTAATTGCACTTAGAGAAAAAAATATCTTCCTTCTGCATCACGTTCTGGAATCATACGAAAATATTTATCAGTTGTTCACTATACCCCCGGGAGAACTGTTAACTGAAATCTCCGATCAGTTAACCCATTACTACAAGAGTTTGAGTAAAGATAAGAAAAAATACCCCAGCTGGGAAGAAGAATATACAAGTTTAAAAAATCTGCACCTCGGTGGCAAAAAATATATTGCCGATGCTCAAGGTGCTCTTGATGCAATAAGGGCGGTTATGGTGGGGGTTCTGGAGCCGATAAGATCAGCTAAAGCTCTTTTGGATATAGTCAGAATCTGGCCGGATGAAGAAATAATATCGAATTCCAATGACAGCGTAACTGATATTGCTCATCATGCCGCAGTAGTGCTGATTGAAAATGATAATTTTTACAGATTTGGAAAAACAGGAAATGTAATGATTCATCCCCGTCATGACCAACACATGTTTAACCAGATTGATTCACTAATCCAGGAATCCATTATGTTGCTGGTATTAATATTCGGAGATGTGGACTCAACTTCCCAGGAAGAAATTGAAGGATTGGAATCAACCATTGCCAACATTTACAATATCGTTGACCAGCATAATCTCAAGTTGATTCCCTATGGACCCATGACTTTTATGGTCATTGCCCAGGGAGGCAGAGAGGCAGCAGCTAAAATCGGACATATTACCCAGCAATTAATTCCCCAGGACAATTCACCTCTACCCGGCATTGCTCTGGCTGCAGCCCCCCCCGGTCCCGGATTTTTAACTAAGAGTATTAATCAAAATCTAAAAATCACCAGCGGGGTCACTACTAAAAGGGCTCTAACCTTAGCCAAACTGTCATGGTCAGTAGGACGTTCCCTGGCTGATTTAACCAGTATTCTCAGTTTAATTTACTCTGCAAAAAAATTTGAAATTCTTTCCCTTAAACAAACTGCTTTTCCCGAAGCGGACATTGAACAGGCTCTAGCCCATATATTAGTGAGAAGGACAGAACCTCATAATTTAATCTTAAGAGAACCTGATCTGCTTATTCAGTTATTTGGGGTAATGAATAAATCCAAACAGGTGTTTGCCTCCGATGATTTTGTAGGAGATTTATCAACTTGCGCCGGCCTTACCCTGGAAGGGCCTATTTTTTCATTGTCTCGAATTATCCCTGCCGGCTAACAGCACTTTGGAAAATTTCTCTGCAATAAGTTTGCGGTCAAACCTGGCAATAAATGATTTATCCTCAGGCAGTTTTTTTGATTTCTGTTTTTGATAATAAAGATTTTCTATCACCTTGCTCAATTCCTGGTAATCCTGGGGATCAACTTGGTATGATTTATTATATCCGGATAATAGCTTAGCGGCAGCAGTGGTAGGCAAAGTAGAGGCTATTATATAATTTCCCGTACCCAGATAATCATACAATTTACCCGTAGACATATTATCTCCCTGCCAGGGCGGGATATAAAGCCACAAAGCATCTGCGCTTCGGGCATATTGCAAAGCTTCCCGATGGGGAAGATAGTCTACACTTCTGACTAAAGAAGATATCCCCATTTCAGATGCTAAATTAAAAGCTTGTTTAGAGTTTTTTCCCACAAAGTAAATTTCCAATCTATGCTTCCAGCAATTATCCTGCTCAATTAAGCATTCCACTGCTTTTAAAAGAACATCTGCCTTGATTCCCCTGATCAATGAACCCATATAAGTAATAGTTAATTTAGAATTGGAATCTACTTTGATCTTCTCCTTAAAATCTTCAGGATCATATCCCTGGTTTAAAACATAAATTTTAGCCTGAGGAAATCTTTGTTTTATTGATTTTTTTATGGAAGGATTGATGGTAGTGATCAAGCTTGCCTGGCTTAACACTTTACTTTCCCAGTAAAGATTAAACCAACGGTGAAATCTGGAGAAAAAGGGAAATAGTTCTTGATCAATCCAGGGATCCCTGAAATCTACAATCAGAGGAATACCTGAAAACTTACTTACCGCCCAGGAAATTATAAAAGTTGAAAAAGGAGGAGCTGAAACCAGAACAAAATCAAATTTATTTCCGAAAACCAATCTTTTAATATGAGGGTAGCTGAAAAAAAACCAGGCAACCTGATAATCAGGAAAGGAAAAAAATTTGGAGCTTCCATACTTGGTCAATCCACGGTTGGAACTATATTTTGATTTAGTGGTGAATAATTTTTCCAGGGGTAGGTGATAATGATCAAAAGATGGAATCCTGATTATACTGATTAAATTCTTTACTTCATCCCATAAACTATAATCGTAAGCAAGAAACCACTTCGGGTTCGAAGTTACCACAGTTATATCCCAGCTGATTTTTGCAAGATACTTACATAACTTGCTTTGTCTCTGCACTCCTGCTAATCCTAAGGGAGGGAAAAAATAAGTAATAAATAGAATCTTCACTTAATTTGCCAATAAAAATGATCAGGGTTCTATGGTAAATTTATAATGGTTAATGTTGATTTCATAACGATCTGCATAAGAAGAGGGAACTTTCCATAAATCCCCATTATCAAGTATTCCTGCTCTAACCAGTTCGACGATATGAGAAACTTCATTGGTCTTATCCGGGGAAACCACGGTTGTATCTGGTTCGGTGAATCTATTAATTAAATTTCCCAGGGTAGGCAGTAAATTTGCCAAAACAAACAGAATAATGACTAAAATTAAAGCTTTTACCGGATTAAAATCAATTCTCTGAGAAACGGAATGTGATTTTTCTTTGATGATTTCAATGACATTCTTTGATTTCAGGTCAGCCAGTATCTGGTATATTCTCAATTTGTTAGGAAGGGGAAGGGCTAAAACCTGATAAAGAAATTTTCTATTGGAGATAAAGTTTAAAATAAATCTTTCTTCCCTGGACAATCCTTCCTCAGGAATGGCAATAACTTTAAGCTCAGTTTGTTTATCCCCAAAAAAATCAACCACCAGTTCCAAATCTTTAATTGCATGAACATATCTTTCCCACAGTTCACTTACATCTAAACTGATTTCAACATCGGCATGGGGATAAAGTATTTCTTTTTCATTAAATGTCGTCCCTACTAATTCATCATCTTTTAAGGAAAACAGGTTAAAGATAATTTCTTCTAATTTGCCGGTAATATATTTCGTTCTTTTTTCATCAGGGAGGTTTCCAATATTGGATAATAATTCGCCTACCGATATATCTTTCTGCTTAGCCTGGTCCTCCAATTCCTGATATTCCTCATCGGAAACTAATTTACTGTTAGTTTGAAGATAAAACCACAGGGGGATTGCCCGGTCATCTTTGGTTTGCCAGATAGCCGCGATAACTTTCCCCTGCTTAAAGGTCAAATATACTTTATCCCCTTTGGACTGCATAACTGTTAGCACACCTGTACGGTTATCTGTTTTCATTTTATAGATCAAATCATAAATCCTACTCATTTCTCCCCCTCATTCTGTTGAAGCCAGTAGAAGGAACTCCAGCCAAAGAGCAGATAGGGAACTGCAAAAATCAAAAAATATTTAAAAGACCACAGAGAATTTAATCCTGAGGGACCCAGAGCCATAAATAAATATAAAGTAATCAGTAAACTGGCAGTAATTACATATCTAAACCTTATGCGGTTAGTTCTAAAATAATGAACTATACCCGGGAATAATATGGATAACATCAGAAAATATTTTCTAGTTTTTTGATGGTATTGAAAGATAATTTCTTTTATCAGCGCATTTTCATCAACAATATCCTTTATTTTTTCAATTCTCTGAGCACAATTAGTACAAATTTTGTCGCCCTTTCTATTTCTGAAACACTTGGAACAAACGGGACCGGAACAAATAGCACATTTCCCCAAACTCCTTCCATGTAAAAGTATGAAGGTAATTAAACTTCCAATTATAAACATCACCAATAAAGTAACGGTGACCATTAAAGGATTCCAGGGAAGTAATTTCTTTAAAATAGGATTAAACTGTTGAGAAGGATATGAAATGAAATCCCCGCTTTTTGTAATTTCAATTTCCAGATTAACCGCAGCAAATTGATCGGTGGGGAGAAAAGATAATCTCCCCGTACTTTTCTGTTCTAATAATGTGGGATCTAAACTAACCACATTTCTTCTTTGATTCTCCGCTTGCTGCTCCTGCCCTAAAATTCCTAAATAGTATAAATACAGATTGTAATGAATTACTGCTGATTCAGAATTGTACTCAAGTGCTTTGGAGAAATAGTGATATGCTGAATCTTTTATTTCCTGATCAAAATATAGAACTCCCACATTGTTGTAGTAAACATCCTGAGAAATCTGATTTTTAATACTTTCATAAAGTTTAAGGGATGAATTAAAATCTTTATCTCTTCTCAACAACACTGCCTGTACAAATATATCCTCAACATCTTGTTGATCATTGAAAATAACCTTCCCCCCATCCCTGAAATGCAAATTTTTCCATAAAATAATATCCGGAGAATGATCTAAATAATTAATCATTTTACTTTGAACTCTGGAAGCGGTAAATGATATGACCACAAGAATAATCGCTAAAATTACATAGACCAACCGTTCTCTTCTGCTGATTACTTTAAAGGATATCCCTATTAATAAAGCTCCGATAAAAATTGGGGAAGTTATCAATAAAAATGGTGAAATTAAAATTAAAAAAGCCCCTACTTTGGCTGGAGTTTCAAAAGTCACTAAATTCATTATTATATGAAATAAATGATGATATAAATTGCCCAATGACTTTAAGTATATGTAAATGGACATCAGAATAAACATCACTAAGGAAAGTATTGAAACAAAATATAAAATTGCCGCTATTAGATAATACTTATTATAAAAATTTTTCCCCAGTACTGAAAACAAGTCCATCAGACTGTTTATAATCTTCTCCACTGATTTTTTGGAATAATGATATTTTAAAATGTCAAGCTTGATTGCCAAATTATCCGGGGCAAACTGAGAGGCTAAATTAAGATTTTCTATTATTTCCGCTGCCTGACCGGATTCCTTGGCTTTTCTGTAGAAAAAATTACTCAGGTAAATTGATCCATATAAACCCTTTGCGGTCATTATATCTCTCATCCAACTCATTTCTTCGTTTTTCTGACCCGGTTCAGCGGACATAAGGTAAAAGTAAAAATGAATAAAAAGGTTATTGCCGGCTACGGAGTCAGCACTTCGGTACTGTTGTTCAGTTTCAGCATTAACAAATAACCTAAAAGGATTTTGTTCAGATGACCCCAGGGAAATCTGTTTTAAATCCTGTGGGGTAATTTTCAAAATGCTGTCTATGGAATTTGTATTAAATGCAGACCTGAGTAGTTGATGGGTTATAATTAAATCCCGGGGAAATTCTTCCTCATAATTAATTGAAGATGATTGAGATAGTAATGCTCCGCCTGATAAAAAAATAATAAATAAAACAACTAAAATCTTATTCATCTGCAGTCCGTTAAAGCATTTTCAATATGCTCAATACTCCAATTCCCCGAATTAATCGCAATGAAATCAAGTCTTATATCAAATTTATTCCATAAATTATTATCGGTTAAATATCTCTTTACTGCAAATAAAAATCTTTTTTGTTGAGCATAACTCCAGGAAGTAAAATTTGAATCCCAACTGTCCATACCTCTGGTTTTAACTTCAAAAAATACCAAAGTCTGATTTTGTTTGGCTATTATATCAATTTCAAATCTGCCCATGCGGACATTTTTTCCAACCAGCTGGTATCCTTTCTCTTTCAAATACTGAAGGGCAAGACATTCACCTTGTTTGCCAATTGATTTCCTGGACATGTTTATTTTTAAATGGTTTAAAAGTCATTCGGTGAATGGGACAAGGTCCCAGCTGCCTGACTCTGTTCAGATGATCGGAAGTAGGGTAGCCTGCGTTTTGGGAGAAATTATATCCCGGATAAAGCAAATCATACAATTCCATTAAACGGTCCCGGATAACTTTTGCTACGATGGAAGCAGTGGCAATGGTATAACTTTTATCATCACCCTTAATTATTACTTTTTGATGAATTCCAGAAATTGGAATGCTGTAAATTCCATCAACTAAAAGATAGTCAGGAAAAATGTTTAAAGAACAAACCGCCATCTTCATCGCCAACAAAGAAGCATTTAATATATTTATTTTATCAATAGTTTCAGGTTCAACAATTCCAATTCCAACATCTTCAGCTTCAGTGATGATTAAATTAAAAAGTAATTCCCGTCTTTTTTTGGATAATTTTTTAGAATCCTTAATCCCAGAAATTTTACTGCTCAGAGTAATCAGACATGCCGCCGCCACTACCGGACCGGCAATTGGTCCCCTTCCCACTTCATCCACACCACATATTAATTTAGCACCACTGCTTAGCGCTTCCAGTTCATAATCCCTGGAATCATATCTGATGTTTACCGCCTTTCTTTAATTTTAGCAGCTTTGCCAGTTCTTCCCCTTAGATAGTAAATCTTTGATTTACGGACTTTCCCTCTTTTTAAAACCTTAATACTTGATATGACCGGGGAATGATAGGGGAATACTCTTTCTACTCCCACTCCGCCGGATATTTTCCTTACGGTAAAAGTAGCCCGGGAACCCTTTCCCCCTTTTTTAGCAATTACCACTCCCCTGAACAACCGAATTAAAGTTTTATCTCCCTCTTTGATTCTAATCCTCACCGCTACTGTATCTCCTACCGAAAACTCGGGGAGATCTGTTCTCAATTGAGATGCTTCAATTTCATGTATTTTATCCATATCATCCTCACTTAATTTTATTATTTATATTTTTTTTTAATTCTTTTGCTTTTATTTCCCTTTGCTCACTTCTCCACTGTTCAATTTGTTTATGGTTGCCAGATAATAGAATATCGGGGACTTTCCGTCCATCAACTTCTCTGGGTCTAGTATACAAATCTTCCTCAAAAAGTCCATTAGAAAATGAATCCAGATCTAGGTTTTCAGAATTATTTAAAACTCCGGGTATCAGTCTGGCTACAGTTTCCACTACAACCATGGATGGCAGTTCTCCTCCTGATAATATATAATCTCCAATGGATACTTGCTGATCAACCCATCCTTCTATAAACCTTTGATCAACTCCCCGGTATCTTCCACAAATAATAACTAAATGCTCCTGCTGTAAGAACTGCCGGGCTAATTTCTGATGAAATTTACAACCCTGGGGAGAGGTTAAAATAACCACACTGTTATTTTCAACAAGGGATTCAACTGCTTTGATCAAGGGAGGAGCCATTAAAACCATTCCTGCTCCCCCCCCATAAGGGTAGTCATCCACCTGGCGATGAGGATATTCAGAATAATCCCTAAGATTACGAACATTTATCTCCAATAATTTTTGTTGAATTGCCCTGCCCAGAACGCCAATTTCCAGATAAGTTTTAATGACTTCAGGGAATATTGTAACTATATCAATTTTCATTTAAATTTAATTGAATAAAAAACCGCCAGAAAAGATCTGGCGGCTGAATTTTTAAGAATTAGTCTAGAATTTCTAAGATCGCTCTTTTACCCGTCTTCATCGCCGCCGCAGATACAATATGTCTGAGTGCCTTAGCTGTTCTTCCTTCCTTGCCAATAATTTTTCCTAAATCACCAGTACCAACTCTCAATTCCAAGTATACTGTTTTTTGATGATCAGTAGCGGTAACATTTACTTCTTCAGGGTGATCAACCAGTTTTTGAGCAATGAATTCAACCAGTTCTTTTACTGAAGGATGGGATGTGTAGTCCATAATTCACTCCTGTTTAGTGTTGTTCTCTTTTGTATCTACGAATAAGGGCTTGTACCGTATCAGAAGTTTTAGCTCCCTTACTTATCCATTTTTCAATACTTTCCATATTCAAAGAGAAATCTTCAGGCTTTAGAGGATTATAATATCCCACTTTCTCAATGTATTTTCCGTCTCGACGATGTTTAGAATCAGCCACAACTACTCTATAGAATGGTTTATTTTTTTTACCTGCTCGGTTCAAGTGAATACTAACTGACAAATGTAATTAACCTCCTGTTGCTCAATTTATTATTAATAGCAAAATTTTAGGTCTTTATATTATCCCTAGTTAAATTTCTTTGTCAAGTGAGAAAATGACTTTTGTTGTTTTCCCATCATTTTTTTCATCATTTTCTTGGTATTTTCAAATTGTTTTATAAGTTTTGTAACTTCCACAATTTTGTTGCCACTACCTCTTGCAATACGATTTTTTCTACTAACATTTATAATTTTAGGATTGTTTCTTTCTTCAATGGTCATTGACCGGATAATTGCTTCCACTTTAGCCAGTTGTTTATCACTGATTTCAGCATCATTCTTTAAACCAGACATACCTCCGGGAAGCATGGACAATACATTTTCCAATGGACCCAGTTTTTTAACATTCTGAAGCTGTTGTAGAAAATCATCCAGGGTAAACGTCATTTTGCGAAGTTTCCGGGCAAATTTTTCTGCATCTTCCTGTTCAGTTACTTCCTGCGCTTTTTCAACTAAACTTACAATATCTCCCATCCCCAGAATTCTTGAAGCCATCCGCTTAGGATAAAACTGCATTAAATCATCTATTTTTTCTCCGGTTCCCACATATTTAATGGGAACACCGGTAACCTGACGGATACTGAGGGCTGCTCCCCCTCTGGTATCACCATCCAGCTTGGTCAGAATAATCCCAGTCAATCCCAGCTCCTTATTGAAACTTTCAGCCAGGTTAACTGCATCCTGACCGGTCATTGCATCAACAACCAGGAGGATATCCGAGGGATTAAGTTTAGATTTAATATCTTTAAGTTCTTCCATTAATTGATGTTCGATATGCAATCTGCCTGCAGTATCTAATATTACCGGATTCAGGTATTTTTTTCTGGCTATTTCCACTGCTTTCTCCGCACTTTTCAGGGCACTGAGGGGATCAACAGGATTAAAATCAATTTGATTTTTCTGAGCTAAAATCTCCAGCTGTTCACTGGCAGCAGGTCTGCGGTTATCACAAGCTGACAACAGAGGTTTATAATTCTGCTTAGTCAAACTGTTTGCAAGCTTGGCTGCGGTAGTGGTTTTTCCACTCCCCTGCAGACCGACCAGCATAATCACCGGAGGCATTCCGGATAATTTCAGAGGTGAATATTCTTGACCTAATAATTCCACCAGCTGGTCATGAACAATTTTAACCACCACATCTCCGGGTCTAAGACTCTTATATACTCTTTCTCCCACCGCCTGCTGTTTAATATTTTGGCAAAATTCTTTGACCACCTGGAAATTTACATCCGCCTGAAGCAAAGCTCTTCTGATATCCCGGATTGCATTATCCACGTCTTTTTCTGAAAGATAACCTTTCCGTTTTAAAGAAGTAAATACTGTGGTAATCCGTGAAGTCAGATTTTCAAACATAATTCCTCTCTTTTAAGTTGAAATTCCTGCGCAACCACTTATAACTGTAAACTCTTTGATGTTATCATATAAATCTCAGAAATCAAAGAAAACACCCTGGAAGTCAGCAAACCCAGATATTTCCCGGCATGGGCAATTAACTGCTGTTTCGGGCATATTCCCGGAGAAATGGAAAAAGCAATTATTCGGGGATCACTTTGATTAATCTCTCCGCAAAAAACAACTGCTAATTTGTTTAATGTTTTTGCTTTCTCCAGGATAACCGAGGTAATTTTATGGTTATGGGTGGTTTGATCAAAACTGCCTTCTCCGGTAATTATTAAATCAACCTCCTCAATAATTTCATTGAAATTCAGCCATTCCAGTATTAATTCAGCTCCCGGGTGAATTTCAACTTCCAGAAATGCAGATAAGACTGCAGGGATTCCTCCCGAAGCCCCTCCATAGGGAATATCCCCAATTTGTTTATTCCGGTATTTCCCGATCAGGTTTGAAAGATGGGCAAATCCCTGCACCAGTAAACTAACCTGGTGGGGGCTGGCGCCCTTCTGGGGTGAATAAACAGCAATTCCCCCATTCTCTCCCAGCAGGGGATTATCAACATCACATAGTATTTTCAGGGGAATTTTAAAAATCCTGGGATCAACTCCGCTTACATCTATACTTTCAATATCATTTAATCCTATGCCACCCTCTCTTATCTCATTTCCCCTGCTGTCTAAAAACCGGTAACCCAATTCTTTTAAAATACCTACTCCCCCATCAGCAGTAGCCGATCCTCCCACCGTCAACATTATAGTTGAAGCCTTTTGATCTAATGCAGAAAGAACAAGCTTACCTGTACCCCGGGTTGAACCATACACTGCCGGGCAGTGTTCAGTACAAACCAGATTCAATCCGGATGCCCTGGCTAACTCAATAATTGCTGTTTTATTTTCAGTAAGGAAATATTCCGCCTTAATCGGCTTGCCCAAAGGATTGATTGTATCAACTTCCATAAAGCTGCCCTTTAGCTTTCCGGTTAATACTTCCAGGGTGCCATCTCCACCGTCAGCTACCGGTAAGTTGATAACCTTAAATTCCGGAGGAATATGGGCGCTTATAGCTTCAGCAGCCTGTACCGGAGTTAAACTTCCTTTAAAACTAGTGGGAGATACCAGTATATTCAGTTCAGGTTTCAAGGAATATACCAATAATTATATCTGATATTTTGTGAACCATCTACCGCATAAAAACGGATCATCCTGTAGTCATCACTAAGTTTTACCTGGAATTTTTCCCGGGGAGAGTCCATTACTAAATCAACCGGGATCAATGGTGACCACTGAATACCGTCCGAACTGTAATAACATTCTATGATCCGGGAGAGTTCATCCTCCACCAGAAATTCCAAAACATCCTGGTTATGAGTGAATTGTTTAAATTGGGGAGGGGAGTTATCTACCCAAAAATATTCAGAGATCAAGGTGTCCTCAAGATAAGCAATACCAGGATTGGAAATACTGTCTGATGCAATAATTTTAATCTGGTAACGGCCATTTTCAAAATACAGATCATTAAAAGCAAATGCATTTATTTTCAAATTGTCGCTTAATTTCAGCCATTCCCTCCAATCATCCCTTTTTATCCAGACTTCATAAACCAAGCTGTCTCCATTGATATCCCTGCCCTCCCAGTAAATGCCCTGCCATTTATAAGGAAGCTCCACTGGATTATCAGGAATGGGCCAACCTGATATATTGCACCATTCCCGCATTTCCTCGGTAAACATATTTGTAGACATTCCTAAATTCATCACCTTGGAATGTCCTACTCCCGGAGCGTAAATGGTTAAATTCTGAATTACCGGGGCTTGATTAGAGCTGAGGTAATAGATTAACTCAGTTTTATATAAGCTGGATAAATCTGAAGACCTTTTAAATTTTACCTGATACTGCCAGTAGTTACTGGGAGGTAAATTAAATTCAATGGGATTTGATGAATATTCCCCACTCCATTCCGACCAGTATTGATCATCCGGTTCAGAAGTATTTCCCACTCTGGCTTGGAATGTCAATGCTCCTGAACCAATAAAGTAGAATTTTCCCAGCACTGAATTTATATCAGTTTTCAGGATCGGAGAAAGGTAATATCCCTGTTCAGCAATTTCATTATCTAAACTGTAAAGGAGGGGCGGGTTAAGAGTTAAAAGAATTAAATCTCCGTCTCTTTGCGGGTAGCAATCGGCAACCAGAGAAATTTCTTTAAATATCACCGACATAATGTAATTTTCCAGATCCAGTGCATAAATACTGCCCTCCGGTGAACCAAAAACCACAACTCTCCCGTCGGAAAGTTCATCAATTTTAGTTATGGGAGGTTCAGGTGATTGCCAGATAAATTGATTCAATCCATTCTGGTAATAGTACAAATTTGAAGACATCTCCGACAGTGAAGATTCAAAACCATAATCGGTGTCAATCATGGTGCTCACTGCTCCCAATCCGGCTACATTAATTGAACCGGAAATTGATGTATAGAAAATTCGGTCAGAACCTATGAAAATCTCATTAACCTCATCCCCGGGGGGATCATGTATCACAAACATGGTTTTTTTATCTATATCAACCACTCCAAAATATCCCTGCCCTGAAGTTCCTACATACAAACTGTCCTGGTGATACTTTAATTCAGTAACTGCTTCATCAAAAGTTTCAATGCTGTCGGTAATGTTGCCCTGGCTGTTTACTATAAAAATCATACCCCCGTTTCCGGTAGCCAATACTATTTTATTGTAATCCAATACGCAGATATCCCAGATTATTAACGAATCCCTGACCTGAATTGTATCTAGGGAAGATCCGTTGGATTTTAAAATTAATCCCTGGGGGGATAGAGCTGCATACGCCTGATGGTTAAATTCAGCAAGGGCAAATATACCTCCTCCGGAAAATGCACAGAGAGTGTCTAATTTTCCCTGGTTTAAATGGTAGCATAACAATTGAGCAGGAGAAGCAGTCCCTACAAATAAATTATCCCCAACTCCAAGTAATGACCATGCCTGAACTACATCAAGATGTGCCAATTCATTCAAAGGGTAGGTAAGATGTATATCCCCGGTTTCAGAAATTTCGGTGTTTTCAAATTCGCCAGTTATAAAATCATCAAAACTGTCCAGGGTCCAGTTTCTAAGCTGACCGGACCATACCGCTGCTGTAACCGTAACTATAAGTAAAAAAAGTAATTGTATCTTTAACTTCATTATCCCTCCACAGAAATCCTTTTTACAATGACCCCTCTTATCACCTGTTGATAATCAATTTTCTGGTAATCCAGAATCCTATAATTAGTAAATACAGGAGAGGTATTAAATCCGGAATATTTTATAGTACCCAGAAAAGATAGAGGAAATGACGAAATTTCCTCACCTCCCAAATCCATGCCCACTTGTTTCTGATATAAAATCAGATACAAGCTGTTATTGGAGGGCAAATTATTAATCAGATTTACTAATTGCCGGTATTCTCTGAACTCTCCCCAATGGTTATTTCTTATTTCATTAAAAGCACTTAAATTGGCAGCATCACTTATCAATAAACCTAAAGTATCACTAGTGATATTTGCAGGAATGGTAATTGAATATTTATCCACTACATCCCCTGCGCTTTGATAATCAGAAAACAGAACTCTAACCTCAACTTCCTTCCCACCCCTGACAGTATTGGAGCTTAAAAAAGCATTTTCAATAGTAAGTTGTCTTATCTCCGGGAAAACATCAAATACTAATTTTACCGAATCGGGAAAACTGGTTTGAAATTCATTTTCCAACAAGACCGTAGTAACTATTTGAAGTGTATTCAGCCATTCACCCTGGTAAGTGGTTAAACTGTTATAGGCATTGTTCATTGATATTTCCAGTTGATCCCCGCGGTAAAATTCAGTATTTACCTGGAAAAATGACTGATAGGAATACAATCCGCTTTTAATAAGCGAATTCAAAGCCATAGAAGCCAGCATTACCGGAGTGAATAACTTACTTCTGCAAATCTGGTAATTGTACTCCCGGAAACTAATATCATTATTAATCTGAACTTTTAAATTAATCATCTGAGGGATAGGTCCGATAACTCCAGCCACCCCGGTGGGGACATCGCTGGTTATAGTACCTACTACCTCACCTGGAGAAGCAACTTTAAATCCAATAGTCCTCAACGGCATTACTAAATTTACCTTGCCTCCACACAGGGGATAACTGCAGCTGCCCTCGCTGGTGAAAGCATGACCAAATCCCCAAACCGTATCCTGGTTAACCTTAGTAATAGTTCCAAACGCAGCCACATTAGCATCTCCAGTGACCAGACCAATACATAATACCCCTCCTGGCTGCAGGGGGTAATGTTCTCCTTCCCCCGTACCTCCCTCTAAAACCTGATAACCCGATTGTAAATTACTGCTGAGATAATTTACAGTAGGCGAAGCTAATCCTGAAACTGAAATACCCACCTGAAATTCCCTCCACTGTGGGCTTAAGGACGGGCTGTTGATATCAGAGGTAAAGCTGTTCAATCCAAATCTGACATCCCTTTCCATATCTTCCAGGGGAGTAATACCTACTATCGGTTCCCGGTTATCCGACCAGGCTATGGACATAGCTCCAATTATCTGTTCCTGATAAAAAACCGGACTTCCGCTCATCCCCTGCAATACACCAATATGTTCAATATAATCACCCCAGCACCTTGCTACCAGTAAATCTCCGGACATTCCTCCATTGGGAATCCTGGAAATAAACTCCATATTAACCGTGTCAATTTTAGTCCCTGAAAAAACAGTTAATCCGTATAACTGAGTTCCCGGGGGGATTTCAACTACACTGGTCATTAGAATTAAAAATGCAAAAAACATTGAAATCCCTCCAATTATATACCAATACCCACATTTTCAATTCTAACCAACAGGTGATCTAATTTATATCCATGATCTTGCGCAATTTTTGAACAGCCCCAGTACTGATCAAACATATCGCTATATCCGGGAAGAAATTCAGGATACTGGAGTACAAACCAGTGTTTATCTTTTGAAATCAGCTTGATAATCCTTTCATCATAAGCGGCTTTATGCAGGTAGGTTTTTCCTTTAATGGCAACTCCGTGATCAATAAATCTTACCATTACCGGGGCTAAAACCGCTCTTTGTTCCACTTGCCTTTTTTCAGGTTTATTGTCACTGGGAGTCATCGGCTTCAGATCAAATAAAAATAAAATCTGCGAAGCTGAAATCACATAACTGGAATAAACTCTTTCTACCGGTTTAGAAAATATGCTATTTCCCTGGGAAACAAATTCGGTCATTTTTATCTCCTCCCCATTGGGAGGACCGTAGAAATTAAGATAGCCTTTTAATCCGATATTGACATTATTGAAAAAAAATCCGGATTCTACTGATCTAACCAAATTTGAATCAACCCAACCAATTATTCTGGAAGTCTTAGTAAATACGCAACATTTCATTAGATTAGGAGCTATCATATTTTTTCCTCCTTTTTTTCATCCTCTCAACCACTTCATAGCCAAGAGGAGGAGTTAAATTCCATTGATCCCTTCCCTTAAATCCATGAAAATCAGTACCACCTGTTTTTAAAAGATGATGATCTTCCGCCATCTTGGAATAATTTAAAGTCTGAATATATGTATGCCGGGGATAATATACCTCAATCCCATCCAATCCCGCTTTTAACAGTAAACTGAAAATTTCTTTCATTTTTTTCTCACTGGGATAACCTTCCCCGGGATGAGCTAAAACTGCCAGCCCCCCTGACTGATGAATTAGTTCCACAGCATTTTCAGGAGTAAGTCTGAACCGTTCCTGATAACAGCACTTTCCTTTTTTTAAGTACTTATCAAACGCCTGTTGATAGGTTTTTACAAATCCCTTGTCCACCAGGGCTTGAGCAATATGCATTCTGCCCATATTGGACTTTCCGGGAGAATACTTTTCTTTTAACTGATCATAATCCATTTCAATGCCATTTTCTTTTAATTTATCAATAATGGCTTGATTTCTCAATTCCCTTGATTTGGAAATTTTAATCAGGGTATCTACCAGCACTCCCTGGTCATCCGGAATAAAATACCCCAGGAGATGACAGGTAGCCTTATCTCCAACCTCCAAACTCAATTCAACTCCCCGGATAACCTCCAGGTTAAATTCCTTCCCTGCTTTTTCAGCTGAGGTTAATCCCTGTACAGTATCATGGTCAGTAACCGCAATTGCTTTCAAGTTATGCTGCTTAGCCTTTTTTACCACTTCTTCCGGCGGAAATAATCCATCAGAGGCATTAGTATGTACATGAAGATTAACGCTGTTCATCTTTCTCTCAATTGTTTCTGCAATTAGCCATCCTTTTGTTCTGTACTTATTTTAATCTAAACAATCTAAATTGTAATTGTAAAAATCAAATAAACTTGCTCTTTAACCTGAAAAAGCATTTTCAGCTAAACAATAATTCAATCTATAATATTGGTCAGAATAATTACTATTATTGCTGAAATTTAGTTTTTATTCCTTTTTTATGCAGAATTAACGTTAATATGCGTTATAATATCATTTTGCCGGTGCTGATTTTACTTAACACATCAACGTAAAGCTGGTGTTCTTTTAAAATCACTCTGTTCGCCAATAACTGGGGGGTATCATCAGGAAAAATTTCCACAGGATAATGATCCAGAACTTTTCCATGATCATATTGCCCATCAACCAGGTGAACAGTTGGTCCGGTGTATTTAATATTGCTTTCCAGAACTTTTTGATGAACTTTCATCCCGTACATCCCCTTTCCTCCGAAATCAGGCAGGGGAGCAGGATGAATGTTAATTATCCGGTTCTCAAATTGTCTAATTAAAACCGGAGGGATTAATTCTAAATATCCGGCTAAGGCAATGATATCAATATCAACTGATTTTAAAAAATCAGTTAATTGCTGATATCGTTTATGAGAAAATTTCTTTTTCTCATATACAAATACAGCTATGCCGTGTTTTTTTGCAATCTCAATTCCACCCGCATCCCTACGGTTGGAGATGACTACTTTCACTCTGCCTTTAATCTTTTTATCTCTGCAACCTCTGATTATAGCCTGGAGATTGGATCCTCTGCCTGAGATAAATACAGCAATATTTATACCTTGGTTAACCACCTGACCAGCCAAATTCTACTGCATATAAGCTAATGCTGATATTAACAAGGCAATTAAAGATAAAATTATAGAAATTAAACTTAATATCAACGGTTTAACATCATGTTTGCTTTTAGATATTTTCATAATTACATTATCAAGTTTCTGGTAATCTGATTTGAGTTTAATTATCTCCTTGTAGTAGTTCATTCGCTGATTGCGGTTTTTTGATTTCGAATAGGAACTACTTCTATTTTTCTTAAATCTTGAATCCTTTGAATCCTTTGAATAATCATTGCTTTTCTTAATTGATTTGTTGTCATTTTTAGAAAAATCTTTATTTACTGATTTTTGCTTGTCTCTGTCATTTACTTGACCTTCATTAGAATTTTCAGCTTTGGAAATTTGTGTATTTTCCTGCTTTTTTTGAAAGTCGTTGGATAAGTGGGATGATCCTCTTGAACCTGGTCCACGTTTACGATGTTCATCCATGGTGTTCTCCTTTCTAGTCAATATCTAGAGCAATATCAAGGGACTTATAACTATGGGTTAGAGCTCCTATGGAGATAAAATCAATGTTCTTACCTTTCAAATTTTTCAATCTCTCCAGGTTCATATTCCCTGATACTTCAATTTCAGCTCTTCCCTGTATAATTTGAATAGCCTGATCAATTTCTGTATCGGACATGTTGTCAAGCATCACTCTATCTACTCCTACTTTCATAACCTCTTTTAATTGATCAACAGAGTTTATCTCTATTTCCACTTTCAAGTTACAAACCTTCTGTTTAATTTCAGTCAACAACTGATCTATACTCCCGCTATAAGCCCGGATATGATTGTCTTTAATTAAAATCATATCACTAAGATTATACCGGTGATTTACGCCTCCACCTTTACTTACGGAGTACTTTTCAATTTTTCTCAAGGTAGGAGTAGTTTTGCGGGTGTCCAATATTCTAATATTTTTTCCTGCCTCTTTGACCAAGGAGGCAGTAGCAGTGGCAATTCCTGACATTCTTTGAAGAAAATTCAAAGCTACTCTTTCTGCAGATAAAATTGCCCGTAGTTTTCCCTTGATGGTCATAATGATCTGTGATGGTGAAATCTGATCGCCATCAGCACATAAATTTTCAATTTCAACATGTTCATCTAAAATTTCAAAAGCTTTTCTTGCAAATTCAATTCCCGCAATATTTCCCGGTTCACGGGTAACAATTTTACCTAAAGCAATTTGATCCTCCTTAATAATGAGATTTGTGGTGATGTCTCCTGAACCCAGATCTTCCTTCAGAGCTTCCGTAACCAACTGGTTTATTTCAAAATCTTGAAAAACAATAGTGTTTAAATTCATAACTGCAAATTATAATGAAAGCTGATATTTTTTCAACCTCAACTATACTCTTATCTGGTTAAAGATATTCAAGAATATTTTTCGGATTTAAACTATTTCCTAAATTTCACCGTGCAGTTTCTACCCTTATGCTTTGCCTGATACAAAGCTACATCTGCATTTTTCAATAGATCATCTTCAGAATTTGTTTGTGTAGAATCAATATCGGCAACTCCTAAACTTATGGTAACTTTCAAGTTTAAATCATCATTACGGTATTCATTTTTAGCTATTTTCATTCTCACTTTCTCCGCTAATATTTCTGCTTGATCTGAATTGGTATTGGGTAATATTATTAAAAACTCTTCCCCTCCATACCTTCCAAAAACATCCTCTTTTCTAACACAGTCATTAATTTCCTGAGCTGTCTTTTTCAGCACTAAATCACCGATGAGATGCCCGTATTCATCATTAAAATTCTTAAATTTATCAATATCAATTAAAATACAGCTCAGATTTAGTTTATGCCTTTTGCTTTTGGCATATTCTTTAGTCAAATGATCCATTATATAAGCACGATTGTAAACATTGGTAAGTTTATCGGTTACAGCGATATGATAAAGTTGTTCGTTTTTCACAGTTAACTCATCATTGGCAATTTTCAATCTTTGTGAATATTCTTCGATCTTCTGTTTTGCTTTTTCCAGTTCCTTCTTTTGAGCGCTTATTTTTTTAAAGTTATCAAATAAAAGAGTAAATATATGATCTGATTTTCTCCATCTTTCTGAAATACTCTGAGTGACATTATCTTTTATCTTTGGAATTTTTTCAATTATATCGAAGAAATTTTCTTTGGAAATAATAACCAGTTCTACCTGATCTTCAGCATAAATATTTGCTGACCTGGGTCTGTTTTCCAATAAACCCAACTCCCCAAAAAATTCATTTTTCTCCCGTTGAGCCAAGAAAACTTCTTTGCCCTCAGGCATTGCCTTCATCACCTTGACTTTTCCCCCTACAATTAAAAAAACCTGATCTGAATCAGCGTTTTGAGAAACAATTATGTCCCCGGGATTGAATTTAGATATTTTAAAACAGTCCTCTCCCAGGTTTTCTAAATCAACTCGGCTGACTCCTTCAAATAATTTATTGGAAGAAATTTTCTCAATATCAATCATCATCTATCCTTTGTTCAAGCCAGTAGTTTATATTGATTTGTTAAATAATATCATTTCCTTATGATTTTAACCAATTG
>LKUE01000171.1 GCA_001412365.1 Desulfuromonas sp. SDB | reverse complement strand
AACAACTGTTCACCATTTAATGTGAAGATTTTTTCATATATGTGAATTTCTATTCACAGTAGGTAAGTGGTAGTACCTCCGAAAAACGGAAGCTTTCGAAAAACTCCAGACCCCCGAATATATTGGATATATTCGGGGTCTTAAATTTAGTCCTTATCCAGCAAGTTTATTTCCGGCAGATCATCGGGCATTTTTCCCGCCCGGTTAATTACCGCATAGAAAACCGGAATAACCAGCAAGGTCAGCAGGGTGGAAAACATCAAACCGAATATTATAGGCCAAGCCATCGGTCCCCAGAAATCATACTCCATACCCAGACCCAGGGCTAGGGGAAGCAATCCCCCCATGGTGGTAATGGAGGTCATCAAAATCGGTCTCAATCTCACCGGACCTGCCCTGCGCAATGCCTGGTATATTGGATAACCTTCATTTCTAAGCTTATTGGCATAAGTAATCATCACAATTGCGTCATTTACCACAATGCCGATTAAAGCCAGCATTCCGATCAGGGGCATAACCCCAAAATGATTTCGAGTAATAAATAATCCTACCATTACCCCAATCAAGGCAAAAGGTATGGTGAACATAATTACAAATGGATGGGATAAAGACTGGAACTGAATAGCCATTACCAAATACACCAGCACCGCTCCGATAACCAGGGCAATTCCCAAACTGCTGAAATCTTCACTCATCTGCTCCCTTTCCCCGGTTAATTCCACCATGTAGCCGGGGACTTGGATGGAGTCCAAAAATGGTTCCAGTTCACCGAATACTTCGGTGGCTAATACTCCAAATACTTCCGCTTCCACCGTAACCTGTCTTTTCCCGTCTACCCGGTTAATTCGGGCAAAACCTGAACCCACATCAATATCCGCAACTTCTTCCAGGGGAATGGTGGTTCCTGTTTTGGTGGCAATGGGAAATCTTCTTAAAACATCCAGGGTTTTATCGGCTTCAGGTATTTCCACCCTTACATCAATTTCCTTATCTTCCAGGTGAACCTCAGTGACATCACTACCATTGTAGGCAACCGCAATAGTCTGCACTATATCATAAGGAGTTACTCCGTAAAAAGCCGCTTGTTCCCGTTTGATTATCACTCTGACCTCAGGTGAGCCCGACCCGAAATCATCCCGGACATTACGGGTGCCTTCCAGATTTCTAAGAAATTGTTTGGTTTTAAATGCTAAATCCATAAGCACATTAATGTCTTCTCCTTTAATTTCCACCTGGATGGGAGCGCCGCCCGGAGGTCCCATGGATTCAGATATCATTCTGATTTGAGCATCAGCTATATCTGTCCTAATGGAATCAATTTTTTCTCTCAGTATTTCCTGAATTTCCTTAACATCGTAGTCAGTTCCTTCAACCAGTACAATTTCAATATTTGCAGAATTGCCTTCCACGCTGGATGTATATCTTTCCAAATCGGGCAGCTGCATTACCAATGCCTCCACCCGGTTAGCAATGTAATTGGTTCTTTCAGTAGGAGTGCCGTTAGGGGTATTTATGTTAACCGAAAACTCCCTCAATCCTACATCCGGCCAAAGTTCAATTCCTACAAAGGGAAACAACATCAATGAAGAAAGTAAAGCAACCACTGTAATTACCACTATACGAAACCGGTGTTTAAGTGCCCAGTCCAATAACCGGCGGTAAAATTTCATAATTCGGGAATTAAACCACCGACTCTTCTTTTTCTCCCCTTTCCCCGGCAAATTTACCATCTTTGATGCAACTGCGGGGATAACGATATGATCAACCAGTATGGAAGAAGACAAAGCGATAATTACAGTAATAGGTATTAATCTCATAAATTCTCCGGTAATACCCTTAACCATAAACATGGGGAAGAAGGCAGCCATAGTGGTCAAGGCGGAAGCGAGAACTGCAGTTCCCACTTCATCAACCCCTTTTCTGGAAGCAGTAACCTTGTCGTATCCGTACTCCAGATAACGATACGTGCTTTCCACAATTATCACCGCTCCATCCACCACAATTCCCACCAGTAGAATTAAAGAGAACAGTGAAATATTATTTAAGGAATTGCCGGAGACATACAAAATTCCAAAGGTCATCAAGATGATCAGGGGAATTGCCGCCGCTACCAGAGGGGCATTTCTCCAGCCAATTCCTAAGATGAGGATGATGATGACCAGTATTGCTCCAAAGATAGCGCTGGTTTTCAACTGATTAAGATTTTCATTTATGTAGTCAGCCTGATTGAAGGTTACTTCGGAAACCACTCCTTCCGGAACAAGTTCTTTCATTTCTTCCAGGGCTTTTTCCACCTCGCCGCAAATTCCTACAATATTTGCTCCGTCTTTCCGGTAAATAGCCAGAGCTACGGAAGGACGGGTATCATAGCGGGAAAAAGAATTGGTTTCTTCCAAAGTATCCAGGACAATGGCAATATCTTCGATGTACAGGGGTCCTTCCGGGGTAATGGTGACAATGGTTCTTTCAATATCCTGTTTGTTGTTGAATTCACCCAATACCCGGAGGGTGTATTCTCTCTGATCCAGGGTCACTTCTCCCGCCGGCAGATTCATATTTGCCCCGCGTACAGCTCCTAGCACCTGGGGAATGGAAAGACCGTATTCCTGAAGTTTTTCCGGCTTTACCAATATTCTGAATTCACGTTCTCTTCCCCCGAATACATCCACCCGGGATACTCCGCTGATTCCTTCTAAAATAGGGGTCATGTCATCAGCCAGATTTTTCAGTTTTTCATAGGAAAATTCCTTTTCTCCCACCGAGGTCAGGGCGACATACATTATGGGACGATCATTGAAGTCAATATCCCGGATAATCGGTTCTTCTGCATCTTCTGGAAATTCATGCTTTACCCTGTTCACTATTTCCTCTAAATCCCTCCGGGCTTCTTTGGTATCCGTGTTAATTTCAAATTCATACCAAATCTGTCCACCCGCATTGGAAGAAAATGAGTAAATATGCTTGAGATTATCTACTCCCCGGGATTCATCTTCAATTGGCTTCACAATTAAATTTTCCACCTCTTCTGGAGCTGCACCGAAATAAGGTACGTAAACCTGAATCCAGGGGATATTTACATCCGGCATCAATTCCAGAGGAATATTGAAATAAGCATAAACACCATAAGCAGCAGCGGCGATAGCCAGGATAAAAACAGTTAAAGGTGAAGAAATCGCTTTTTGTGAAATTTTCATTGCTCATCTCCATCCTGCAATTCACATCCGATTAAATTACAGGTAACCAGGGATCCATCTTCAATATAATCCTGACCGGTAACTACTAAGGTGTCTTGTTCGGACAGACCGGAGGAGATTACGGCAATAGAATCATCAACATTTATCACCTCTACTTCCCTGCGCTGGGCAACTCCTTCACTTATGGTGAAAACATAATGCTGATCTTCTTCCATCAACACTGATTTTAGGGGAACTACAATGGCGCGGTCATATCTTTCAATGACAATATTACAGATGGCAATCATTCCCGGCAGTAATTTTAAAAAGGTATTCTCCATCTGAACTTCCACTGTAAATTTTCCGGTAGATGGATCAGCGGCAGGAAAAACTCTATCTACTACTCCGGTGAAAATTTCACCGGGACGGGCATCCAGTCTGATACTTACTTCAGTGCCTTCTGAAATTAATCCAATTTTTTCAGAGCCGATACTCAGCTTAATCCTCACTGTATCCATATCCACCACTTGAAAGTAAGGAACCCCGGGGGAAGCCATTTCCATCACATCAATATTCCTGAGGGCAATAATTCCATCAAAGGGAGCCCTAATGTAAGCCCCCTGCATTGCGGATTGAGCTAGCATCAATGACGCCCGGGCATTTTGATATCCGGTTTCCGCCTGCTGAAGAGCTTGAGTGGAAATAAGGTTGTCCTCATAAAGCTGTTGGGTTCGTTGAAAATCCGCTTCCGCCTGGTTGAAGGCAGCTTGAGCTTGAAGGTAGGTGGCATAGTAATCAGTCTGTTCTAAACTGGCAATCAAGTCATTTTTATAAACAGTATCTCCTTCATCAACCTCAACCCTGGCCACTCGCCCCCCAGATTTAAATGAAAGCATTACATCATGCTGTCCTTCAATCTTACCGGAAACAGTCAATGATTTGGTAGCATCTTTAGTCTCCACCACTATAGCATTTACCGAGGTGCGGTACTGGTTTCTGCCATTTCCCCCTTTTTGAGAACAGCCGGTTGTAATTACAATTAAAACTAAAGTTGCTATATTAATGATGGTGAAAAATCTGAAATATTTCCCCTTTCTACTCATAAATTCCTCCATTTATAATGGTGGTTTTTAAAATACCCATATCCGATAATAATTTTGCCAAAGCTGTATATTTACTGTAATAAGCAGATAGTTCAGCTAATCTTGCTTCCTCCAGTGTATTTTGCGCTTCAAATAAATCAAGAGAGGTGACCATTCCGTTTTCATACATCCTCAAGGTTAAGTTATATGATTGTTGAGCAGACTGCATTGTTTTCACTGCAGTCTCCCAGAAAGCAATAGCCGACTGCACACTTAGGTAATCTTTTTCAGTGGTGCTTAAAATTTCCTGTTTGGCATCAGATAATTCCAACACCGAAGCAGTATGCTGGAAACCAGCTGAGGAATAATCATGAAAGCGGGAGGTTCCTGAAAAGATTTCCCAACTAAACTGTACTCCCCCGTAGTATTCCGGTTCATCAAACTCATAATTCTGTCCCGACCAATTATACGCGCCAAATAAACTCACCGTGGGCAAAAAAGGTGAAATTGTTGTTCGTTTAGCGGCTTCAGCAATATCTACTCCCGCCTGAGCCATTCCCACCGCTGGCGAATTTATGGCCATGGCTTGACAGGAATCCAGGGAGAGGAGATTAATTTCCTTGAACACCGGTTCAACTGCAGTTAGTTCAGTTTTTTCAATATCCAGAATATCGCACAAGGAGTTCTTTGCCGCTTCCAAATTATTTTCCGCTTGAATTAAATTGCCTTCCTGCTGGGAAACCTGTACTTCCGCCCGGAGTAAGTCTAGATTGGTAGAGGAACCAATTTGATACATAGTTTCAGTTAATTTGTAGTTTTCATTAGCTTGTTGTAATGCTTCCTCAGCAATAAGTTTGGCTTTTTCAGCCTGAATTAAACCGAGGTAAGCAGAAAAAGTTCCATAAGCAATATTCTCTTGGGTAATTGAAGTTTGATATTCCTGCATCCTTACCGTAGCTGAATTGATATTTACATTTGCCCACCTGGCTCCTCCGGTAAACAGAACCCAGCTTAAATTAAATCCGCTGGAATGCATGGCTTTAGGTCTGGAAACAATCTCCTCGGTGGTGAATTGCCCGGTTACCGGGTCAAAATTATAATAAGTTTGGGTTTTTTCATCGGGATACCGGGTGTAGGAAGAGCTGAAACTGAGGGTGGGAAGAAAGTTGGATATCGCGGATCGGTAATCCGCTTTTGCCGAAAGCAGATTTTGCTCGGCTATTTTTATATCTAAATTTCCCCGGAAAGCTATGTTCATTGCCTCATCAAGGGTTAGTACGGTTGGCGGCTGGCTTATAATTGCAAAACTGAAAATCAAGGTAATTAAATTGATCATTTATCCCCCTATCCGGTCATGATTTAAAACCGTATTTGATAATATCAATATATTTTTCCGCTAACTTTTCACTATCTACATCTTCCTGAGAAGGTTGTTCATGAAGTTTTTTGGTGGCGGTTATCAATACTCCCCAAAACACATCTGTCATAAAACCGGAATCAACATCTTTTCTAATCATTCCTTTTTTTATTTCCTGCTTAATCCGATTTTCAACAAATTTTTTTAATTCAAGACTCCGCTGATCAATGCTTTCAAAAAGTTTTTTACTGTTTTTAACAATATTGGGATTAGTTAAAATAAAAAACATACCCAGGAATTCTCTGTTCTTATTGAATATATCTAATTGAATTTTAAATATCTTAAACAGCATGTTAAATATTTCATCATCAGGATCAATCACTTTTTTCATATTAGCAGATAGTTCATCTATAATATACATTACTGAATTAAAGAAAAGATCGTCCTTGTCCTTGAAGTACAGATAAAGAGTACTCTTGGCTAAATCAGCTTGACCTGCTATGTCGTCAAGGGTTATCTGCTGATACCCTTTATCAAAAAACACCTTAATTGCAGATCTGATTATCCACTCTTTTTTATCAATCATAATCCTCCTATAAAAATAATGACTGAACGTTCAGTCATATAGTTTGAAACATCTAATTTATAAAAAAACAATTTTTAAGTCAAGTTATTTATTTATCAATTTAAAAAAAATTACA
>LKUE01000170.1 GCA_001412365.1 Desulfuromonas sp. SDB | reverse complement strand
TTGTGCTGGTGGGACCCTCAACCAATGTCGGAGAACACTTGAAAATTCTGGCCAGTCTTTCCCGGCTACTTTCTCAAAGTGGATTTAAAAAAGAACTGGTCAATGCTCCCACTAAACTTGCTGTTTACGAAGCATTCATCAGAAATACCCGGATGGAGGAAATAGCTGAAATTAAAATAAAAAAATACAAGCTTCTTCACATAATCTTGTATGTTGAAGAATTTCTTTATGATATCTTGGAATACCTGCTGGAAAACGGAATTGAGGGAGCCACTATTATTGAATCCTACGGGATGGGGCAGTATATTTCAAATATTCCCCTTTTCGCCAGCTTTATCGGTTTCATGAAGGAAAATAAAAATCAAAGTAAAACCATCATTACTCTTATCCCTGAAACCCAGGAACAAAAACTTATCGAGGGAATTGAAAAAATCACCGGTGATCTCAATAAAAAACAAGGGGCGATGGTCTTCACCCAGGAGGTCAGTTTCAGCAAGGGAACCATGAAGATGATCTAAAATAAAATTACCTTTGATTTTTTCTCTTAGATAGAGGATATTGATATAAATAACCACAAGCAAAGGAGATTACAATGTTATCCAAGAAGTTGCTATTAGGAGCGGGATTAGTTGTTTTAACCTGCATTTCTGCCTTAAGTTTAAATGCTGAAAAAATAGAGTATTCTGCTGCAGAAATTGAAATATGGGTACCCTCGGACTGGGAGTATGAACTTTACGGTACTCAAATGATCATAAATCACACTGAAGCAGATGTGGTGTTGTCCTTTAATGCTATTGAAGATGAGGATGGAAATAGTCTGGACGAAGAATTATTTGAGATTATGGTAGAAGCGGCAGTGGATGAACTGGAAGTCCAATCGGAGGGGGTAGTTGAATTAGAAGAAGAAGTATTTCAGGATGAAATAGATGGTATGCCCGTTTTCGGAGCTGCGGGACTGCTGGACACTGATGAGGATGATTATGTGGTGTTTATAGCATCATTTCAGAGAAGCAGTGATAACATTGTATTTTTAATTGTCCTGGCGAATGAAGATGATATGGATGAATACGGAGATGTGGTTGAAGCTATCCTGGACAGCATTGAAGAAATTTAAATAGAATTTAAATATTCAATGCTGGATTTGCCTGCAAGCCAGCCGGTGGAAAAGGCAGCTTGCAGGTTAAATCCTCCGGTATCTGCGGCATAATCAATTATCTCCCCGCTGAAGAACAATCCCGGAATAATTTTTGACATCATCGTTTTTGGATTGATGTCATCGGTATGCACTCCTCCTGCGGTGATAATCGCCCGGTCCGGGGTTTGACAGGTTTTCACCTTAAACCGGTTATACTTTATCCACTGACATATTTTTTTTCTGTGGATTGAGGTTAGCTGACCTCCTTTTAAATGCTTAGGGACTCCGGTTTGACTTAAACAGCTGTCCACAAGCTTCAGGGGGATCAGACATTTCAATATTTTAACTGCAGATTTACTGCCCTGCTGGTTAAATTCTTTAATTAATCTTCGGTCTAATTGTTTTTCACTTAGAGCAGGTTTCAAATCCAAATATAAATATACCTGCTGTTTTCTCTGTAGTGCTTGCACCGCAAATCTGCTTAATTTCAATACTACCGGACCCTCAAACAAATTTTTACTTAGCTGGGCTTCTCCAAATTCCCGGTGCTGGATATCCTTTTCCAGACTCAGGGTTATCATTACATTTTTCAAACTAACTGATCCCTGGAAATCCCAATTTAGCTGAGGATCAATGTATAAACCCACTAAATCGGGTAATGGATTTATTAATCTGTGGCCAAGTTGCTGTGCCCATTTATAACCATCACCACTGGAACCGGTCAGGGGATAGGTTATTCCGCCGGTGCTGATAATTACCGCTGAACTTAGATAAATTGATTTTTTCTGTTTAACCATGATTTTAAAAGGATAGAGATTATTTTTCTCCCATTTAACTGATTGCACCGCATTGCCTGTGTTTATATCCACTCCCAGTTTTCTATTCCAATCTATTAATGTTCTAGCTACCTGGAGGGCTGAATCACTTTGGGGAAAAATTCTTCCTCCTCTTTCCACTTTTACTTTTACCTTTTGTTGATTTAAAAATTCAATTAACTCGCCTGAAAAAAAATTATTAAAAGCGGGATAAAGAAACTTGGGATTTGGCCTGAAATGCTCGATGAAATCATCTAAGGGAGCAGTATTGGAGAGATTACAACGCCCTTTGCCGGTAATCCCCAATTTTAATCCCGGTTTATGCATTTTTTCCAGAATCTGAACCTTGATATTATTGCCCCGGGAAAAGTTTTGTCTATACTGCATTACCGCACAACCGGCGGCAATCAAACCAGAAGCTCCTCCTCCGATAACCGTTAATAATTGATCTTTCATATTAAAACTTGATTGTTCTGAAATTATTAAATTATAATAAACCATGCTTCATCTAAAAATAAACTTATATGTTCCTGCAGATAAAATAATTAAATCAGCAATAGCAATTTTTTTTATGATCTTTCTTGCTGCATCTTCAACAAACAATCAACCCTCTACAGATACCCTGCGCATAGGATTGGTATTAAGCGGAGGAGGGGCTAGAGGTTTTGCTCATATCGGAGTATTAAAAGTCCTTCAACAGGCAGGGATCACCCCCGATTATGTTGTGGGAACCAGCATGGGAAGTATAGTGGGAGGTCTTTATGCAATTGGTTTATCTCCTCAGGAGTTGGAAAGTTTAGCCTTGCAGGAAGACTGGAACAGCTTGTTTGAGGATAAAATCAGCCGTTCAGATCTTCCCATTGATCAGAAACAGTATGCAGATTTATACATAGCCTCCGTTCCCCTAAACGGATTCACTCCTCAATTACCCCTGGGATTAATAAATGGTCAGAATATTCAAAGTTTGCTGGACCGGTTAACCTGGCCGGTCAATCAGTACTTCAATTTCGATCAATTCCCCATACCCTACCGCTGCATTGCATCAGATGTGGTCAGTGCCGAAGCTGTTGAGTTAGCCCAGGGTTACCTCTCCCCTTCGATGAGAGCAAGCATGTCCATACCCACTGTTTTTACTCCTATGCAAATTGATAGCCATCTATTAGTGGATGGAGGGGCAATATTGAATTTTCCGGTTCAGAATGTGCTTGATTTAGGAGCGGATGTGGTTATTGGAGTTGATGTGGGAACTCCCCCCAAAAGCGAACAGGAGTTGGGAAATTTTATTGACATCATCAACCAAACTATCGGTTTCAGGAATACTGAAACCAATCCTCATCAGCAAGAGTTATGTGATATCTTGATAATTCCTGATTTACAGGGATTAACCAGTTTTGATTTTAATGAAGCAGAAATATTTATAGCCCAGGGAGAATCGGCGGCAATGGAATTGTACGATCAACTGATTGCTCTGGGAGTTCATCACCCCCGAAATGAAAATTTTAATCCATCTTTGCTGAACCCTGATTCAGTACTGATAAGTGAAATCTATGTCATCGGGCTGGAGAATGTAACTCAAAATCTAGTGCTTTCCGCGCTGGGATTTGAAATCCCCTGCTGGATCAACCGGGATTTAATGAGTGAAGGAATTGATAGAATTTACAGTACTCAGTTCTTTGAAAAGGTTAGTTATTTTATTCATTCCACTGACAGCATTGATGTGCTTATAATCAAAGTGGAGGAGAATAAAAATGACTTTCTCAATCTGGGACTAAGATATGATTCCTATCAAAATGCAAAATTGCTGCTAAACGGAACTTTCCGGAATAAGTTCTTCAAGGGATCCAGGTTGATGGTGGATATTAAGCTAGGGGAGGATTATTCCATTAATTTAGACTACATTGTAAACACCGCTTTCAGTTATATTACCAACCGGATTAATCTTTTATTTTCTTTAGGCTACCAGCAGGAATATTTTTACCTTTATCGGCTGAACCGGAAGTATGCCAGTTTAAAATACAAAACATTACTTTTAGAGAATACAGTAGGAGTGATTTTAGAAAAAGATTTCCAATACCGTCTGGGTTATGTTGCTGAACATGTTGAAATAAACCCTTCAGTAGCTCCTCCTGAATACAGCAAGGAAACTTATAATCAGATAAGTTACCTCATGGTTTTAGATATAGATAAATTAAACCGGCTGGCTTTTCCATCCCGGGGAGTTAAATTCAATTTAACCGGAAGATATCTCAATAAAGATTTTGGTTCATATTACGATTTAATGCAAATTAGCGGAGATGGCTCGGTATATCTGCCGGTAATTTCAAACCTGAGTTTATTCACCGGATTATATGCAGGAATCAGTGAAGGAGATACCATCCCCATTCAGTACCGCTTTTACACCGGAGGTTTTAAAAGTACTCCTGGACTTAATTCTGCTTTAGGTTTCGACCGAATGGAAGTTTCAGGATTAAATCTAATGCTGTTGCGGATAGGATTCCAATGGGAAATTATTTCAAACCGGTTTATCTCTGCTCAGATTAACTCCTGTTGCGCTTGTTCCCGGCTGGATGATCTGGGAGAATTAACCAACTATCAGACTGCTGCCGGAATTTCTGCAGGGATGAACACTTTTATGGGACCAATTTACATTTCTTTTGCCGGAAAAAACATTGATAATACCTACAGCTTTATCAGCATAGGACACAATTTCTAATAATATTTTCATTATAATCAGCTAAATCATATATAAATTCAAATATTTTTTTTGTAAATACTGTTCAAAATTCCCATCAACTTACACCTCCCCAAAAATACATGCTATGGTTAATTAATTTTAAATGAATCTAAAAATCTAGCGGTCTTTTCAGGTTTTTCTTCTCCAATATAGGTAACCACAAGAACCTGGTATAAGCGGTTATCTACCAGATAAATCCTGGCCATAGCAACAGCATCATCAGCAGGAGCATTTATTTTCAATTCCAATCCGAGATGTTGTTCATAGGAAATTGGAGTTTTACTAACTAAGTTTCCTGAAACTCCTTCCACCGCTCCATCTGCAGCATAATCCAGCAACTCCTGGGGAGTTTGATAGTCGAATATTTCATGGGGATAATCAACATAAGCAGCTAAATAAGCAATGTCTCCCAAGTCCCAGACATACATTCTAATGGTGAGATTGCCTAAAGGAGTTTCTATGGGACTATCTTCAATTTCGGGGTCTCCGGGTGCTTCTACTGTAAAATTTCCATCCGCGGAGACAAACTGCTTCCACTCCGGTTCAGAAGCGCCGCAGGCTATTAATACTGCAATGACAATAGCTGCTGCAATGACAATTTTTATTTTCATCTTGCTCTCCCTGTTCTGCTGATATAAAAATAACCTCAATTACAATAATAATGTTATACAAGTTCATGAAAATTTGCCACAATTTTAAAAGTTTAAAATTATAACCTTTAAACCTGATGTTGATGTTAAATGAAAATTTACCCTAAACAGTTTTTAACAAAACTAAAAAAAGTTTTTGCTTCGGGCAAATTTAGAATTGGGTTGGCATTGGGAGGAGGAGGAGCCCGGGGGCTCTGCCATATAGGATTTTTAAAAGTTTTTGATGATCTTGAGGTCAAACCTTCTGTAATTTCCGGAACCAGTATTGGAGCGTTAATTGGCGGTCTTTACTGTTCAGGTTTAACTGCTGAAGAAATTGAACAGGCCTTTTCTGATTTAAATTTTTTCAAATGGAGCAGTCTTCTGGATTTTTCCTGGACTTCCAATAAAAGTTTTATCAAAGGACAAAAAATTTTAGAAGTATTCAAACAACATGTTAGAAAAGATAAATTTGAAGATCTGGACATTCCTTTAAAAGTAGTGGCTACTGATTTTTGGGATAGAAAGCCCTTGGTTTTCAACTCCGGTGATTTAACTCAGGCAGTAAGAGCCAGTATTTCCATTCCCGGAATTTTTGAACCGGTAATTGTTGATGAGAAAGTACTAACCGACGGAGGAGCAGTTAATCCAGTTCCTTATGACGTTATTGTAGATGATTGTGATTATTTAATCGCCATTGATGTTACCGGAGAAAACAGCAGAGAAAACAAAGGGGAAAAGCCTGGATTTATTGAAGTTATCTTAAACTCATTTGCAATCATGGAAACTACCATTGTAAATAATAAAATCAAATTAATTAAGCCGGATCTCTATATAAAACCCAAATTATCCAGAATTGAAATATTGGACTTCCATAAAATAAATGAAATAATTTCTGACAGCAAACAGGATTGCCAGCGGCTGGAAAAATGCCTGGTAAAATATTTTCATCTAAAACCAAAAATAGCCAATAAAAGCAAAAATAAAGTGCTTGGGGATTCTTCCTAGGGCACCATAGATAAAAAATTTCCAAAGGGGATATTTTAAAATACCCGCCACTGTCCCCGCCAGATCAAAAAGAGGATTGGGGATTAGAGCTAATACCAGGATAGTCCATCCTCCCCATCTCTTCATCCAACTAACCATTTTTGGATAGTATTTATTCTGTTCAACAGTGAATCTGCCTCCATATCCAAATATATATGCAGTAATTTCACCAAGAGTAGATCCTATCCCTGATATTAATCCCACCCAGAAAGGATTGAATATTGCCCCAAAACTAATTATCAATATTATTCCCGGAACCGGAAAAAACACTGTGCTGGCGGACAATACTGAAATTAAAAAAATTCCAATGTATCCATAATGGGAAAGCCCGGCAATTGCCTGCTTCTGTGAAATAAGGATAATGCTAATTATTATAACTAAAATCATCGCAGCAACTTGTAATATTCTATGTTTTACCAGAATCTTTCTCTCAGGGGGGGATGAAGAATTTAAATCATTATTGCTTTTGTTCATTACTGCGATTATTTAAATGCACCTATGATATAATAATCCTGATGATAAATCCACTATTTCATTGCAATTTTTTATTATCACAGGATAAAATTACATTATGGACAGTGAATTATCCCAAGCAGCAGATTTAATTTTCAAATCATCGAGGACAACCGCTTTTACCGGGGCAGGAATATCAGTGGAAAGCGGTATTCCCCCGTTCAGAGGTGATAACGGACTTTGGTCAAAATATGATCCTGGATTTTTAGATATAGATTTTTTTTATCAACAACCTCAAAAGTCATGGAAAATAATCAAAGAAATATTTTACGATTTCTTCAGCAAAGCTGAACCAAATGATGCCCATAGAGGTTTAGTCATTCTCCAAAAAAACAATCTGTTAACTACCATTATCACTCAAAATATTGATTACCTTCATCAAAAAGCCGGAAGCGAAGAGGTTTACGAATTTCACGGCAATTCCCAGTTTTTAATATGTACAAATTGCCATCAAAAGTACTCAAGTGAAAATATTAAATTAGATAACCTGCCTCCTGTTTGTAATGAATGTAAGGGCATTTTAAAGCCGGATTTTATTTTTTTTGGAGAGCCCATACCCCAAAAACCGTACCGACAATCTTATTATGAAGCTCAAAATTCTGATTTATTCATTTTAATTGGGACTACTGGTGAGGTTATGCCTGCTTGCATGTTCCCCTATATGGCCAAACAGCAAGGGGCTAAGATTATTGAGATAAACACAAATCCCTCCCATTACACTGACGGGATTACCGATATATTTCTTCAGGGAAAAGCAAGTGAAAAGATGAATGATCTAATCAATTGCTTGAACATAAAATAAATAATCAAATATTCCCTATATCATTTAACCGCTGCTTGGAGCGACTCAGCCACTGGTAGTGTTTCTTTTTATAAAATTTTGGTGCGGTTTTAATATCTGCAATTACCTTATTCAGTTGCCGGACAGCTTGTTCAGTTTTATTCCGGTTAATCAATATTTCAGCAAGCAAAACCCGTGCTTCAGGATGATTCCATTTTTCCAGGTGATTATTCAACTGCTGTTCAGCTTGAGTAAACAATTGCTGATGATAATAACTGCGAGCTAAACTTAACGATGCCTCCCCATAGTTAAATTGCGGATCCTGGTTAACGATTTTAGTAAGATAATTTTGTGCAGAACGAAAATCTGAATTTCGAAGGGATAGGGTTGCCATTCCCCAAAGTGCTGAAAGATCAGAGGGATCTTTCTGTAATGCCTGCTCAAATGCCTGATTAGCTTTCTCCGTCTCATTGACTTCAAGATATAGTTCACCTAATTTAACATATTGATAGGGATTCCCAATATTTTTAGCATCTTCCAGGGCTAATTCAATTTCATTTTTCTTAAACCACTTTCTCATAGCGGAGGGAAGCTTAATATTTAAACTAAGAGGTTTTCTTATAAAGAAATACAATAATGCCCCAAAATGACCCAATACAATTAGCAGCCATATCCAGACCCAGCGGTCCGGATCATATCTAATACATTGATACAGCATCCAAAACCAGAATACAGTGGCAGCAAACCAGAATATTAAAAAAAGAAAGGAATAAACTGAATCCCACATTAATTACTAACTCCTAGCTTGAGTTGAACAAGATGAAAAAATTTATTAACTATGGTTAAACATATCTGGTAAAAAGTACAAGCCATGAATTTATTAATGTAAACATAAAAAATTTTTACTATGTTACCTTATTTTTAAAAATTATAAAAACAATAATCCCACTCCTGAAACTGCAATTATCGCTCCCCCCACTTCCTTAAATGTAATTTTTTCTTTCATTATAGCTACTGAAGGTATGATAATGATAACTGGAACTAAAGCCATCAATGTAGAAGCTACTCCGGTTTCAATATGTTGTACCGCATATAGAGATAAGGTTACTCCAATAAAAGGACCGAAAAAAGCTCCCAGGGTAATTCGAGAAAGGGCAGTTCGGTTAAATAAGGATTGTTTAACTCTTGCCCATCTATTTAAAATTGTAAATAATACAGTAAAACCGATTACTCCTGCAATAATCCTGATATGGGTTGCGGAAAAGGCATTGTAGGACTGCATTCCGAATTTACTTAATACCAGCCCAATTGCCTGACCCACTGAACCAATAAAAGCAAAGGATATTCCCAGAACTGATTTAGATAATTTAAATTTTTTCTGTCCCTGTTCTTTTTCTAAAATTACCATGGAAATACCCACTAAAGTTACCACCATCCCTAACATTTTTATCCAGGTTAATGTTTCTCCCAGTAACCACCAACCGATTAAAGCAGTAATGGGAGGCACTGAGGACATAATCAGCATTGAAATTCTAGCTCCAATTGTTACAAATGCTTTAAATAAGAACAAATCACCGATAACAAATCCAATTAGACCGGAAATTAACAACCACATCCAGACATGCCTGCTGGCATCAACCGGCACTATCATTCCTCTTAATATAACTGAGGTTACCGTGAATAAAATTAAGGCAATAATTAATCTAATATAGTTAACTGCTAGCGATCCCACCCTTTTCCCCGCTGACTCAAAGGACATAGCAGTAACGGTCCAGCACACAGCCACCATCAATGCTGAAAGTTTACCTATATTTTCAATAATAAAATTCATAATTTATAAATATCACAAATTTGGTATTGGTAATATAAAAAACTTGACTTTGCTGAAAAGAAATATTAAATTAAAATTGTAATATATAATTTGCATTAGTAATTTATACTTTACTTAGGGGTGATAAATATGTCCTTTGGAGAAAAGATAAAACAGGCTAGGTTAGAATGCAGTCTAACTCAAGCTGAACTGGCTGAAAAAGTAGGTATTACCAGACAAACTGTAGGATTAATTGAGTCTGATAATTTCAACCCATCTTTGAAACTATGCATTGACATTTCCCTGGCATTAAACCGCACACTGGATGATTTATTCTGGATGGGCAATGTGGTCAGTAAATTATTGAATTATAAAAATATAATGATAAGTGATATTGGCAGCACTACCACTAAAGCAATAATTGTTTCCAAGATTAAAGATGAATTTAAAATAATTGATGAAGCAAATGTACCTACCACTGTAGAAAAACCAACTGAAGATGTTAAAGTCGGAATACTGCAGGCGGCTGAACTGCTGGAAAAGAAAACCGGAATTAAAATACTTACTCCCAAGAAAAAAATAAAAATACCCTATATCACCACCAGTTCAGCAGGGGGAGGTCTGCAGATATTGGCATTTGGAATCACCTCTTTTGATACCGGAAAAACTGCTGAATATACAATTTATGGAGCAGGTGGAGTGATTCTTAAAACTTTTACAGTGGATGACCAGATACCGGTGATTAATAAAATGAAAATGATCAGGGATTTGCATCCTGATCTGATTTTTATTGCAGGAGGAATGGATGGAGGTAATATTGCCAGCGTAACCAGAATTGCAGAGATATTAAGTTTATCCAATCCCACTCCAAAATTTGCCACCGGAGATAAGATACCCTTGATATACGCTGGCAATAAAGATGCCCGGAAATTTATCAGTTCAAGCTTAGATGAGACCTTTGATGTTCACCAAGTTGAAAACATCAGACCTGATGTTGATACCATAAATATTGAACCTGCTAAGAAAAAAATTCACCAGCTGTTTATGGATAATGTGATGGAGAGGGCGCCAGGATATTCAGAAGTAAAAAAATGGGTAAAAACAGATATAATCCCCACCCCTTCCGGAGTGGAAAATATTTTAAAATTATACGGCAAACACCGTGGTCAAAATATTGTCCTGGTGGATATGGGAGGAGCAACCACCGATGTATTTTCCTATGTTCAAGGGGATTTCACCCGAAGTGTATCCGCAAATATCGGGATGAGTTATTCACTATCCCAGATTTTAGCTGAACAGGGGATAAAAAACATTCAGGGCTATCTTCCTCATAATTTCACTGAACATCAAATTCGTGATTACATTGCCAATAAGACCCTGAATCCAACCTATCTGCCTGAGAGTCAAGCGGAAAAACTCATTGAACAAGCTTGTGCAATATCCGGCATCAGTATCGCCTGGAAACAGCATCAGGAAATGAACTATCAAATTGCTCATATCGGTTTTTTCGACCGGATAAG
>LKUE01000169.1 GCA_001412365.1 Desulfuromonas sp. SDB | reverse complement strand
AAAGTTTTTTTACCTTTTTGGGACCCAACCCTTCAATATGGAGAAGTTCATGTAAGCCGGGAACAGATTTTTTCCTAAGTTTATCCCATTTTTTTACCTTGCCCTGGTTTATTAGATCGGCTATATGCTGGGATAGTTTTTTCCCTATTGATGGAATATTCTCCAGTCCTTTTTTTCCTTGCTGTTTGTAAATATCCTCAAGGTTTTCACTTAGATTCTCGATTTTCCGGGCTGCAGACCGGTAAGTTCTGGGTTTCCACTGTATTTCCTGTATTTCCATGATCTCTGCAATTTCATTAAGCTCTTGGGCAATATCCCTGTTTTTCATTGAATCTCCATGATGTTTTGCAGTTCTTCAACCGTAGTAGCCTGTTGAGGTGCTTTGTCCATTCGTAATCTTAGAAACCTGGGGAATCTTAATGCATAACCTCTATTTTTATCTTCTATACCTGCAGTATGATGCGGACTGGTGGTAATTTCAGCTCCCATTACTTCAATTACAATTTCAGGTTCAATGCAGACATCAGGTTTCATCTCTTTTTTTATGTTTACATTTGAAGGGGTACTGTCTGTTTGATGTTTTTCTAATAATTTATCAATTTCATTAAATTGTTTATCAGTAAATCCAGTACCCACTTTGGTAAAGGTTTCAAAAGTATTGTTTTCTTTGTTGAAAAGAGCTCCCAGTAAAGCTCCGAAAGTATTTTTTCTTCTGCCTTTACCATAATATTTTCCCACTACCACCAGATCAAAAGTATCCCGGGTTTCTTCAGTATATTCTTTTTTCCATTTTACCCACAGGTATCCTCTATTCCCGGGTTGGTAGATTGAATTTTTGGATACTGATTTTATCATAACCCCTTCTAAATCCCTAGCGATGGATTGATTAAAGAACTTTTCGAACTTATTGAATTCTGAAGTTACTATCCGTTTAGCTAATTTCACATACTTGGTCTGTCTAATATTTTTTTCCAGTAACTGTCTTCTTTGAGGATATGGTTTTTTGAGTAAAGATTTGCCTTCCAAGTACACAATATCAAATAAAAATACTGCCACCGGAATTTTTTGTTGATATTCACTGACCTTATACTTTCTTCGACGGTGCATCAGTTTTTGAAATGATTGAAATTTATTATTCTGATAAGCGACAATTTCTCCGTCTAATACTGCTTTTTTACCTTTAAATGCTTTTTTTATTCCCTCTCTGATTTCAGGAAACTGTGAGCTGATCTTTTCAAGACGTCTTGAAAAAAGTTCTGCTTTTTC
>LKUE01000168.1 GCA_001412365.1 Desulfuromonas sp. SDB | reverse complement strand
TTGCCGTCATTTTCCCACCATAGGATTGTATTGGAGGCAAATGAACAACCGATAATATCGGTAAAACTGTCTCCATTGATGTCCTCTGCATATATGCAGGAACATTGGGTATAGTTTGAATCCAGAGGATGTTCAGTGAAGTTTTGGTTTCCGTCATTTTCAAACCAGGAAAAAGGAATATTTCCATTCCAGGTTGATCCCAAGATGTCTTCATCACCATCATTGTCTAAATCAACTGCATAGACAGTATGGCCCCAGGTGAAGCTGTCACTTACCAGGTGCCTGGTAAAATTTCCATATCCGTCATTTTCCCACCAACAGATCCGATTATTTGGATCTCCGGCGGTAGCAATTACATCTAGATTTCCGTCATTATTCATATCCTGGACATCTACCACTCGGCAGTAGTAGAAATCATCATCTACTACTTTCTGTGTAAAATTGAGATCACCGTTGTTTTCCCACCAGAAGATGGTGTCATTGTAATATGCCCCCCCTATGATATCCAGCAGGCTATCGTTGTTTAAATCACCAGTGATAACAGTCATGGTCCAGGTGTAATTATCCTTGATAACATGGTCAAAAAAACAAATTTGAGCATGAATGGTGGATACAAGCACACTGACCAGCAGGGCTGAGGTCAGCCCAATCTTAATTTTCGATAAAATTGACATAACTACCTCTTTTTCAGAAAATTTTCTATCATCAGATATAGTTATATATATTTCTGAAATTAATTTCGTCCGAGTTTGTAAACTCGAACCAATAAATAAGAAGTTTTATGCTGTAAAGATTTTTTCATCCACCTCTTCAAATTTATCGAAGTATTATCAACCGCTTGGCTAAACTGAATTGATCACATCTTAAAATTACTAAGTAGCTACCCACAGGCACCTGATTACCCTGGTGATCTTTCCCCTCCCAAATTAAATTATGATTTCCTCCGGGTAAGTTCGAGGATAAATTAATTATTTGTCGTCCAGTTATATCGTATATATCAACATCTCCGATAAGCCCCGGAGGAATGATAACTCTTATATCAGCAAAACCACTATAAATTGAACAAAAATCCATATTTAATTTATTGAGTAAGCGGATAGGATTAACTTCTTCTACTCCTACCGAGAAGTAATCCAATATTCTGCCCATAATTGTATCCGGAGAAGCAAATATAGAACTTTCAAAAATGGATTCAAAACCAAATCCAAAGAATATCAACTGATAATTTCCTTCATAACCAACTGCTGCCCCTGAAGAGGTATTTAAGTATTCAAATATCAATGCCCCCCCGCTTTCAGCAGTTAATATATCTCTTGAGTTTTGATTGCTGGGCTGTCCCCCCGATGTCCGGATCATCAGTCCCTCGAAAATACTTCCAGTTAAACCCT
>LKUE01000167.1 GCA_001412365.1 Desulfuromonas sp. SDB | reverse complement strand
ATAATTATCAATGATTATATTTAAAAAAATTCTGCGTTTTTCAACATCTAAATTTAGGTTGGAAACTAGTGCCAAGATCGGTCTTTTTATGTATATTCGATCCTCAGAAGGAAGATATTGGAATAGCAAGATAAATTTTCTAGTGAACTCTTGGTTGTTCTCAACAATAAACTTGAACAGGAGCTCACACGCTTTTACTAAATCATGATTTGCTTTATCCTCTGAAATCAGTTTCTGATATTCTAATACCAGGGGGTAAATAAATTCACAAAACAAGACATTCAGTATATCTGAATTTTCAGGAATGTTTTCATATTCCTTTATTAAAGACATTATCAACACTTCCAGTGTATTTTCCAGCATTCCGAATTGATGATCCTGATATAACTTCTCCATACGTTTTCGGATGAGATATTTATTTTTAACAGTGAGATTTATATTATTATTACGGCTATCTATATGCTCATAAAGGTCCAGTTCATCTGAAGTATTTAAAAGATAAATATACTGCCTAACCGGTTTATGGGGATTTATAAAACTTTTTACATTTTCCAAAAACATTGTTAAACCCTCATCAACTTTTTTAATCTGAGCTTCTCCTCTGGAGTAACCAGATAACCACAGGGGATTTTTGTCCAGGAAATTCTCAAAATCCTGCCACTTCTGTTTTATGGCAATCATAATGGTGAAAAATAATATATCATCGGTTAATTTTATATTATGCTGTTTCTCAATGTCCTGAGCCAGGTAGTAGTAAATCAAAAAATCATTCACAAAACGGTTGATCTGACGGGGAGTAAGCCCCTTGTAGGAATAATAAAGAATTTGTGAAATTTTATTAACTGTTTCTTCATCAAGATGGTGGAAAGAGATTGATTTAAACCTATTCTGGATGTAAGCATTCCGGTCAAATTCATCTAATTTGGGAATATTCAATTGAATATTGAAAATTTTATCAAAATATTCCTGATCATATTTTACCTTTTCCACCGATCCAAACTTCCTGTTCACAAAATCCCTTATCATGTCTTCCTGGAATGGAACTATGTAAACACAGTTTTTTTTATTCATGAGGTTAGACATTATTGAAAGTATTTTAAAGGCAACTTCCAGTTCACAACGGTCAAGATGATCAAAAACAGTGACTATTTTTTTTAATTTATATTTTTCAGTAAGTTCCAGGATTACTGAGTGATAAACCTGTTCGAATTGTTCATTGGTTAAATTTTTTAACAGCTTTGATTCCGGATTAGTCAACACATAAATCACGGTTATAATTATTGGAATTAGAGCAATGAAATTAAACAGGGGGATGAGGTCACGGGGAAGATAGAAATAAATCAAGCCATTTGCAGCCAGCAAAATAAAAAACATTAATATCAACCAAAATATCAATGTGTTCACTCTAAATATTTTATTTTTCATATCGTCATCTAAAATTTCATGTAAACTGGTGTTTAGGGATTTGATTTTAAATTTTGCTTTCTCTGTAATTTTACTTTGTTTTAGATTTCCGGAGATACCAATGAGAATTGACCTGAGTAGGGATTGAGCATCAAATTTCCAGCAATCTAAATGGAGCATTAAAACTTCCTGGCTTTGCTGAAATTCCTGTTCAAGCATTTTTACAATAAAAGTTTTCCCCATACCCCATCTCCCAAAGAGTCCGAAACATAATGATTTATCGAAATCCTGACTTAGAATAATTTTCTTCAAAGTGTTGAAAATGCTGGTATGGATTTTAAATTCATCTTCTCCATAAGGAGTGTCATAGATAAAAAGATGAGTTAATTCTGGTTCTGGTTTTTTCTTTCTGAAAAATTTAATAATTTTTTTTACATACCAATATACCTCAAACTTCATTAA
>LKUE01000166.1 GCA_001412365.1 Desulfuromonas sp. SDB | reverse complement strand
AGAGGATTGGTAATCAACCCGGAGTATTTAAAGATATTCAAGATATCCCGGGAAGTGGATTTAAATATAGATTATCTTCGTGACCGTCATCCTTATTATCGGGTATCGGTAATGGAGGACGGTATATATGAGTTGAGGGGCAGTGATTTAGAAGCGGAGGGAGTAGATTTAACCAGCATAGATCCCCAGACCATCAGGATGTTGTCGGGACGTATGGAAGCGTTAAGCTGGGATGTAGATGACACTATCTACGACAGCTTGCCCTTGGAAATCCCGGTATTATTGTACGATGGAGGAGACGGCAGGTTTGATTCAGGAGACCGGATAGTGTGGTATGGTCAGAGTATAACCGGATATGACCGGAATGCGGCATTGGGGATAAGTTATTTATACCATAGTCCCTGGTCGGATACAGGGGTATATTGGCTGACCTGGGGAGGGCAGATGGGTGAGAGGATAGATTCAGTGAGTTCCCATTCTCCGGGGGGAGCATATTACCAGAGCAGTTTTGAGGACACCGTTCATCTGGAGAAGGACAGTCTGAATCCTTCCCAGTCCGGATTGAGATTTATCCAATATGAATTCAACCGCAGCTCCACCCAGTCATCAGTCAGCTTAAATCAGACTCTTCCCGTACCTTATCCTGCTGATTCCGGGTATGTGGTTGTTCATGTTTACACCAGTACCAGCGATTCTCATCACCTCAGAGTAATAATAAATAATAATACATTAGGAGATGCCCACTGGGTTGACCCTCAGCATCTCACTACCAACTTAAGTATGTTTACATTTAATGCCAGTAATTATTTAACCAATGGCAGCAACAGTTATCAGATTGAAATATTTGCCACTCAGCCGGGGACCGAAGATCTGGTGATGTACGATCAGACCGATTTGATTTATCAAAGAGAATATACTGCCCACGGCGGACAGATGATATTTGGAGTTAATTCTGGAGTGGAAGACACCTTGCTGGGATTTGATATCAATAATATAAATCCATCTCAAACTGTATTGTTGAATATAGATGATCCCTATTCTCCCCGGTTTATAAGTGGCTGGACGGGAGTCGGCAATGGATTGGATTTTGCCTGGCAGGGAGATTCCACCAGCAGGTTTGCCATAGGGGATAATATGAAAAGACCGGTGGATATCCGCAGGGCGGATCCCCAGGTATTGAAAACCATAAATGGTGCTGATTATTTGATAATAACCCATAGAGATTACCGGAGTGCGGCGGAGAAATTAGCCAGTTATCGCATCCAGCATTATCCTGGAGGAATAACTCCGGATATAAAAATAGTTTACTTAGATGAGATTTACGATAATTTTGGTTACGGACAGCCGGATCCCACCTCCATCCGCAATTACCTGAAGTGGGCCCGGGAGCATTACAGTCTCATTCCCTCCACTGTTTTGTTGTTGGGATGCGGCAGTTATGATTACCGCAATATTGAAAACAAGGATCCCTCCAGGAGTGTGGTCCCTGTTCATGAAATTGGCGGGAAAATTGCATATTTTTCAATATTGAACTTCAATCCCTGCTGGGATGACTGGTTTGTTGATTTTGATGGGGATAGAACTCAGGATATGGTTCTCAGCCGCATTACTGCAACCACTCCGGTGGAAGCAGAAGCAGTAGTGGACAAGATTATCCAGTATGAAAAATACAATTCTTTTGGAGATTGGCGAAGCAGGGTGATGTTTTTGGCTGATGATGAGTATTCTTCCAGGGTGCACCAAATTTTCAATGAATACCTTCACACCTATCAGTGTGAAAGCATGGCTCAGCAACTAGCAAAGTTCTATCAGCCCATAAGATTATATCTGATGAATTATCTGGGAACTAATCAAACTGCAGGCCCTCCTTATGATTATGATCCTGGAGATAAACCGGCAGCCACCGAAGATCTAATTGATCAAATAAATCAAGGTTGTGTTTTTCTAATATTCATGGGTCATGGCAACTTAACCGTGTTGACCCATGAAAATATCTTCCGCCATCCTTCCAACACCAATGCCCTGGAAAATCAAGTGCGCGGTCCGGTAGCTTTTTTCGGTTCCTGTGGGGTGGGTGCCTTTGACCGGACCAGCTACAGTTCTCTGGCTGACGGCATTCAATTATCTAACCACAGCGGTACTATATTTTCCTGGGGCTCCACCAGGGAAACCTATCCTTCAGATAATTATCCTCTGGCTTTAGGTTTAATGAGAGAAGTACTGGTTAACGGCTACAGTGCAGGGGAAGCTGCTTTCATTGTTAAAAATCAGGGAACTAATGCCGGATGGAAATATATGGGTTTTGGAGATCCTGCCAGCATAGTGGTAACAGATACTGCAAGTTTAAATATGAGTTTATATACCCAATCGGGGACGAGGTCGTTATCGGAGGCATCTACCAGCGGATTGGGATTTGCCAGCGGCAATGGTTTACAGTTCAGCACTTCATCATTACATCCGGATCAGCTGGTGGAGGTGGACACCGTAGACAATCAGCAGATATATATCCTGAAAGGGGAGATACCCGGGGACAGTTTTGGCGACGGCTGGGTGGGAGTGATGGTAGTGCCGCCCCAGAGGCCGGACAGTCATGATTACATACACCGTTCCGTTCCCAATCCCGGAGATTTTCTTCACTACACCTCAGATCAGTTTATACCCGGATTATCCATCTACCAGGGTATCTTTCCGGTAGAAGATGACAGTTTTCAGCTTAGTTTCACCACTCCTGCGGGTATCAACCGTTCAAATTCAGGCAGT
>LKUE01000165.1 GCA_001412365.1 Desulfuromonas sp. SDB | reverse complement strand
GACGGACAAAAATTTATTGAATCTTTGAAAAAATATACTTTTAATTTAATTATTTTAGATTTGATGTTACCCGGGGTAAATGGATTGGAGATATGCAAGTATCTGCGTTTTGAAGATAAGTCTAAGAGAATACCCATAATTATGGTAACCGCAAAAGACGGGGAGGCGGACCGGGTAATTGGTTTGGAGTTAGGCGCGGACGATTATGTGGTTAAGCCGTTCAGCGTAAGAGAATTGATGGCAAGGGTAAAGGCAGTGTTGAGAAGAACGGACAGGACAGATGAACAGACAGAACAAAACACCATCGAATACAAGGATTTGTTAATTGATAGCAGTACTTTTAAAGTGAAAATTAGAGGAGAAGAAATTGAGTTAACTCCCACTGAATTTAGATTACTTACCATTTTAGTTAATAAACCCGGCCGGGTTTACGACAGGGATACTTTATTGGATAAGTTATGGGGAATGGAAAAGATTGTCATTGATAGAACTATTGATGTTCATATAGTAAAATTAAGGAAGAAATTGGGTGATTATGGTTCATTTATCAAGTCAATTAGGGGGATTGGCTATAAGTTTGAAGGATAGCGATGAACAAGTTGGGTTTAACCTGGAAATATTTTTTTTATTATCTGCTTATTTCTGTTTCCCTGTCTGTTCTTATAATTTTTTTTACTTTTCAGGAACTTAAATTAAAAGCAACAGCTGATCTTAAACAAAACCTTTTAAATCAATGTTTCAATACCGAAATTCATGTCCGTCATCTACTGTCGGAAGTAAGGTATTCGGATTTAAAGCAGGAGGTTGACTTAATTAGCAACCGTACCGGATACAGAATATCAATATTTGATTCTTCAGGGATATTACTGACTGATTCAAAGCAGCAGGCAGAAGAGGGAATGAATCTTAGAAGTCTAACTGAAATTGAGTTAGCCCGTAAGGGTTATATAGGTGTTGATACCAGGGTAGATACTACATACCACCAGGAGTTCATGTTTGTAGCTATGCCCCTATATGTCAAAGATACCGGTGAATTATGGGGAATTATTAGAGTTAGTTCAAATTTTGATGACCTCAATCGAAAATTATTTTTAGTGATGAGAAATCTCATTATCATTACGGCAGTGTTAATTTTATTGGTTTTACTATTTTCAATTTATATCTCCCGGTCATTTTCCAAGCCCATTAAGGAAATTGCCAATGTAGCAGATAGTATCGGTAAGGGAAATTTTCAAGCGAGAATATTCTTTAAACGGAAAGATGAAATTGGAGCACTTTCCAGGTCAATTAATGAAATGTCCACCGAACTTCAGCAACAGTTTAGAAGATTAAAATTGGAAAGAGAGGAGCTTAAATCCATTCTTGAATCAATGAATGATGCCATTATGGTTTTAGATAAAAATAAAAGAATAGTCCTTTACAATAAGGAAATTGTTAAATTATCAATTTTAGATAAATCTTTTGATTTATTTAATTACTATTTTTGGGAAGTTATCCGAAATAAGCAACTAGATGATTTAATTAAGGAAATATCCACTGAAAAAAGAGATATTAAAAAAGAAATTAACCTTGAGGACAGAACTTATCTTGCCAGTGGGTCTTTTATAAATGAGCCTCCCAGACAAGAAATTGTAATTGTCTTTCATGATATAACCGAGTTGAGAAGATTAGAACAGATAAAGAATGATTTTGTAGCTAATACCACCCATGAATTAAAAACACCTCTTACCAGCATAAAGGGCTTTGCAGAGACCTTACAATTAGATTTGCCGGAAAATCAGAAAAGGTATGTGGAAATAATACTAAGAAATGTTGATCGCTTAAATAATATTATTACTGATTTATTGTCGATTTCTCAATTGGAGAGAAAAGAAAGTAAAATCAATTTAAGTGAAGTGGATATCAAGGATGTTTTGGAGAATATAATTACAATTTTTTCAGAAAAACTTAAACAAAAAGATATAAATTTAAATTTTCACATTGATGAGAATATAAAATTTATTGAGATTGACCTATTTTGGTTTGAACAGCTTTTAATTAATTTAATTGACAATGCCATCAAATACAATGTCCCTGAGGGCAGGATTGACTTAAAACTTAGACAAGATGAGGATAGTATAATTTTAATTGTTGAAGATACTGGAATTGGAATTTCCAAAGATCACCTTAACAGGATTTTTGAAAGATTTTATGTTGTAAATAAATCCAGGTCCAGAAAACAGGGAGGTACTGGTTTAGGCCTGTCCATTGTCAAGCATATCGTTTCTCTTCACCAGGGCACCATTGAAGTTTCCAGTACGGTGGGTATGGGAACTGTTTTTACTATTTGTTTCCCTAAACAGTAAATTTTTTGTTAACTGAAATTTAACATTATTTTTATTAACAGTTAACACAGCTATTTTAACTTTTTTTCCAAAACTTAGAAAAACTATGGGAAAGGAGGTTATTTGTTCTGTTTTTTGAAGAAATTAGAAGCCATTAAATTATGGCTTGAGAGTTTTTTCAGGAATAATACCAGAAGTGTATCTGTATACTGGATACTGCTAAAACAAAAACAAGGAGGAATCTGTGGTATCTAAAAAGTTATTGTTATCAGTTATTTCCTTTTCAATCCTATTTGTAACTTTGGCTTATGGTCTAGATGTGAATTTGTCCATGGAGATTTGGGACAGATGGACTATTGTCAACCAGGATAGTATAACTGAGAATTACATGTCTGTGGAAAGAGCTTATTTCAGAATTGAACCAAAATTTGGAGATTATATTAAGGGCAGATTCAACATTGATGTCTTCTCCAGTGATAAAGGCAATGATGCAAATGGAGCCGGACTGAAGCTTAAATATGCTTATCTGGACTTTGTCAATTTAATTGATTATCACACCATAACTGTTGGTTTGATGAAAAACTACTTCGGAACCATTTATGATTGGGAATATCCAACCATTGAAAAAGATATAAATGACCTGGAACATGTATTGTCTTCAACTGACTACGGATTGGGAGTTACCGGTAAGTTTGATTACTTCACCTATAATGTCGCGGTTTACAATGGCGAGGGTTATAAAAAAACCGGCGATGATGTAAATACCAACCCCTGTTTCATGGGCAATGTCAGAATCAGCCCAATTGAATACTTCACCATTGGGGGGTCAATTCGCTATCATAAATACGGAACTGTTGATTCAATAAACGATGAGTACAACACCCAGATGGCTTACGCCGGTGTGGCAAATATTAATTTTGATCCCATTAATATTTGGTTTGAATACATTGTTGATCAGGATGATGATCCCAACTTGGACACAACCATCACCGCCCAGGGATTTACAGTAATGCCGGTGTTAAGTCTGAAAAATATGACTGGCGCAGATGTGGAATTAGTTGCAAGATATGATCAATGGGATCCAAATACCGATGTGGATGATGACGGACATAACCGCATCATCGCCGGAATTAATTGGAATGCCTATAAAGATGGAAGCAACACGGTAATGATTCAGGCTAATTATGAAAGATTATCCTGGGAAGCTGATGGAGTAGATCCGGTTGATGTATTTGCTCTGCAGTTCCGCTGGAAATTTAAAACGGCAATATAAGCATAGGAGGAATGGTAAATGAAGAAATTTTTAACCCTTTTGACTATTGCTGCGGTGATGTTGACTGTGTTCAGTTGCAGTCAAGAACCTCAGCAACAGCAGCAGCAAGATCAAGGACAGAATGGACCGGAAGAGATAGAAAAAGTTGATATTGAAATTTTAGGAGCAGGAGCTACTTTTCCTCTTCCTTTGTACACTGCGATGTTCGAGGATTACCATCAGAAATATGGTCCCATGGTTAACTATCAGGGAATTGGTTCCGGCGGCGGAATTAGAAATCTGTTGGATAAAACTGTTGATTTCGGCGGAACTGATGCTTTCATGAGCGAAGAGGATATGGCTCAAGCAGCAGGTAATCAAATATTACATATACCTACATGTCTGGGAGCAATTGTAGTTACCTATAATTTACCGGATAATCCCACTTTGAAATTAACCGGTCAAGTAGTTGCGGATATTTTCCTGGGCAGAATAAAAAAATGGAATAACAACCAAATCCAGAATCTCAATCCCGGAGTGGAACTTCCCAACATGGATATAGTGGTAGTACACCGTTCCGACGGCAGCGGCAGCACCTTTATCTTCAGCGATTACCTAACTAAAATACATGAAGATTGGGCGGAAATGGTGGGCAGAGGTAAATCACTGGAGTGGCCTACTGGATTAGGGGCAAAAGGAAATCCGGGAGTGGCTGGATTAATTCAGCAAACACCGGGATCAATTGGCTATGTTGAGCTGACTTATGCCTTGAGCAACAACATGCCGGTTTCCCATATACAGAACAGCAGCAGCAATTTTATTGAACCCACTCCTGAAGCAGTAAGCGCTGCAGCTAATGTTGAACTGCCCAATGACATGCGGGTATCACTTACAGATACCGATGCTCCTGATGGTTATCCCATCAGCGGATTCACCTGGATTATTGTCTATCAGGAACAAAATTACAACAACCGTGATAAGGTCCGCGCAGAGCAGGTTGCCAAGCTTATGTGGTGGATGATTCATGAAGGACAAAGTCATCCCCAGCCTCTTCACTATGCACCCCTGCCTGAGCAAGCGGTGAAAAAAGCGGAATCTCTATTGAGATCAATGACCTATAACGGAGAAGCAATTCTATAAATAAATTTTGATGCAGTGGGGGAGGAACTTAACCTTCTCTCCTCCCTCATTGCATGAGATTAAGCAATTGAAATGAAATCTGACACCGTATTTAAATATGTACTTCATTTAATCGCAGTAATAATTCTGGCGCTGTTATCGTTAATATTTATTACTTTGTTTGTTAATTCGCTGCCCTCGATTAAGTCGTTGGGATTAAAATTTTTCATCAGCACCAGATGGAATCCGGTAAAGGGCGAATTTGGCGCTCTGCCCTTTTTGGTGGGAACTTTAATCACCTCCTTTTTAGCGTTGATTATTTCTACACCTTTTTCTTTGTCCATAGCGGTGTTTTTAAGTGAATATTTTAAAAGAGGAGCGCTATCTAGCGTGATAAGGAGCGGAGTGGAGCTGCTTTCAGGCATTCCCTCAGTGATTTACGGTTTTTGGGGACTTTTTGTTTTAGTTCCGGTTATCAGAAATTTAGAATTAAAATTACATGTACCGCCCTACGGGGTGGGTATTTTTACCGCCTCCCTGTTATTGGCAATTATGATAATACCTTATTCAGCATCAATAATAAGAGAGGTAATGAAATTGGTTCCCGCTGACCTCAAAGAAGCCGCTTATTCATTAGGGGCAACCAGATTTGAAGTCTTAAAGGGAGTGGTAATCCCCTATTCAAAATCCGGGATTACCGCAGGATTAATTCTTGCTTTAGGAAGGGCATTAGGAGAAACCATGGCAGTTACTATGGTTATTGGAAATGCCAATGTTCTGCCCACATCTATATTTGCCCCTTCCAATACCATGGCCAGCATTATTGCCAATGAATTTTCTGAAGCGGTGGACTCAATTTATCTGTCTTCACTGGTGGAGTTAGGTTTATTGCTGATTGTAGTCAGCGCTGCTATAAATATAATCAGCAGATGGGTTATCAAAAGGACGTCAAAAGTTTAATGGAAAAAGAAATTAATAAAAATTTGGAAAACAATCAATCATTTATAGTAAATGATAAGCATATATTTTTTAGAAAGATTTACAATATTTTATTTAAAACTTCAATTATACTTTTTTCAATTATTTCAATCATACCCCTGTTTTTAATATTATTTTATGTCCTTCAAAAAGGAATAACTGCTATTGATTGGGATTTTTTTGTTAAGCTGCCTAAACCGGTTGGAGTTGAAGGGGGGGGTATTTCAAATGCCATAATAGGAACTTTTCTGATAATTTTAATGTCTTCCCTGATGTCAGTGCCCTTAGGGGTGGGTACGGGAATATTTCTTTCAGAATACCAAAATTCAAAATTAGCCTATGTGGTCAGATTATTTGTAGAGGTGCTTCAGGGAGTTCCCTCAATAGTGATGGGAATTATTGCTTACCTGTGGGTGGTAAGACCAATGGGGATTTTTTCCGGCTTCTCCGGGGCAATTGCCCTGGGGATGATGATGCTTCCGGTAATTATAAAGAATACCGAGGAGACGTTGAAATTAATACCGCATTCCTTAAAGGAAGCCTCAATGTCACTGGGAGTTCCTTATTATAAGACTATATTGAAAGTGGTTTTACCATCAAGTATAAGCGGAATTGTTACCGGCGTTCTTATTGGTATTGCCAGAATTGCCGGGGAAACAGCACCCTTGCTGTTTACAGCATTTGGCAATCCTTTTATGAATTTAAATATATTTAAACCAATGAACTCCCTGTCCCTGCTTATTTTCAATTATGCCACCAGTCCTTATCAGGACTGGCACCGTATTGCCTGGGGTGCCTCTTTGTTCTTAATTGTTTTCGTATTATTTACAAATTTAGTTGCCAACGGAGTAGCCAAGAAATGGAAAGTAGAGTTTTAGAAATAAAAGATTTCTCGATGTATTATGGAGATACTAAAGCGGTTGATAATATATCCATGGATGTTTATAAAAATAAAGTGACTGCGATTATGGGGCCTTCTGGTTGTGGAAAGACTACTCTGTTAAGGTCTATAAATAGAATGCATGAGCTGGTTGCCGATACCAGAACTACCGGAGAAATTAGACTTTATGATACGGAAATTCATTCTATCTCTCCAATAGTATTAAGGCGTAAAATTGGGATGGTTTTTCAAAGACCTAATCCTTTCCCCACCATGAGTATCTACGATAATGTTATTGCAGGATACAAGTTGAATGGAATTAGACTGAAAAGGGCAGACAGAGATATAATTGTGGAAGATTCATTGAAAAAAGCTGCACTCTGGGAAGAAGTTAAGGATAAACTCCACCGTAAAGGAACTTTTCTATCAGGCGGACAGCAACAAAGGCTTTGTGTAGCCAGAGCTTTGGCTATGAAACCGGAAATACTTCTTTTAGACGAACCTACCTCTGCTCTGGATCCTAAAGCTACCACTAAAATTGAATCTTTAATTGAAGAATTGAAAATTTATGTTACAATGGTGTTGGTTACTCATAATATGTCCCAAGCGGCAAGAGTATCTGATTATACTGCATTTCTGTTTTTAGGGGAATTAGTTGAATACGGACAAACTCAAAAGATGTTTACTACTCCTGAAGATAAGAGAACCGAAGAGTATCTTACCGGGAAATTTGGTTGATAAAAGGAGATGACTAGGAGAAAAGATGATAGAGGAAAAAATTGACAAATTAAAAGGTGAAAGTATCAGTTTCGCATCACATGTCCAGCATATGATTTATAAAAGCATAAAAGGTTTAATTGAAAAAGATAAAGATTTGTTAAATGAAGTAATCGAGAAAGATGAACCAATTGCTAATAGTAAGGAAATTCTTATTGATGAAATGTGCACAACTATTATTGCCCAGTTTTCCCCAATGGCTTCGGATATGAGAATGGTTTTAATGATATTGAAAATGAATAATGATATGGAGAGAATTGCCGATCATTCGGTAAATATTGCTCAGAGTTCTTTATTTTTAATTGATAAACCAGATTTAAGTGTTTTAATGGATATTCCCAGCATGGAGCAGGAAGTTATCAATATGCTCAATGATTCATTAACTGCTTTTATTGATCAGAATTATGACCTTGCCACCGATGTTTGCTCAAGAGATGATATTGTGGATAAAATGCTGTATAAAGTTATTTCAAAGTTAAGTCACATGATGATAAAAGATCCGGATATTGTAGAGCGAGCCATAAAAATGATGAATATATGCTATAACTTGGAGAGAATTGCCGACCTTTCCACAAATATTTCCGAAGAAGTAGTTTACCTGACCAAAGGTAAAATTATCAAACACCATACTCAGGAAGTATAGAAAACTACATATTCCGTAATTTTTTTAATTTAAGATTCACTTTTCCCAAATTTATTCCCTAAAAGTTTATATTAAGAAAAATTGGTAATTTACAGTTTTTATAATTTAACCAAAACTTAATAAATTATTTATTTTTAGTTAACAGTATAAAGATAAATATTTTTATTAAATACAACAAAAAAAGGAGGTACTGGCTATTAAGATTTCAAATTTTTATTTCCGGTTTAAAGTTGATTTAGTTTTATACAGAAATTAGGAGGTTCAGATGTCTTTTAACAAATTTTGGATATTCTGTTTATTGGGAATATTTCTTAGCATAGGGACGGTATATTCACTGGATATTTTAGGAGCGGGAGCTACATTCCCTCTTCCCTTGTACACTAAAATGTTTGACAGTTACAAACAGTCAACCGGGATTCAGGTTAACTACCAGGGAATTGGCTCTGGCGGTGGAATCCGGAGTCTTCTTGACCGGACGGTTGATTTTGGAGGGACTGATGCCTTTATGAGTGAGGAGGAAATGTCTATGGCGGAAAACAACCAGATTTTGCATATTCCCACCTGCCTGGGAGCTATTGTAGTTACCTACAATTTGCCGGGTAATCCCACTTTAAAACTTACTTCGGAAGTGGTTAGTGATATATTTTTGGGAAAAATCACCAAATGGAATGATAATAAAATTTCCCAGTTGAATCCAGGAGTAGAACTTCCCGATATGGATATTATTGTTGTCCATCGTTCAGACGGTAGCGGAAGCACTTTTATATTCAGCGATTATCTCTGCAAAGTCAGCAAGGAATGGGAAGAGACGGTGGGCAGAGGAAAATCATTGGAGTGGCCTACTGGTTTAGGCGCCAGCGGAAATCCCGGGGTGGCGGGGTTGGTTAAATCAACACCGGGAGCAGTTGGTTACGTAGAATTAATATACGCCTTGAGTAATGATATGCCCACTGCTCATATTAAAAATAAAAGCGGAAATTTCATTCAACCCAGCATAGAGTCAGTCAGCGCATCGGCAAATGTTGCCCTGCCCGCGGATATGAGAGTTTCCATCACCAATACAGATGCTTCCAATGGTTATCCTATCAGCGGATTTACCTGGATAATTCTCTACCAGGAACAGAATTATGATAACCGGGAAAAAACCAGGGCTGAAGAAGTGGTTAATTTAATTTGGTGGATGATACACGACGGTCAGTCACATAATACCCCCCTTCATTATGCCCCTTTGCCGGATGAAGCAGTTAGAAATGCAGAAATTATACTTAAATCTATAACTTACAACGGTTCGCCCTTGCTTTAATACACTTCCTGCCTGTAGGGGAGAATCCTGCCTAATGAGATTTATCTTCCTCCTGTTCTTCCCTACAGGAAATTTTGAAAATTTTATCAATAAAAAAATAAAAGGGGAAGTTTCATGAAAA
>LKUE01000164.1 GCA_001412365.1 Desulfuromonas sp. SDB | reverse complement strand
ACTGCCACTCCCAGGCTGTCGGTCTTGATTACATATATTGCAGTATAAGTAATTGCATATGAGTCAGTCCAACCGGTGATAATATAACCTTTATCAGAAGTTTGTTGGACATAGTAAGCTCCCTCATCTTCAACCCCTCCAAATGTTCTATCCCATATTTTAAGTCCGTATTCATCGGTTTTTAAAAGGTAGACATCATATCCGCCAGAACCAAATGAAGCTGTAAATCCTGCAATAATGTATCCTCTATCTTCACATTGCTGGATAGAGTGAGCCTCATCTTTATATAATCCCCCAAACATTCTTTCCCATTCCTTATTTCCCATGCTGTCCAGTTTTAAAATGTACATATCATTGTTATTATTACTAACCCAATGAGCGGTTCCGGCAACAATAATTCCTTTATCAATAGTTTGGGTAATTGAATATCCAATATCTGCATCTATTTCTCCGGATTGATTGATACTGAATATTTTAGACCAACGAAGGTTTCCCTGTAGATCAGTTCTGATAATATAAATATCAGCTGTATCCAGTTGGGTAAATTGATATTTCGTAAAACCTGAAAGTATATACCCTCCGTCGTCAATCTGCTTTACTGCGAAACCTATGTTTTTTAAACCTAACTCATTGCCATAAACTTTAACCCATTGGCTATCTCCATAAGAATTGATTTTACTTAAAACTATGTTGTACTGTAAAGAATACCGGTCTTGCTTATACCCAATAATAATAAAACCACTATCTGATGTTTGTTGTCCAAACCAACCCCAATCATTGGACTCCATTCCCCCGTATACTTTTGTCCAAGTTGTATCCCCAAAATTATCTAATTTTATTAACCATATATCTGCGTGTTTAATCCCATTATTATATGTTTCGGTCCACCCAAAAGCTGCATACCCTCCATCAAAAGTTTGGATACAATTATAAATTTTTTGTTCCAAGCTATCTCCATATTGTTTCTCCCATATAATTTCCCCTTCGGAATTAAGATGCAAAAAGTATACGTCGTTGATTGAATAAGGAGGCTGAGAGCTATTATATCTAACATTGGCAGCAAGAGTGAAATCATCATCAATAGTTTGAATTACTGAATATCCTCTGCAAATCCATAATTTATAACCATAGCTATTTTCCCAACCGGAGAATAAACTGAGTGGTATCAGAAAAAT
>LKUE01000163.1 GCA_001412365.1 Desulfuromonas sp. SDB | reverse complement strand
AATTCTTCACGTGAAAGTTAACATATTTGTTTTGAATACAAAAAAAGTTGCCCTTCGCTAATATTTGTGTCAAGCGGCATATATCTTTACAAGTTTCAGCAGCACATACCTTTTACACATTATTTCCATGGCCCTGGAGCTATCCATTTCTTATTAAATTCAATCCCCTTATGGAGAGCTGTAAGAGGCTCAATAAGAAAATATTCTATCTCTTTTGCTACGGTTACCAATTTTTCCGGAGCATTATCTAAATTTGCTTTTTTCAGGAACGTTTTCCATATTGCTTGTCCCTCAGAATATTCATTATAAATTTGTTCCGCAAAAATTGGTTTTTTTTCAGGAAGCGCTGTCATTCTCTTTGTAAAAGTTTTTCTCAAAGCAATTGAAAAAATCAATCCTTCAAAATCAAACTGTCGTATCAAAATCCATATATCATAAAAATCCTTCATCCTGCTGTTTAACAATCCCAGAATAATCATCGCTTCAAATTTTTCGCTTATCACACTTTCTATAGGGTATCCATACAAATGAGGTTTCTGAAAATCAAGTATAGTCGGATAATCGATGAGCTGTACCTTTGGGTAAATAGTATCATTAAAACCGATATCAATCTGCATCGGGATTTTTGAGCGTTCAAGGAATCCTGAAAATTTTATCCGCACTCCTTCATAATTGGCATTTTCTTTTATCCTTTGTCCGCGAACTGTTTTTGAATCAAAAATCAAACCATCCGGTTCTACGGAGATATTGCAGATTTCCTTAATAACTGTTTCAATTCTCTCTACTTGATTATCATAATGAGACAGAAAATCTATATCAAGAGTCATGCGTCTATTGGGAACCTGCAAGGCTGTAAATAAAAGTGCGCCTTTTAAGATAAACTTTTCTCTATATTTTGAGCAGGAGAAACGATAAAGGAATCTCTCCATCCCATAATATTGCAAAACCTCAGAATAAGTGCGATTCATCTCTCTGGCTTTATTCAGGAGTCTGGCATGTATGGAAGCTGGAAGATTTGTTATCTGTTTTTTCATAAAAGTGTTTCCAGTATAGGTTTAATGACTCTGTCGACCCGGCATATTTTTGCATAGTGCATAATATCTTTTGGCTTTATTCTTTTTTCTTGCACAGCTGTTTTAATGGCTTCCATGCAAACGTTTGGGCTTATTTTATTCCGGAATTTGAAGCAGTCAGCGATTGTTTTGGGCAAACTGTAAATTTTCATCTTATAGCCATCAGATTCATATTCCTCAATCCCCGATTCCCAAGCTTTATATGAAAATCGATAATATTTTACGGGTGGATAACTAATCTTGTTTGCTCTCGAACCGGCAGGTATAGCAATATTTACAAACCGGGGAATTTCGGTTGTTACTTCATAAAAATACAGTGCAGATATGAGACAGATTACTCCTTGTGAAGCCTGGAGAGATGTAAGCACAAAGTCAGGATATGCACCAAGCTCTGTATCTGAGAGTTTGTATAGACCCCTCGCGATCTTCTCAACCTTTTTTTCCTTCTCAAGAAATTTTAGAATATCTGGATGAAATCCTGCTTTTCTGATAGATGAATATCTGCTTATCCCACCCTGTTTATGAAAGAAATCAAGAATTTTTTGTGCTTTATATCTCATTCTTTCTCCGGACATAGTGTCTTCAGTTGTAAATAAGTATATACATATTGTCCGATGCTGTCAATAGAGTTCATTAAGCCCAACTTCATCCCTTTTATCAAGCAAGTAAATCATAAC
>LKUE01000162.1 GCA_001412365.1 Desulfuromonas sp. SDB | reverse complement strand
GCCCACTCGGGGATGACATACCTTTTTAGATGATTAGACGCATTAGATGTTTGGAGGATTAGTAATTAATCTTTTCGATAGCTTTTTCTACTTCTTTAATGAACTGCATGGCGGATTTAATCTGAGCTTCCGCTTCTTTACGTGATACGATGTAAAAATCACCATAATCTGCTTGTTCACGATATAGCTTTGCGCGTTCAATCCACTTACTGGCTCCTTTGCATATTAACCCATTCTTCACGAAATGTTGATTAAATAAAGAAATGACACCTGATGTTTTGCGCTGTCCAGTTTTTTTGTCGCCAAAAGGGCTCTTGCTGCAGTAAAAATAGCGTAATATGAACGACTGACTGAATCTTTATAATGTTTATTATCCAGTAGATCTTTTGCTGCGTCAAGCTTTTCACGCGCATTTTCCAATCGATACAAGACTAGTGCTTTCTCTGTATCATCAGTAGTCATTATAATGATAATCCTTCAGCACTAATTGATGATGTAAAAGATGTGTTCATAACTTTATTCACATCATATTCTTTTTCACTAAAAACAACGGGAGCGATAGAAATATTGTATTTTATGTTCAATTCTGAGGTAATTTCAGCAATTTTATCCATTATTCGAAGAGATCTGTCTTTGACAATTATAAGTATATCGATATCTGATGTTTCGTTATAGTCCCCTCGTACCTTTGAACCAAAAGCAATTATGCTGATTAAGTCTTTACCCAGATTTTTCTTAATTGCTTCCCTGAAACGTTCAATAGCGCTTCTTTCATTTTTTTTCATATATTTTAAGCTACTGGCCATTTGTTATACCTATTGTAAATGAATATTTTGTTTATTAGAATAATGAATAAATCGTTTAATATCAAGAAGTATATTCATTACATTTTATATATTATATTTAAGAACAAAGGCAAAATATTAGATTCCTCGTCCCGACGACGTCGGGATTTACCCTGAAGGGCACTTCGCGGAATGACATTTTAAAGACCCGTGAATGGTGCCCCACGGCACTATGTGCCTGGGATAGTTCCACTAACGCTTCGAGCTGCACTACACTTGCTCTTAGCGAGTGTCACTAAATAGTGAATAGTGAAAAGTTAAATACCTTTTGTCATTCCGGCATGCATTTGGCCGGAATCCAGGAATGTTATGGATCCCCGACA
>LKUE01000161.1 GCA_001412365.1 Desulfuromonas sp. SDB | reverse complement strand
CCCCGCTTAAACAATTTACACAAAAAACCTGTTTTTATCCTACATTTGAAAAATGGAAAATTGGCTTGCTTAGGATGTTTTAAATACCATCCGGTGAACGGAAAATTATCCTAAGCGTCCTTAAAAGGAGGAGGCCGAGGTTATATAGAATGTAAAAGATTGATCATTAAAAACCTCCGGTTAAAACGAATTAATTTAATTAAATAATATTTGCCAGGTTGTCAAGAAAAATTTTGACTAAGCAAAGAATTATTTTTAAAATGATTGAAAATCATTTAACTTGGTTTTTTAGATATTATTCAAAGATTTCAGGTAGAATTATTAAAAAACGGAGGTTGCAATGAAGTTAGGTAAAGGGTTTAGGTTAGCATTGGTTTTTCCGTTATTGGCAGTAATCGTTTCTTGCACTACTACAATAAGTCAGCATACCATAGATTGGATAAGCAATTCCGATTACGATTATTCTATCCTGGAAACCCGTGAAGATACCCTTGAATTTACATTACTTATGGCTGCAGGTGAAAATGAAATGGAATTGGTGGAGGAATTAATTAACTCCGGAGTGGATGTTAATGCTGAAGACAGATTCGGATGGACTGCCCTTCATTATGCCACCAGGGAAGGATACCTGGATTTGGTGAGATATTTAATTTCCCAGGGTGCAGATATAAACAAAAGGGGTAGAACTTCAGTGGAAGGAGATTTAGCCGGATATTGGCAGCCTTTGCACCTGGCCGCCCACAATGGAAGATTGGCTATTACCAATTATTTTTTAGATTCAGGTTTCGACCAAGATTCCAGGATATGGGGCGACTCCGGAATGACTGCATTACATCTTGCCGCAAATAAAGGATATTATGAGATTGTCCAGACATTAGTTAACCGGGGGGCACTGATTGATGCCCGGGATGAACAAGGCGCTACCCCTCTTCATCTAGCTGCAAATAACGGTTATCTTATTGTGGTGCAGGAATTAATCAGGGCAGGGGCGGATGTTAATTGCCAGAAGAAGAATAAATGGCCTGCCTTGAATTTCGCAGTAAGAGATGGTTATTTGAATATTGCCCAGGCTTTAATTGATGCCGGAGCTGATGTTTCATTAGCCGGCAGAACTTCAATTGATGATGTGGTGGTTGGATATTGGCTTCCTCTTCATCTTGCTGCCCACAATAACCGGGTGGAAATGGTTGATCTGCTGGTTATCAATGGGGCAGATGTGAACAACCAAGCCCGGGGCGATACGGGAGACGCTCCTATTCATATAGCAGCCAAAAAAGGATATCTGGAGCTATTAAATAAACTAATTGAAAACGGGGCAGATGTTGATATTCAAACTAAGACTGGTTGGACTCCTCTTCATTACTGCTGTGAAAACGGCTACATTGAAGTGACCCGGGCTTTAATCAATGCGGGAGCAGAAGTTAATCTTGTTAATAATTTGGGAGAAACTCCCCTTGATTATGCAGTTAAATCGCGCCATTTGGAAATTCAGGATATTCTGATTGAAAAAGGAGCGGTAAGAGGTACCCTTCAGGTAGATTAGATAAATATCAAAACCATTTTTTTATTTT
>LKUE01000160.1 GCA_001412365.1 Desulfuromonas sp. SDB | reverse complement strand
TGGATAAAATCTCTGATTTTATCCCTGATTGATATCAGCATGAAACAATAACACGGATTCTTCCCATCATCCCGGAATGTCTTGTCACAAAAAAAAACAGAGAACCCAACCCAGTACTATCACCCCCCAAACTGAGCACACTTGCCATCCACGAATAATTGGCAGGTAAATCTCTTCATCCTTTCATCCGTGTACCAATTCCCCGGTGGTGGGTGGTGTTCTCGTTATTGGATCAGGAGTGGAAAATTGTTCATTGAATATGGGGATTAATGTCCATTCAAAGTGCCATGAAGTGTATAAGTGTCAGCTAATGAAAGTCCAGTTCAACAAATTTGCCATTCGGTTGGAAGACAGAATGACACCGGTAGCTGTTGACAGTTAAGGTGAAGCTTGTCGGAAAGCCGTGTACGGGAAAATCCTGAAACTAGCTATGGCGAAATCTAAGTCGCTGACTTCCTTCTCTTACTGTACTGGTTTATTACCAGGGTGGAGAGGTGGGAATCCTGTAAATTCTGTCCATTCTTAGAGGTGTAGTAGGGAGGTATACTGTTAATCTGTCAATTATCCGAAGGTATTAAAAAATTTAGGCAAAAAAAAAGCGGGAGCTGAGCTCCCGCTTATGATTTGTATCCAGGTCCATTAAAAAGTGTAAGTAGCTGATATACAGAGATTCATTGGGTTGGTGCCGTTATTAGCTCCTGAAAGGAGATATGGACCATTGTAGAGGAGGTCTTCACTTACTTCTGCATCGAGAGTGAAGTTTGGTCCGAAGTGTACTCCGAGACCGATTTGCATATTCATGTTACGCCAGAATTTTTCATTTCTTTCTACGGTTGCAGATGTTCCGGCGACTGTGGTTTCATCTTTTTCATTAACCATGTGAAGTTGATAGGTCATCCCAGCTCTGGCAGTTAACCAGGAGAATACTCTGGATTCTGCACCGGCTCTAACTCTGGGTATAATCATGGTGTTTTCAGATTCTTCTCTTTCTATGTTATTAGCGGTTTCATTGGTATAAGTGGCTTTTTCCATTCTGTAGCCAACTTCACCAGCCAAACCGGCTAACCAGGTATTACCATGCCAGACAATTCCGGAACCCAAGGTAATCATCATGTCAGTACCCTTCATTTCAGGATCCCAGGTGATGGAAGCAGTACCAGCTTGAGTGAAGGTACCATTCCCAGTCCAGTAATCCACGCCAACTCTGGGAAGAATAATGTCAGTATTCTGATTGGGATACATCACATATTTGAAGCCGCCGTAAATGTGCATTCCGGAAACATCTAACTTTTCACTGCTAAGTGCAGTTAAGGTGTCGGTCATTTCAGCGCTTGCGGTGAGATAATCCAATCCCAAGGTGAAGGATAAAGTGGGGGTATGGTATCCGGCTAAAAGACCAAATTTCATTGAACTGAGGTCAGCAGTGTACTGAGCTGAATCTCCGTCCATTCCCCACATACCGAAGTTCATATTGATACCTACTCCGGCCTGTCCCATTTTAGTGGAGTAAATTACATCCAACAGGTTATGGGGTGCCTGTAAAGTATCCAATGCTAAATCGGCAAATCCGGGAATCTGAGATAACGCAAGATTGAATCCAGTATTCCGGAAAGGTAACAACCTCTGGTTGAAAGGTCTATTTACGGCAACACCCAGATAACGTACTCCGGGGGTTCCATAATGGAGATATCCCCATCTATTCATGTCTGCATTGTTAGGGGCGTTGTCAAATCCGAATTCCATTCCAACAGCATCTTTACCGAGGTCAGTGTGATAGTTGATTAATAATCCGGGATTGTCCCAGCAATCAATCATGTCACAAACATAACCACCTAAATTGAGAACAGATCTACGTGTCTCTGAGGCAAATACTGAGACTGCTATTAAACCAATAAGCAACCCAATAATAATTTTCCTCATACTTTCCTCCTTTAGTTTAGAACTTAACCTCCTCTTATACATAACTATACAAAAATAGAGACAAAAATCAACGATTTTTTCCCTTATCTGGGCCTGAGTGGACTTGAACCACCGACCTTCCGCTTATCAGGCGGACGCTCTAACCGAGCTGAGCTACAGGCCCTTGATTCTATTTTCAAAAAACACTACATATAGTATTTCAAAATTATATCAATTTTTCACATAAAAATAAAGGGGAGATATTCATCTCCCCCAACCAAGAATAGTGTGGCGAAAAAGGAAACTACCAGTCACCTAAAGGTCTGTGTAGTATCCCGTCCATAGCCTCTTGAAAGGAGGTGATCCAGCCGCACCTTCCGGTACGACTACCTTGTTACGACTTCGCCCCAGTCACTGGCCTTACCTTAGGTACCTCCCTCCGAAAAGGTTGGGCCGGCAACTTCAGGTACTACCAGCTTCCATGGCGTGACGGGCGGTGTGTACAAACCCCGGGAACGTATTCACCGCGCCATGCTGATGCGCGATTACTAGCGATTCCGGCTTCATGCAGTCGAGTTGCAGACTGCAATCCGAACTTGGCTCGGTTTTTTGGGATTAGCATCACTTTGCAGTGTAGCAACCCATTGTACCGAGCATTGTAGGACGTGTGCAGCCCTGGGTATAAAGGCCATGATGACTTGACATCATCCCCACCTTCCTCCTGCTTACGCAGGCAGTCCCGCCAGAGTGCCCAACACTCGAAAGTTTGATGGCAACTGGAGGTAGGGGTTGCGCTCGTTGCGAGACTTAACCCAACACCTCACGGCACGAGCTGACGACAGCCATGCAGCACCTGT
>LKUE01000159.1 GCA_001412365.1 Desulfuromonas sp. SDB | reverse complement strand
AAGTAAATAAGTTGATATGTTTAAAAAAGGGCTGAAAATTTTCAGCCCTTTTTGTTTTAGAATGAGGATAAAAAATGAGTGAAAACAACTATAAACAGAAACGATTTGAAGATAGGGAAGATTTAGCCGGTGAACATAAGTTAACTGACCTGGGACAAATCGTTTTAGCAGTTTTATTTGTAGTGATTTGGATAACTGATAATTTTATTTTTCACTACTCTGATTTCATCAACAGTCATATCCCCTGGTATTTTAGAATTTTCCCCGGTTTGATCTTGCTGGTAGTTTCCGCCTATCTCTCCCGCCAGGGATTGAAAACCGTGTTTGGAGAGATAAGGCAAACCCCTGGAGTCATCAGGAAGGGAGTTTTTAAGCTGGTTAGACATCCCATTTACCTTTCCGAAATTATCCTCTATATCGGTTTGAATATACTGCATATTTCTCTAGTTTCAATAGCAGTAATTGTTGCTGCCTTTATTTTCCTTCATTTGGTATCCCGGCACGAGGAGAAATTACTGTTGGAAAAGTTCGGCGATGATTACAGAAAATATATGAATGAGGTTCCCATGTGGATTCCCGGAATAAATAAGTTCAAAAAAAAGTAGTAATATTAAAAATTAAATGGAGTTAAAAATGAAAATATTAAACTTATTTATACTGATGGTTGTTATCACATTGTCAAGTTGTTCCTTTTCCACCTGAAAGGTTGAAAATGGGACTGGTTCAGTCCAAACCGTAAGTGAGGATCTAGAAGAGGCAGTTGTTTTAAGTCTGGAAGTGTTGAATGATCAGACCGATACTCCCGAGGATTTTAAACTGATTGGAGCAGAACAGATTTACCTGGAAGGGAAATTTATATGGATGATTACTTTTAAACCCCGAGATTTATTGCCGGAAGACCCTTCTACAGAGATAATAGGAGCAGGAGGAGAGATTATTGTGAATATTGATTTAAACACCGGAGAGAGTACGGTTGGTTACGGGGAGTAGAATTTAATGAAAAATGAATACACCGCACCAAAGTATTTTTCCACGAAATTACACTAATCCCAGCACACAACCCAGCTAAAGAACACGAATTTACACTAATTTCTTCACAACCCAGGGGGAATTGAACGCTGATTTACCTGCCAGCTATAGCAGGTGAACACTGAGCTCAGGGACAATGATCAATCAAACAATGGTCAATTAACAATTAACCCATCGCCTAACCTTTTATAAGATAGGGATTATTCGAATAACTACGGAGCCTGACTGGTAAAATCTTTCTCCGACGCGGAATCCCACTGACCTACTATCGGAGAGAATAGAACATAAATTTACCCGCAAAGAAATTCATTTTAATCCAATATAAAATTAGTTATTATATATCTGATGAAATTAAAAAGTTCCTTGAGTACTTTTGATATCTTCTGTATTGCCTCAGGAGTGATGATTAGTTCAGGTATTTTTATCCTCCCCGGACTGGCATTTTCTCGAACTGGACCCTCAGTATTCATTTCCTATTTTATTGCCGGATTAGCAGCATTGATTGGAGTTCTCAGTATTATTGAACTTAGTACAGCTATGCCTAAGGCAGGTGGTGATTATTATTTTATAACCCGCAGTTTTGGTCCTCTAATAGGAATAATAAGCGGATTCTTCAGCTGGTTTGCCTTGTCTTTTAAAGCTGCATTTGCCATATTCGGAATAGCTGAACTGCTTTATTCCATAACCGGAGGACCTTTAATACTATTTGGGATCTTAGTAACTTTATTTTTTATCGTATTGAATATACTGGGGATTGATATCGCCGCAAAGTTTCAGGTGTTTATTGTACTGGGTTTACTAGCCATAATGATAATATATATTTTAACCGGAATTTCCGGTATCGATCTGGATAGATTTAAAAATTTCACCCCCCGGGGGATAAACTCAATTTTTTTCACTGCTGGTTTTGTTTTTGTTTCCTTTGGAGGTTTACTGAAAGTTGCCAGCTTAAGCGGAGAAATAAAAAAACCAAAAATCTCCATACCAATGGGGATTATTTCATCAACTGTAATTGTAACTATTATTTATTCATTTCTTCTTATTGTTCTAGTGGGTAATTCCATACCTGAACAGCTTGTAGAATCGTTAACTCCGGTTGCTGATTCAGCAAAATCATTCCTGGGCAATCCAGGATTTTTATTAGTTACTGTCGCTGCCCTGCTGGCGTTTATTTCTACTGCCAATGCGGGAATATTAGCTGCTTCCAGATATCCCATCGCTCTGAGTAATGATGGTCTAGTCCCCAATTTTCTCAGTTATATATATCCCAAATTCAACACCCCTTTAACTGCAATAATAATTACGGGGATAGTGATTATTGCATCATTATTTTTGAAATTAGAGTATCTGGTAAAAATTGCTTCTTCTATTATAATATTTTCTTATCTGCTTTCTAATTTAGCAGTGATTGTGATCAGGGAAAGTAAAATTCAAAACTACTCTCCCAGTTTTAAAGTTCCCTTTTATCCATGGATTCAAATATTTTCCATAATTTTGTTTGCAATATTACTAGTGGAAGTAGGTTTGGCAGCAATAGAAGTGATTTTAGTAATTATTATATTGAGTTTAATGGTATATCTCTTGTACGGTAGAAAAAAATACCAGCAGGAATTTGCCATGATGTATTTATTGGAAAGAATAATAAATAAAAAGCTGACCACTTATAATTTAGAAGAAGAACTTAAAGAAATACTGCATGACCGGGATAGTATAATTGTTGACCGGTTTCATAAACTTATTGATTGCAGCACTATTATTGATTTGGATAGGAAAATGGACTGGAAAGAATTATTTAAAATCATTGCCCAGAAATGCAGTGAAGAGTTATGTATAGAGGAAAAAGAATTGTTAGAGTTGTTAAATGAACGGGAACAGGAATCAAGCACAGCAATTACTAACTTTTTAGCAATACCCCATATAATTTTAGAAAAACAGAAAATGTTTAAAATTCTTATCATTCGCAACAGTAAAGGAGTTCATTTTTCTGAAAGTTATGATTCAGTGAAGGCAGTTTTTGTATTGTTCGGTTCCCGGGATCAGAGACAATTTCATCTTCAAGCCCTTTCCGCCATTGCTCAGATTGCTCAGAACAAGGATTTTGAAAAGAAATGGATGAACGCCAAAGGAATTGATAATATAAGAGATATTTGTCTTTTGGGTAAGAGAAAGAGGGAAGCTAACTCGTTAAACAATCAGCAATAATCAATGAAAACACCCCACCACCCCGGAATATTTTACCACTAATTAACACGAATCCCTGCCCACAACCCCGGAATATTTTACCACTAATTAACACGAATCCCATCCCAGCACCACGCCAGGAACACGAATTAACACGAATCCCTGCACCACCACCAAAAGAATAGAACATGTAGAAATAACACATATAAGAAGATACGGGTGGAGATGCAGTACGGAAGTACTGCCAAGCTGTT
>LKUE01000158.1 GCA_001412365.1 Desulfuromonas sp. SDB | reverse complement strand
AAAATACTATTTATTTTTTGCCAGATATATCAAATTATTAGTACTGTCCGTCCATATTCGGACTGAGTTCATAGACATCAGAAGTAGTGGTACTTCTTACGTAAACCCGGATGAAATAAGTTTCAGAAACTTGAATCCAGGTAGGAGGAGTACCTCCTGAATTCAGCCAGGAATTAGTATGAGCGGTATTGTCCACTCCATAGGTAGGTTCATTAGTGCCGTCGTAGATCATACCCGCCACAAAATCGGTACTGGCGGGAAAATAAATATTCTGATTGGCAATCCACCAGGTGTTCCAGGTATCTTGAGTTCCTCCGGCAACTGTCTGCCGATGTATTTCAGTTCCGGGAGCATTACTAGTCCAGTTGTAAAGTCTCAACGAAAAAGTTATGGTACCGGCGGATGTGGTCCCCAGTCTGATTTTAACTCCGATAAGCTGAAATGAATCAGTGCCGGCAGGAGTAGTAAATCTAACTCCGGGTCCGGTTTCGGCAACAGTTTGTTCTTCATAGGTATCCGGAGTACCGTCATCGTAAAACAACTCGGTAGTATCAGTAGTGGTTCCTCCCCCCGGTCCGGATGGATTGGAATCATCCTTAGTACAACCCCAGAAAGCAACTAAACCTATTAAAATTATCACTAAAATTAAAACCTTCGCTTTCATCATGCCTCCTCAATTATTGTTGTTAAATTAAGAATATCATTTATTACCATTCAAAGCCACATTTTCAAGTTCAGCTTTCCGATTCTATTTTCTTGCAGTCCGGACACAAACTCTCCACAAAATAAAGCTTGGAATGCTCCTCCAGATAATTTTCAATTTTTTTCCAATAACCACTATCATCTCTGATCTTCTTGCAACTTGCGCACATGGGGAGCAAGCCGGCTAAAATTTTAATATTGTCCGCAGTTTGCTTCAGTTCCCGATTTATCTGGGATAATTCTATATTCTGCAGGCGATAAATCTCCGCTTCCATTTCTTTTTTTTCAAATTCGTATTTCGACTGCATTTCATCAATTTTTTTCGATCTTTCCTCATTGTAAATCTGCTCTATTATGTTTATATATTTTTCAAAATATTCTATAGCTTTAATATAATTTTTCTGAGCTTCAAAAAGTTTTGAATAATTTTCATAAATATCTTTCAATAAAAATTTCATATCGTTTTTTTCAGCTAATTCCATGGATTTATCGAAATAAAAACTGGATATACTATATTCCCCGGTGTTTAAATGAATTATTCCCAAACTGCAGTAAGTCAAACTCAAATTCCAAAACTCGTGATTTTCCTCTCCTAATTTCATGGATTGATTGTAGCAATCTAATGCCTTATCATAATTGTTTTTTTCAAGATAACAGGTGCCCATATTATTTAAAAGCATGATATCCCCGCTGAGGTCATGTTCCTGCTGATTTAATTGGTATGCCTGCTGATACCAATCTAAAGCCTGATCATAATTTTCAGCATGCAGTTCAATATTCCCCAGGCTAATTGTTGCATAAATAAGACCTCGCAGCTCTTTACTCTTTTGATGGTATTGATAACTTAATTGATAGTACTGCTTTGCTTTATCCATCCTTTTATTTGCCCAGTTAACATTGCCGATATTCATTGCGGTTAAACCGGCATTGCTGAAATCATTAATTTCTTCAAATATTTTAAAAGCCCGGAGGTAATAACTTAATGCTTGTTCATAATTACTAAGATACCAGAAAGAATTTCCCACCGCATTTAAAGATCTGGCAATTCTGCTTAGATTATTAGATTTTTCAAACAGCTCCAATGAATCAAGATAATGCTGTTTAGCTTTTAAATACTCGCACTTTTTAGTGTAAAGTTCTCCAAATCTGAATTTACATTCAGCCACTTTCTCCATGTGGTTGTTTTTTTCAAAAGATTGTTCTGCTTTCCGGCAATACTCAATACTCATCTCAAGGTCGGTTTCCATGGACAATTCAGATAATTTATATAAAATTTCAGCTCTGGCTTCTCCCTGTGTGTTTTGTAACTGTATCTTTAAATTTTCTATCTCATTCACCGGTCTGATCCTGGTTAATATCTACTTCGGGAAAAAACTTCTTGGCGCATTCCGGACAGAGACCATGAGTAAATTCGGCATCGGAATGATTTACGACATACTCCTCCACCTGGGTCCAATACCCCTGGTCATCTCTGATTTTTTTACACCGGGGGCAGATAGGAAGTAAACCTTTTAATATCTTCAGTTGTTTTATCGCTTTTCTCAATTTTTTGTTAGCATTTATCAACCGGATATTTTTGGATTTATAAATTGCAATTTGCTGCTGCTGCTGATCAATCTGGTATCTAATTTGAAAATCTGCCATCTGCTGATTGCATTTCTCATTGAACACCTGTTTTTTTACCTCACCGTATTTTTTAAGCATTTCCAATGCTTTTAAATACTGCTGTTTTGCTCTAAATATTTCAGCCATAGTTGAATACAAACCAATACTCAATTCTTTTGATTCAATGTCTTTTGAATTATCTAAAGCCTGCCGTATGTATTTTTCCGCTTCAGATAAACTTCCCAAATGGCAATGTACTGAAGCAATATTAGTCAGTACCTTAATATAATTGTACCTGTCTTCAATATTTTTCCTTATATTTAAACAATTTTGGTAATATTTTAAGGATAATGGCAGATTTTTTAATTTTTGGTAAATATGTCCTAAATTATGATATACATCAGCCAAGTTGTTTTTATATACCGAATTAATTAAAATTTTTTCAGCTTTAAGATAATATTCAATAGACTTTTCAAACTGTTTTAAATTGAGCAGGGCATTTCCTAAATTATTATAAACCCGTGATTTACCGATTTTATCATTTAATTTTTCCCTGATCTTAAGTGAAGCAGTATAATAGGTTACCGCTTCATTGTAGTTTTTTAACCTCGCATGAATTATTCCAATATTATTAAGTGTTTTAGCTTTTCCATGATCATCTGAAATTTGGGAATAGATATCATCAGCATGATTTAAGTAATCCAGCGCTTGCCAATAATCACCCAACCTTTGATAAATAAGGGCAATATTTCTGCACACCTCGCCAATTTCCTTATCCCGGTTACACATATGAAAAAATTTAAGGGACCGGTTAAAACTACTCAGGGCTTGCTTGTAATCATTGAAATGATAATATATCATTCCATTCAGGGAATGAAATTGACCGATAATTTGTTCAGCTAGAGGACCGTAGATTTCATCCTGAAGAGTCAGGCAATATTTCGAATACTCTGATGCCTTGGAATATTTCTGCAGTTTTATGTAGGTCTTTATCAATTCAATTAAAAATTGACCCTGTAAAACTGGGTCTGGATCATGCTTTATTTCCTCTAGTGCAGCCAGACAAAATTTTTCAGCCTGGTTTGGATTTTCATCTTCAGTTAAAACTACTAATCTTTTCAGAACATCTAATTTATCCTTGGCTGAAGTCATCTCCAGCTGTTTTTGCAGTGCATTTAGTTCGTCAATATAGTTATTCATATCCTATTCTTCATAAATTTAATGTTCAAAAGACGACGGATACAGTTTATTGAAATCTTTATTGGTCAAAAATAACCGGACAACATCTTTTCTGGTTTGATCCCACTGGAATCCGAACTTAATAAGTACTTCTCTACCCTTGTCATTATTTAAAGCTAAATAATCTTCCATAATCATCCCTCCCCGCCTATTGAAAAAATAATCTAAAAGCTGGTAAATTGCTGATTTTCCGTATCCTGACCCTCTGCAGTCAGCAAGAATTTTAACATTAAACCTGGCTTTGCCTGAATTATCATCGTAATCATGAAAACTGACCTCACCCACCGGTTGAAAATCTTTATTCAGGATAATGCGGTAGCAATGCCCGGAGCTGCCCGGAGTTATCATCTTGTGGTACCACTGTTCAGCTTGGCTGTCCGTTAACACTACTGTTCCTCCCACTTCTTTCATGGTAGGGGGATCAGACCACAATCTCCTGATAAATTTTAAATCTCCATAGTCAGGCTTTTTCAAATATGTTTTAACCATTATTAAATTTCAATTATTTTCAAATAAATTCTTAATTTTTTCAGGCAGTATCGGTTTTTTCCTTTCATCAATCGCGGTACAGACAGTGAATGCAGTCAAGGCAACCTTATCATCCGGGTAGAGATGAATTGTTTGATTGAAGGCAAATCTCAACGGCGAAAATCGGGATAAATTGGTTCCTACCCAGAAACGGTCGCCGCTGGTTAAATATTTCTTATAATTCAACTCAGCTTTTACTACTACTAAATTGATGTTATTTTTTGAAAATTCAGAAAAATCTATCTCCAGTGTTTTTAGAAATTCATGACGGGCATGTTCCAAATAATGCATGTAAACTGCATTGTTGACAATACCTTCCAGATCACATTCATAATCCCTGACTAAAAAATCAAGTTTATGACGGTATTCTTCCATATTTTTCCTCCTCCTTTTATTTTTATTTTACTATTCTAAAATAATATTTTCATTATCATTTTAAGTTTCTGCTTAATTAATTATACGGTGATAAAGCATTTTTCAATGAAATTAATTAATTAAATTATTTAAGTGAAAAAGAGTACAGTTAAACCAAAGAGAGGGGATTCTAATATCAAGAATCCCCTTAAATTTAGTTAAGTATGGTAATTTTCTGAGAATTTTTTCCGTAAACGGTAAACATCAGTAAAATATACGAACCAGGGCAGAGATTATTCAAGTCAATATTAATTTGATAGCTCCCCCCATCCTGGATCTGATTAAATATCCGGTCAGCTAAACATCCATCTATCCTGAATATATTAATTTTCACCGGACATCTATGAAAGACGGAATATTTCAACAAAAAATAATTATTTCCACGGGGGATGACTTCCATTAAATTGTTCTCTCCATAAATAATGACTGGATTTTGTTCCTCAATCCCTGAGGTAAAAATGGGAATTGATTGACTCCAAGGTCCTCCATAAGCTCCTATGTCATTGGTTAAAGAGCCTTTTGCGGGATATTGGGCAAATCCCGGGTTTTGATTGTCTTCAGGATCGTTGAACTCCCCTGCGGGATTACCCCAGTCAACACAACCGGAACTATCGGTTAAAATAAATCCTGAATCTTCAAAACAGGGATTTTCATCAATATTCCCGGTACCGGCGAATCCTCCTTCTATATCATTGTAGCTGGCGAAAGCATAACCTCCATTAATCATGGCAATCGGTCCTCCGGTGGTCTGAGTATTAGCCCAAATGATATTATTTCTCAGATATAAATTACTGGTCCAGATGAAGATTCCCCCTCCCCATCCTCCGTATCCTCCTGAACCGGATGAATGATTGGATATTATGCTGTTATTTTCAATAATGATTGAATCGCTTGAATTTCCTATTGTCCAGATTCCTGCTCCTCCGTAAGTCTGCCCTCCTGAATTCTCGTAAATAATGTTGTTCTTCACAAGGCATCCGGAATAGTTAATATCTACTCCTGCTCCGTATAAAGCTTGATTTTCAGTGATCAAATTATTTCTTATCACCGGATTCCCCCCAAAGGTAATCATCCCCCCTCCCTGGGCACCGGAAACTCCAGTCATATTGGTGACTTCATTACCTATAATAATATTGTTCTCGATTAGTGGACTTGAATTGTATATAAAAACTCCTCCTCCTCCTCTCCAGGTATAACTGGGATACTGGGGATCTATCCATTTAGTTCCACCCCCTCCGGTTATGGTAAATCCAGTTAACACACTGAAGCTGTCTTCTCCGGTCCAGAATCTAACTGTACTGGCAGAATCTGCAACTGGAGGACTGCTTCCGTCAATTACTGTTCCCATGATGTCCTGGGGATTTTGAGTAAACATGTAATTACTGGTTAACACAATACATTTACCTCGGAAATCAATATTTTCATGATAGGTATCCGGAGCGACCACCACCGTATCCAATACTCCTGCAGAATCAATGCCCATTTGAATAGTAACCTGGTCCTGGGGCACATTGATAATATGGGACAGCAAAAGAGAAGGGGTGATTACCAATAATACCACTAAACCTCCAAGTGTTTTTCTCTGCATTACAACCTCCTGATTTTGTTTGAACTATTTTCAAATAAAATCAGGAATATATCGTCCGAGTTTGCAAACTAATACCTGGGAAACAGGTCAGGCGGTCTTGGATCTGACGATTTGAACTCGGTACTGGCTGGGAGTCAAGCCAGTTTGTTTTTTAAACACGCTGTTAAAAGACGATTTAGAATTAAATCCGCATTCATACATGATTTCTAAAATAGTGCGGTCTGAATTAACCTCATCCATCAACATTTTTTTTACTTCTTCAATCCGGTAGGAATTTACAAAATTGAAAAAATTCTGCTGAAGGGATTCATTGATCACTCTGGAGACAATCCAGGGGGAAACATGAATCATCTTGGCAAATTTATCAATAGTCAAAGTGGGTTCAAGGTAGGGTTTAGCATGCTTCATAAATGAGGTTATCTTATCCACATAGTCATCAAAATTTTCAGAAGGAATCTTGTTTTCCTGATATTTCATACTCTCATCTATGCCCGAAAAGATTTTACTCTGATATAGACCTTTAAATACTAAGATTGTCGCAAAAACCAGAAAAATAGTTATGGAAAATAAATCCATAAAATTCAGGAATAAGGGATTAGTTAAATTAAAAACACTGAACACCGCCCGGGTTACTACAAATATCCAGTGAAGAATAAGTACAGCGATTAAACCGGTAAACCAATTCATATTAATTTTTTTGACGGATGAATAAGATTGCTTAATTCTCCTGCGGTATTTATTAACCGTAATTATCCCCGCAATGATATATCCCAATATCTGTATGAAATTAGCAGTCCAAAATACCTTGGAATAGTTATTAGCGAACATCCAGATGGTAAGATCATTGACCATCCATCCAAATTGACAAACCATAGCGGTAAAAGAAGAATAGATGATAATCAGAACCAGAGGAATTAAATGAAAAAATGTTCTCACCTTGATTTTCCAGTCCCTGAAACATAATGCTTTTATATACAAATAGGCGGCAGGTGCAAGCCAGAAAAATAAAGTACCGCTGTAAAGCCAGAACAGAAAAAAACGCTCATAAGTTAAAAAATCAAATTTAAATAAAAACCATCGGGTCAATATTATCGCCTTGGTAGCCAGAAACATTATCAGTAAATTTTTAGTTATAGTTCTGCCCTGTTTTAAAAATATCAATACCACTATCAGAGTTATAAGTTCAAATCCGGTAATTATCAGTACAAGATCAGTTAATTTTGAAATCAATTCTTCCATATTAAGCTATTTCAAAGTTCTCTGTCTGGGTTTTGCCAGAATTTCTCTGATTTCCAGATCAAAAAAATTGTTCATGTGAGCGGCTTTTAAAATCACTGCACTGTCACATCCCCCATGAGTTCCTCCCACTGCAATTATTTCCTGGTCAGTGGGAATTAAACCGGAATCAGCAGCCATAATGGATATTTCCACTGCAACTTTAATTCCTTCTCCCCCCATCATTCTCAGAGTGTGTGCAATTATCTCCACTCCACTGGTACCCTTAAATTTATTGCTTATGGATCTACCCACTCCGCTGAGACTGTGGGATGTGATTAAAACTTTAACCCCCTTTGATTCCAGCTTTTTCTTCATTTCCCCTGAAAATTTTTGAATGTCCTCACCCCAAAATCCGGTATGCTCACCCACACAGATGATTTCCACTCCGGTATCCCCAAGAATTTCAACTGCTTTCATTGCGGTCTCCCCGGTGGTAGAGGCAATCACTAAATATTTTACATCGGCTAAGTTTAAATTTTCCTTTACAATTTCCAGAACATCAACCGTGCTTACTTTGCCCGGCTGGTCAAAATAGACAATACTCTTTTTCATTTCTTGCTTCCTTAAAATCTGTAGCCAAGTCCGGCATACAAACTGATTCCAGTTAAACTTGCTCCGGAATCGTATATTTTTGTATTTTGATTGTTTTCAACTTCCAGCTCATAAATTTCCGCAAACCTGCTGATCAGTCCGGCTTTAAGCACAATATTGCCAAAGCTGTGATTATACTCCATGCCCGAATGCCAGCCCATGGTCCATCCTGAGCCCTCATTGCGGCTAAGGCTGTCGTTAAAACCGTATTCTAACTTCAAGGTCCCCTGGTAATATCCTAAACCTCCTCCCAACAGGACATAATTGGATTGAATATTTCCAATCCGGTAGTAAATTGTTGACTGTAATGAGAAAGTTTTTAATTCAGCTTGATTGTAATAACTTCCGGTGTTGCCGATAACCTCTCTTTCTCCCCGGGTGGTCTGGTAATAAGCGATAGCTGGGGCAAAGACTAAATTCCCGGTATAAAATCTCTGCTCTAACCTAATACTGCTGTAAACAACCGCTTCTTTCTTTTCCTCTTCCTGCAGGTTACCGCCTAAAAATATCTTGGCAGCGTCATATTGAAGGTTCTGCCAGTCTGCTAATCTGAGGTTATTGGCAAAACCTCCTCCTCCTATAATTACAGTTTCAAAATAACGGCTTGAATGATGTTGGGCTGCCAAAGAAAAGCTGAACGATAAAATAATGAACAGAACAATTACTTTCTTCATCTCTGCCTCCATCAAGTTAATATTTTACATGATACATTATGATCAGGAATTGTTAAATAATAAATATTGAAAATGGCTGATGTGCTGATATTGATTAAATTTTAGGCTTGTAGTTTGCGAAACTGTAAAACTTTGTGGCTTTTCCTTTTATTTTGCCGGCAACTGTTTTACTTTAACCATCTGAAATATCTAATGTTTAAAATCAGTTATAGTATTCATTATGTTTATTAAGTTCACTATGTTTAAATGCCGCACAAGAATTTTCCTCAATTCCAATATCCTTCACCGTTTTAAATGCTGATATATCTTTCAACACACAGGAAAGATGTTTCATTGCTTTAATGAACTCCAATATCATAATTTTTCAGCAGATTAAATCCCGGTTGATAACAAACAGCTTGATCATTTTAAGTGTAATTCGGATATATACAAAAGAACTGCCTGCCCCAAAATATTTACATCTATGGGTAATAGTTATAAAATATCCAATATTAATAAATTATTTCAAAGGAGCATTCATGTTTAATTTTCTCGCTTTAATTTCAATTTTAATAAGTTATCCCGCCAGCGGAGAAATGCTGGTTAGAGTTTATGCCTCTGATTACCATCAGCTTCAGCAAATTGATGAAAAATCCCTGGACATTGCCGGAAGAAGATATCAGGAATATTTTGACATCGTGGTTACCCCCGGGCAGTATCCACAAGTGGTAAGTTCCGGCTTAGATTTCGAAGTAATAACCGACAATATAGAACTGCTTAAAGAGCAGGTCCGGGGAAGCTACCATAGCTACAGCCAGGTAGTGGACAGCATCCGTAGTTTAGCCAGCTCCTATTCCAATATCTGCCTGCTCGATTCAATTGGACCGAGTTATGAAGGCAGATGGGTGTATGTTCTGAAAATTTCAGATAATCCCTCCTATGAAGATCCTGATGAACCAGGTATATTGTTTGATGCCCTTCATCATTCCCGGGAATGGGCGACCATAGAAATTATCCTTTTTTACGCAGATACCATTCTTTCAACCTATGGGTCCGTTCCGGAGATAACCAACTTAGTAGATAACAACCAGATCTGGCTCATCCCCATGGTCAATGTGGACGGATATGTCTACGACTACCCCGGACAAAACTGGTGGAGAAAGAACCGCAAGCCTTTTGGAGGATCTACCGGAACCGACCCTAACCGCAACTACAATGGGTCCTTGAACGGCGATCCCCTGGGGGCATGGGGAGTGGTTCCTCCAAACGGTTCGATGTCTCATAATCCCAGCAGTGAAGTATTCTGCGGGGCATACTGCGGATGGGTAGATGTGGTAGGGGCGATGATGGACTTTTATCTTCAGCACCACATCCATGCCAATATAACCTATCACAGTTACGCTGAAGAAATTTTATGGCCTTGGAGTTATGATCCATCTCTTAGCACTCCTGACAGTATCGCCTTTGAAAACATCGCCAATGAAATGGCTAGCCGGATTCACTGCCTAAATGGCAGCAATTATGTGGCTTCAGGAGCTCTGTATCCCTTATCCGGAAACACTGATGAATGGGTTTACGGTTATCACCACTATGTTAAAGGGATGTCCTGTCTGTCCTACTGTATTGAAGTAGGTACCGCTTTTTATCAACCTGCCGGCGATCTCGATGATATAGTAAGAGAAAACTGGAAGGGGGCATTGTATTTAGCCCAGCAGGCGGACAGTATTAAAAACCACGTCCTCCCCCAGGTTCCATCTCCTGAAATTGTAGTCCCCGATACTGTTTCCACCAGCTCCTGCCAGATTTCCTGGATCCCCGCTAATCCTGACTGGAATGACCCGGTATGTTGGCAGCTGGATCATCTGGAAGGGTACAGTTACTCTGCTGATGATCTGGAAACAGGCAGCAGCAACTGGACTTTCTACGGATATAGTCTCAGCTCCACCCGTCACCACAGCGGAGTTTACAGCTTGTACTCTGGAAATTCCAACAATATCTCCAACTACGCTCAAACCAAATATCCCTACCTGGTTAAAAACGGCGACTCCCTCTCCTTCTGGTGCTGGTATGACTTAGAAAACAACTACGATGTAACTACAGTTGAAATTTCCCTGAATCAGATGGAATGGTTCCAACTTGATTCCAGATTCACCGGAACTTCCGGGGGGTGGATCCATAAACATTATTCATTGAATGGATATGAAGGAGAAGCAGTGTATTTCAGATTCAGAACCATGAGTGATGACAATACCAACCATGAAAATTTTTATGTTGATGACATCTACCCGGTGCCTGTTTTTTCATCGGTGAATGTACTTGATTCCACTATAGCTGATACTGCCTACACCTTAAACAATTTAACTCCTGGAGATCATTATTTCAGAGTAAGAGGTTTTAATGTTAAAGGGTGGGGAATTTATTCTAATACCGTACACACTACCGCCGCAGCAACTTATGTCCAGGAGCCTGTAATAAATTATGATCAAAATATCAGATTTTCCGCAGTGGGCAATCAGGGGAATTTAGTGGTATCCTACTATCTGCCGGCAGCCAATCCGGTGCATGTCCAGGTGTTTGATTTATCGGGACGAGTGATCAAGCAGTTCAGATTTGAAAGCCAATCCGGCGACCAAATCCTCTCCTTCAGCATACCCCACAGCGGAGTATGGTTTGTACGTTTTGCCACTCCTGGTTACTATGACTCCGATAAAGTACTGATACTGAAATAGCTTGTGAGAAAAGTATAGATCAAAACCGATAACTAAATAGATTTAAAAAAATAAATTTAAAATTTAGTCTTATTAGAGACAATTAGTTTTTCACAGGTATTATTTTTCCGACCAAATTCCCAGAGTATTGCCATTGGGGTCTGAGAAATATGCGTAGTAACCTCTATAGTCGGTTAATTCCTTTTTACCTTCCTGAATTATTCCCCCCTCCTGTTCAATTAAACACAAAGTTTCTGCAACATCATCAACCCTGATAACTAAAATTACCCCATAGGAACAGGGTTTTATATGTTTTACCAGTGCTCCTCCGATATTTTCAGTGGAAAAAAACCAGTATCCCTCGAATCCCTCAAAAATCACTTCCTTCCAATTAAAAACATTTTGATAAAACCGGACGGACTTATCTAAATCCGGAGCGGGAATTTCAATATGACAAAATCCTGCTCCCTTTTTAGGTTGATGATCAGGCATATAATATCTCCTTGATGATTTACTGTGGCAAAAATTCCTTTAACTGCTATATTTCACCGGATTAGTCATCTATGGTGATCATAATTTTATCTGAATACAGTATTCCCATCCACTGATCATAACCGGGATGATCAATGACATAATTATATTCCAACCATATAATTGCCAATCCATTTCTAATATTAAATCTTGGTTTACTGCACCAGTCCTTTAAATAAACATAATTTCCCAATATCTGATAAGGTTCCAGGGAAATAAAAACGGGAGTAGATCTATTCCGGTTTCCTGTAAATTCAACTATCTGTTCCTCTCCGAACAGGTACTGCAGGTGGAGGTAATAATGGTCAAAATGCTTCTGACCGGCGGAAACATGGCTGTATACGGTTATCTCTGTATCCGCTAAATTCATTATATGAAAACCCAGTACATCATCAGATATGGATAGACCTAAAATCACTCCATCTTCCGGTTCTCCCCAATGATAAAAGTAATCCTGAGTCTGAGAAAAAAAAAGATTTAAATATAAAAACAAAATCAACATTTAGAGAAATCCTGCATTGATTAAAATGTAACTTTCTTTTTAAATTTAAGGTGAAGGTTTCTCATAACTGGTTGGACCATTACTCCAACCCACTGAATCAATCCACCATTGGGGATATCCGACTTCTTGAGCCATTCTTATTGGAGAATTCAAGTATCCATCATCATAGAAGACAATTAGCTGTTCAAAAAATTCCCACCATCTGTTCACCACCTGTTCAGTGTTTACATAACATTGATCAGAAATATAACACTTCAGTTCTTCCATACTTTTGCCTTGCTCAAGATATTGCCGGCTGATGGAATCAATTGTCATTACTTTACTGATTTCAGCGTTTTCTATGCTGTCCTGCAGATGTTTAATATCCTCCCTGATATAACTGTATTTCAAAGAAGACCAATTAGATACAGCATTAAATACCCACCAGGCACTTTCCCGGGAGAACTCAGCAGTGTTGCAATTCTGCAAACTAGCAGGCAGATCATTCATGCTTGCATATAAAGGGATATAACAAGTTTCAGAGGGCCGATCCAAACCCATCCAGCATATGCCTCCCCATGGTTCAGGCATCCAACTCCTGGCTTGGTTTACATAAACATACCCGCAGTAACTTACCGATAACGGTCTTTCCCATGCTCCCTGCAGGGGACGATCCGGGTCGCCGATATCTCCCTGACCATCATAAGGTCCATAGTAGCGGTTGGGAAAACCAAAGGGACCAGCAGCCATACCCTTAGTCATATCAAAAGGAGTTCCTTCATAATGATCCCGATGCAGATTCATTACATCTCTTAATTCCAGAGGTTTATCCGGCTTGATGGAAAAGGGATAATCCCGGGTGAATCCGTCTTCCACCCATGGAGATAAATCTGAACTGGGGGCGACCAAAGTCAACACTCTCCACACTCTCCTCAATGAGTAATAGGGATGATTATATTCCCCCAAGCTGACTGCTCTCAGCCAATCCAAAGTTCCATCCTCCGGTTTCCACCATCCCATTTCCTGGATAATATCAAAGAAATTTTCACTGTATAGCAGATCAGGATCCTCCGGATCAATATCTCTTATCCTGAATTCATTGGCGGCTACAAATACTTCTCCATGGGGCACTCTTCGGGCAACCCACAATCCTCCGGTGCTATCCGGAGTGCCACAACACATTTCCAACACCCATCCTTCCTCAGCATCTCCCAATAAAAGAGTTTCACCAGTGCCATAATAACCGTACTGCTCAATTAATTTTCCGATTAACAATACTGCTTCTCTAGCTGTTTTACACCTTTCCAAAGCTACCCGGGACAATTCACTGGAATAAAAGATTCTCCTGCCTGGTTCTGCCTGAAGCTGAATTTTTGCACCATTAGTACATTCACCAATCATTAATTGATGTTCATTGATAATTCCATAACTTCCGTCAAAATAAGAATAGGTATGTTCAATCTGGGGAATGGAACCAAGAGGAACCGTAGCTGGATAGATGGGGGTATCATATCCCGGTCCTCTTTCCGGACAAACTAACCTGGGTTCAAGAAAACAATTGTATTCAGGCATTTCTCCTAATGCCACCGCTGATGGATAAACCATTCTCCAGGAACCAGAAGGATGATCCATGGCGGGAACATAAATTATTCTTTCGTCACAAAGTTCATTATCATCAGAATGGGTTACCATTACCGATCCGTCTTCACTAGCCCCTGCGGTAACCAATATAGTTGTACAGGGATATAAATTAAAATTTATCAACAGGATAAATCCGGTAACTAATATCACCATTTTTAAAAAAAAATTCACCTTATCCTCCTGGTTTTTATGTCTTTGTAATTTTTTCTATTTCAGGATAATCAATTTTCGATAAAAATTCAGTCCGCTACTTTCGACTTGAAAAAGGTAAATTCCTGAATTATATCCACTTAGATCAAGAATGAATTCACTGGATTGAGGGGTTTGGGGAGAGAAGTCCCCCTGTCCGACAATTTGACCGGAAATATTTATAATTCTGTAGCTAAGTTTACAGGGCAATGTTGAAATTAAATTTAATCTACCTGCACAGGGATTTGGAGATATAGTTAATTTAAACTGGATATTATAATTTGTCTGTTCCTCCACCGATAAGCTGGTACTGTCGTATAAAAATTCCATCCTGGCTGCATTGTTTAAGAAGTCAGTCCAGTTTTCACCAGCCACAATCCCGTAGGTTACATCAACACTATCTTGGTAAGCTAAATAGTAAGGACCGGTATTAATCCATACACTGTAGCTACCCGCTGTATCCGGAATATATCCTGGTTTGGGCAGGTAAGTAAGGATCATGTAATAATAACGATCTTCAAAGGGAATTCCCTCCGGCCAAAAATAATGAACTCCGAAATCGGGCTCGGAACTCAGGATTTTCACTCCCATAAATTCACTGCTATCCCCGGCATCGTACATATATGCTAACTGCAATGAATCCAAATAACCAACCCGGTCATTTAAATGGCTTAAATTAGTCATATTGAAATCCAGGTAAAAACCAATATATACATCGGAATAATTTAATTCAGACTTATTGATAAACCGGGAATGGCAAATCAAAAAATCACTGTTGATCTCCTGGGACCAGGAGTAGAATTCCCTTTCCAGGGTTATAAATGAACTGTGTTCAATATCACTGAGAAAATAAGTGCTTTTAAGCAGTGAATCACTTTTCCATTCCCACCAACTGTAGGAAATCTCCCATTCATTGAGCATGTGTCAACATATTTTATTGGAAACCACAATAGTATCTCCCACACTATCCCGGTACCCAATAATATTGCACCCTCTTAGGATATGATCGACATCTGAACCTCCGGGAAATTCCAAAGCTGCGGTATTTCTATCCCCAATATCACCATTCCTTTGGTCAAATCCAGTCCATAGATTATTATTATGGTGAAAATTAAGGGTATCCGGCAGCAGGGGCGTTGAAATTATATTCCCGGAAGAGGAGTACACAATCATTCCCCATAACAAAATCAAGATCGGCATTCAACCTCCAGTTAGCTAATCCCTAATTACTTATTGTTTATTTAACCCTAGGTTATTTTAAATTACTAAAGGTGATTTTGGAACGTGAAAATTTCCGGACTGCTAAGATTAAATTCCATATAAAACTTTGGTAATTAAATCCATGTAATCTTCCAGTAACCGGGTTATCAAAAAATTATCACTTACTTTCTCCCGGGCATTCTGTCCCAGCCTTTCAGCATATTTCTGATCTTTAAGTAATTTAATAATCCCCTGTGCAAATCCGTTCATATCGCTGGGATCAATCAGTAATCCATTAACTTCGTGGTCAATTTGAAGGGGGATTCCCCCACTTTTTGATGCTATCACCGGAGTTTTTTTCCACATCGCTTCAGTAACAGTTAAACCGAATCCTTCTTTAAGTGATTTTTGGATAATCACTTTGGAGATTCTCTGCAGCACATTTACCAGGATATCGTTGTCCAAAGTTATTAGTATGACCTCTCCATTTTCAATGTATTTCTTTGCTTTTTTCTTGACCTTGTCGTAAATTTTAATTCCCTCCGGATCATCAGAAGCCATACTGCCGCATAAAATCAAACGGCAATCCACTGATTTTTTAACCTGCTTGAATATTTCCAATACTCCCAGAGGATCTTTCCATTTATCAAATCTTGAAATTTGAGAGATAATTGGCTTATCCATAGGGATATTGAATTTCCGGAGAAACTTGTTAATTGATTTTTCCGGTAATTCTTTGTTTTTCAGAGAAAGGGGATCAATGACCGGATAGATTATAGTTTGATCAACAGCACAGTTAGGCTTCCGGTAATTTTCATTGGAAATAATCATGTGATCATATTTAATAATCATTTTTTTCAGGAACGCCCATAACCTTGGATTGGGATTGGATATATCAATATGACACCTCCATATCCAAGGTTCCCTTTTGGTGAAATATTTAATTAGAGGTAACGGTTGGGGATCGTGAATGATAATACAATTATGATTAAGGTGAGTGTAAACAGAAAAATCCTGATTGGTTTTCAGATACAGGGATTTCTTTTTATCACTGAGATTTATTTTGTCTCCCTGAAGTGCATTGTGGAATTTCTTGGTTATGGTGAAGAAATCGGGATTACCATGAAGTATCCTCCATCCTGCATCAATTCCAATATCATTCATCAGGGGAACCAGTGAAGATAGAATTTCAGCAACCCCTCCTCCCTGGTAGGTTGAATTTATATGCAGAACATGATGTCCTAATATTTTCCGTGCTTTTTTATGTATAGTGGATATTACCTTATCTCCGACCAAATCATAATAATCTTCTAAACTGATCAATTTTTACCTCCCATTTTTTCCAGCAGAACAACCACCTCCTCCACTGAATTCAAGGTGTATTTAGCATTGGAAAAACCTGATCCCACTTTTATAGACCAGGCATTTTCCGGAAGCACCTGAAATATATCCTCATCGGTAACATCGTCTCCCGCCGCAAAAATAAAATCCCAATCCTGTTCATTGATAAAGTAAAGCGCTCCCCGTCCTTTGTTAATGCCTGAATTTTTAATTTCAATAACTTTATTTCCTTCCAAAATCCCGATATCTAAATTTCCAATCATGCAAAACAGAGTTTCTTTTAATTCATTTGATCTCACCGTAGCCAGCGCAGGGTCAATCCCCCGGAAATGCCAGACCAGTGAATAATCTTTTTCTTCAATAAAACTGCCCGGAGTACGGTCCACAAAGTATTCAAGAACCGGTTTTATTTGATCTTTCCACTCCGGACTCAATGGTTCCACAGTTTCCCAGGAACAGCCTGATTTTTTAATCCACACTCCGTGTTCTGCTATTAAATCTAAATTTCTTACTGATTTAAACCATTGATCTAAAGTTTTTGCATTTCTTCCGCTTATAATAACCACACGGGATTTTTCGGATAAATCGTTTAAAATTTTCAGTAGTTTTTCAGAGGGAACCGCTTTGGACGGCTTTTTGTGGAATTCCCTCAATGTACCGTCATAATCAAGAAGAAAAAGTGAATTTTGAGACTTTATGTACTCTTCGATTATCTTCTTTTGGTACTTTCGGCTTAATTTTTTTTCTTTCAGATCATTTTGGTATTTTTTTATCAGAAACAAACTGTCAATGAAATCAGTAGCCCATTTAATAATGTCATATCTTTTCAACCTGTCTCTTACTACTGCGTTTCTCTCTTTCTGTTCCTGCTCAGGCATACTTAAAGCTTGATCAATAGCCTGAGCAATTTGATCAAAATCATTTGGATTAATAACCAGCACCTCTCCCATTTCTTCTACCGCTCCCGCCATTTCACTTAAAATTAAAACTCCCGGCTGATTACCTTTAGAAGCAATATATTCCTTGGCAATTAAATTCATTCCATCTCTGATCGGAGTAACCAGGCATACATCCGCAATGTTGTACAACGCAGCTAATTCTTCAAAAAGAAATGCGCGGTAGATAAAAATTATCGGAGTCCAGCTTATTCCTCCGTACTTTCCGTTGATCTCGGCAACTAAAACTTCAATAACTTTCTTCAACTCCTGATACTGTTCAACTTCAGTACGGGAAGGCACCGCTACCAGTATTAAAGTAACCTGCTGATGATACTTGGGAAATTTTTCCAGGAAAATCTCATAAGATTTCAACCTCTGTTCAATCCCTTTGGTGTAGTCCATTCGATCAATGGAAAGAATTATTTTTTTCTTAGGCAAGTTATCTTTTATTTTTTTTATCTCCTTCTTTATCTCCTTTTTTCTGACTGCCGTAGCAAATTTGCTGTATTCAATACCCATGGGAAAAATATCCACTAAAGCCACATGATTTTTAACTTTTAATTTTCCTAAAGTATGTTCATAACCTAAAATCCTTCTGACGCTGGATAGAAAATGACGGACATAATCGTAAGTATGAAATCCGATTAGATCAGAACAGATTACACCTTCCAGGAGTTCTTTTCTCCAGGGCAATAATCTGAATATTTCAAATGAAGGAAAGGGGATATGGAGGAAATAACCTATTGCCAGATCCGGAAATTTTTTTCTAATCATACCGGGGAGCAAAAATAAATGATAATCATGTATCCATAAAATATCACCTGTATCTAAAATCTTAGTTAACTTTTCAGAAAAAAATTTGTTCACCTGATAGTAAGACTCCCAATATTCCTTTTTGAATATTGCATATTGGTTGAAATAATGAAACAAGGGCCAGATACTTTCATTGCAAAATCCATAGTAATAATTATTCAGATGCTTTTCCGGTAAAAACAGGGGATGACACTGATATTCCTGTTTTAACTGCCGGGTAATTTCCTTTCTTTGTTCAGGGTTGACCTCTTCATCAGTTAAACCACTCCAACCCACCCACACACAATTATAATTCTGATAAAAAGATGATAATCCGGTAGCCAATCCTCCCATGCTCTGGTGATATTGGATTTCATCTTTAATTTCAACAGATACAGGAAGCCGGTTAGATATTATTACCAGTCTTTTCTTACTCATCTTATTAAAATTCCTGTGATTAAAATTGCAAAATTACGTGGTTTAATTATTGTAACATATAATGAAAAAAAATAACAGGAATAACTGAATTATATTTTAAAATACACAAATTTACACTTAAATACGTAAATATATCTCCTGTAAAAACAACTGTAATTTAGTTCTTTTTGGATATAAAATCATAATTAAAGGGATTATTTATGTTCAACCTGATCATCCATTATTTATTTCTGGAATGTGTACTTGTCTCCATTATCATACGTATCCCTCAACAATATGCGAATATACAACAGGGAATAGATGCTGCGGGTGGTGGAGATACGGTAGTAGTTGCCCCGGGAATATACAGGGGTACAGGAAACCGGGATATTGATTTCCAGGGAAAACCGATTCTACTGATTTCTGATAAGGGGGCGGATTCAACCATTATTGACTGTGAAGCTGATTCCAGTGATCCCCATCGGGGAATTAATTTTACAAGAGGAGAAGATAGTTTCTCCGTAGTTGACGGTTTCAACGTAACTAATGGCAATGCCTACGGCATGGATGGAAACCGGGGAGGAGCAATTTATATTGATGACTGCTCACCTAAAATTTTAAACTGCATATTTTCCTACAACACTGCCAGCATGGGAGGAGCAGTTTACTCAATTTATTATGGTGATCCTATTATTCGGAACTGCTGGTTCCACCATAACAGTTCCATTCACAATGGGGCTGGAATAACCTTAGATGGCTGGACCGGGGCAATCTGTGAAGCGGAGATATCTGGAAATATTTTTGAATACAACACCACCGGTCATAGCGGCGCAGCTATTTATGCTAATCAATGCCGGGTGAGTATCACCGATAATATAATCCGCTATAATACAGTTAGTTCAACTTCCTATTGGGGAGGGGGTGGAATTTGCCTGTGGATCGGACATTACGGGAGTCAACAGATTGTAAAGAATAATTTGATTTACGGAAATCAAGCTCCTACCGGAGGAGGAATTTACATAAGATATGACGGATCTCTGGTAGCCAACAATACCTTCTTCGAAAATCAATCATATCTGGAGGGTGGTGCTGTTTATGTTCTAAATCAGTCTATTCAGATTCCTCAAATCAGAGATTGTATTATCTGGAACAATTTTTCATTGAACTCCCCCTACCACCAGATATATTTAGATCCCGCTACCGGAAGTTCAGCAAATGTAAGTTACTGCTGTATTGAAAATGGATGGACCGGAACCGGAATTATTGATTATGACCCCCTATTTGCAACCGGTCCTAACGGTGAATTTTACTTAAGCCAAACTCAAGCCGGTCAGTCTGGGCAAAGTCCCTGCGTGGATTCCGGAAGCAACACATCTTCCACAGTAGGATTAGAAAACCTGACCACGCGAACTGATCATCAGGTTGACATCGGTCAGGTAGATTTAGGTTATCATTATGAAGTGGATTCAAATCCGGGTTCTGTTCAAGAACCACTCCCGAGTCCGGATAGAACTAATCAAATAAGGTTTACTGATTTAGGAAACCGAAAATATAGAGTGGAATTTTCTCTGACTCAGGATCAAACGGTGAAAATTGCCATTTATGATCTATGTGGACGGAATTTATACACTTTGATAGACCAGTATTTATCCGGGGGAAACCATCAACTGGAATTCTGGTTTAATCAATTTGACTTATATGCATCCGCTATTTACTTTATCCGCATGACCAGTTCAGAGAACAACTCCTCCCTAAAATTTTTACAGATTAATTAAACTAACTGGAATTTATTTTTTTTCAAAAGGATTGGCAATAAGATCAATTAACACTGGTTTAAGTAACTGGTGGATCATCGCCAGTATGGCCACTCCCATCACCACCCCTAAAACTATCCGGTATGAAAAACCGGCAATCACCACACCCAGGGCAGTTCCCGCAGCGGGAGGATGCTCGGTATTGGTCACCGACATAACTAATATTGAACTTCCCACTGCTAAAGCATGCATTAAATTCATAGCTAAATCAGTATTCTGGGGGAACAGGGCAAATAGTGAACCAAAAATTAAACCCACAACATGTCCGCCAACAACATTCCGGGAAGAAGCAGCCATGCTGTTTGGGATTACAAAAACAGTAAAAGCGGTGGCAGCAAGAGATGCAGCCACCAGTAAATTTTGCTGGCGAAGAGTTATCAGCACAACAAATATAGCCAACGTAGCCAGCAGACTTTGAAAAATATAACTTAACCAATGGGGACCAAATCTCGGGTCCAGTATATTGCTAAAATAATTTTTAATCCCCATAATTATCTTTTTACCACAAACTCATCAAATTCAGCAATAATCTCAAAACCTAATTTTTCATAGCAACTGACTGCAGCCAGATTGTCGGACTTGACATTTAATCCGATAACCTTAACCGATTGTAAAAGAGACCGGCATAATCTGGCAGTCACCGCGGTGCCCCATCCCTGACCTCTCCACAGGGGATGGGTGGTGATATTTCCCAATGCAGCAACACCGTAATCTGGCGAATAGACATGTACTCCGGCAATACTTACTAATTTGTTTTGTTGCCTGATTCCGTAATATTGTCCAGTTTCCAGCATTTTACGGTCAAACCAGTTCTCCGGATAACTTTCCACATAAAGCTGTTTAATATCATTGATATCTTCTGGTCCCAGTTTAACCACTTTCTCAACACTGAATTTATTTACATTATTATCTGATCTTAACCACATTTTGTAAAATCTGCCCTGGAGTATAATCTGATTGAAACCGGTAAGGTATGTGCTTATTCCCAGGCTGAGGTGAGTTGAGAATTGACCTGGTAAATTACCGCTTAATTTTAAAACTAACTTTTCCAGATATTCTTTTTCAGTTAAGTCATTGTAAAAAGCGAGAAAACAGGGCAGGGACAAGCCAGTGTACAGCAGGGCAATTGCTTTAATTTCATTATCGTCCTTGATACAGTAAAAGCAACAATCAGGCCAGAAAAAATCGTCTAAATCTCCAATACTGTATATAAACAGACCGGTATTTTTTGAAAAATAACGGTAAATCTTTTGTCTATCCTCAATAACTTCCGGTTTCATCAATTGAACCTCTCATTTTAAGAAAATGCCACAAACCGGGATAATTAATAGTACTGAACACATTTCAACCCAATCTCAGAGGCAAAATCCAATAGATCCTGACCGATATCCTCATGCTGGGGATTTAGACAGCAACTTGCTCTTTGAACAAATGCTTTTTTA
>LKUE01000157.1 GCA_001412365.1 Desulfuromonas sp. SDB | reverse complement strand
ATTTTTTTATATCCTTTGTAGGCAGGTTTACCGCAATATTTGTATAGTTTTGCTTTAGTATCCCATCTCCCGATTGGTTCGTTTTTACAGCGGAAAGCTTCGGCAGGGTTAGTGAAGCAAAGAGTAATATATATTATTATTAGAATTATATAATTATTCATTATTTGTTAATCTTTTGCATGAACTATTTTAATTGTGTTTTATATTAAATTATGTGTAAAAAATATTCAAATATATCTTAAAAAAAGAAATAAATAATTTTTAAATGGCGCATAATTTATGTGCCATTTAAAATACAAATTTTGCTAAAGAAAATCACGTTATTCTAAAAACGTTACGTCCTATAAGATATGTTATGTAAACTTAAATTTATAAAAAATATATGTGACCTTGGACTAATCATGTTTTTAAATTACTAAAGCATTCTATCATTGTCAAGAATTATTTTTTGTTTATCGTTAAAATATATTTGATCAAAATACTTAAATAGTCTATTTGTTACCACTTTCTTTAAAACACTACTTTAATAAAGGATTTTATATTATGAAATATACTGTTATTTTTATGATAATATTGATTTTTACTTCTTTTACTATCTCCGCTGAAGCTTTCCGCTGCAAAAACGAACCAATTGGACGCTGGGACACCAAAGATAAAGTTTTAAAATATTGCGGTAAACCTATTAAGACCGGTCATAAAAAAGTATTCTATAAAGGTACATATGTATACGCTGAAACATTTTATTATAATTGTGGTGATAATGATTTTATCTATGCAGTATTTTTTTACGATAATATTGTCATTAAAGAAGAGCCAAAAGAACGCGGCTCTGGCGTAGGACAATGTAAATAATTATTACTGGCTACGAGCCGACCGGCTCATCAATCGCCGGTCGCTCTTGCCATGGCATTTTATCAATTATGATTTTTTTCTTTTTTTCGATGTCATAAACTACTATTGAATCTTTTCCCGCATCCTGAGGCATCAACATAAATCTATTACTCAAATCTTTTATTTTTACAATATTACCGCTTCTATCCTGAAGTAAATATTTATTTCCAACACAACCGGCAAGCCTAAATTCCCGATCATCAGATTTAAAACTATTAATTTGTTTTACTTCTGTCTTGTCCTCTTTTTTTTGATTAGCTTTACCCTTCCCTATTACTTTTTGTGGAATTATAAAAAAATAAGCAACTCCGGCAATTATAACAATAATCATTGCCGGTAATAATAAAGATGGTCGTGTTTTTTTAAATCCTTCATTCTGTGATTTATATAGATCAAATATTTCTTGTTTCTTACGGCAATAAACATATCCGATACGTTCTCCGCCTACGATTCGATTATAAAAAAACAACATCGGCAGTGCTATAATCGATGAATGTTTTGCCCTGTATTCAACTTCAACAAAGGAACGATACACAGAAGGAATATTAGTGGAACGGTGAGCAACAAGCCAGACTTTTTGATTTAAATGCCTATGATAGGATAGCCACATTTTAAGAGTACTTCTCACCCGAGAAAACCACTCATGCGCTTCGTCAATAATGACCAGACAATTTAAATTATATTTCTTTTTTACTTCTTCCGTGAATTTAATTTGATATTCTTTAGAAAAAAAGTTTTCAACTTCGATTTGTTGCTCTTCACAGTATTTAATAAAATTTATTCCGTGCTCTAAAAAACCTTCTTTCAGTCCGTCTATATTGTGAACTACATAAAATTCTTTCTGACAATCATACAGGTCAGAAACCATTTTATATGTTTTACCGCTTCCCGGGATCCCCGAATAAAGAATTATCATAAATACCTTTCATTATCTTGAACAACTTCCTTTACAACGTTATATTTAATTTCTTGGCCAGTTTTAGAATACTCTATTTTTATGTAACCAAGCACAATTAACCTATCTAATATTTTATTACACAATCTTTCCGAAATATTCATTCCGCACGATAAACATTTACATTCATATATATCCCATAAATCATAAACCCTTTTACAATATTGACATTTATATAATTGAAGAGTTTTTTTTGTTTTATTTACATACTGTCCATAAAATAATTTATTTTTCATACTTCCCCCTTTCGTTTTACACATCTTCTTTCATCTTCATCACATTTTATAGATATCTCATACTTTTTGAAATCAACCCAAACACCTATTTGTGACGCAAATTTTTTTATAAAATTAAAATTATTCTCTATTAATTCATCAATAATTGAAATTCTTAAATCTGATTCAATTACACTATTCTCAACCTCATTCATAAATCTATCATGCAACATAACAACATCCTCCCTTTTCAATTTTTAAATTCCGTATTTTCGTATTTTAAAGCTAAACGATCAAACCATGAATAATCATCATCAAGAAGTTTCTGGACCCGAATAATTAAAACAAGCTCCGTTCGTGTTGATAAATCAGCTTCATTAACTTTTAGGACCTGTAAATGCGTTTTACTGTTCGATTGAGAATCAGATATCAAACCACCGATAACAAGAGACTGTCCGGATCGGAGCACCACCTCACTTTTAATTTTACGGCTAAGA
>LKUE01000156.1 GCA_001412365.1 Desulfuromonas sp. SDB | reverse complement strand
GAAAAAATAAGTTGATATTGACCTCCAGGTTGATAAATCTGAATAAATTTACAATATCAGAACATTGATATGTTGCCAAGTCTCTCTACACATCAGGTAAGTTTAATTGTTTTGAAACAGTATAAAATTAATGGTAAAAACAATTACCTAATATATGGATAAACAAAGTAAACCATCCCAAAAATATAATATATCATGTGGACCTTACCTTCCTTTAAATATCGGTACAGATAAATACTGCAAAAAAAATTCAGGTACATTGGTTTTAGCAGATATTTCCGGATTTACCCGAATCAGTGAACAGCTGGGAAATATTGGCAGGTCGGGAACTGAGGAATTGACTTTGATCATGGATAAATTCTTTGAAGATTTATTGTTCATCGTTCGAGTTAATCAGGGAAATGTACTTAAATTCATCGGGGATGCAATTCTGGTTGAATTTGATCATCCTGAAAAAGCACGGGCATGCTCTTCACAGATGCTGGATAAAGTCAGACAGTACAAAAATTTAGAATCTTCCGGTCTTTGTTTTGCTCTAGGTATTAAAATCGTAATCGGCTCAGGCAGCTGGATTGAATATATTCTGGGCAATTCCTCTAGAGCTGAATTTTTCCAGAGTGGAGAATTACTGGCTAACCTTTATCTACAGGAAAAGATAATTGAGCAGGATCAAATACAAGAAATTATTTTAAAGCCAGATATTACATACAACCTAGATGAAGTTGTTAAATCTCAAGTTTTGAGTCCAACTTCTTTTTTGCCGGATGATCTTTTTGATATATTAGAAAAATCCAGTTTTGGTGAACACCGGCCTGTATCCTGTTTATTTGTAAAAGTAACCGGCTATGATATTAATAAGCCTGATTTAGCTTTATTGGATGAATTGTTTTGCCAGTTAAATTATATCTGTTCAAACAACAAAGGTTCAATCAATGTAGTAGATAATTTATGTGCAGATGGATTCAAGGTGTTGATTGTTTTCGGGGCACCAAAATCTTATGGAAATGACACTTTTCGATCAGTTCAGTCTGCCTGGGAAATTATCCAGCTAAATGAAAAATTCAGTCCTCTGTCTCTGAAGATCAGCTTGAATAGTGGGTATGTTTATGCGGGAATGATTGGAGATGATCTTAGAAGACATTATACGGTGATAGGCGATGTAGTTAATTCTGCTTCCCGGATGGTAGACAGCTTGGAAAATTCTGGAATTGTAGTTTCCAAAAATGTATTCAGGATGACATCGAAATATATTGATTATGAGAGTCTTCCTTCAATTCAGTTAAAGGGAAAGCAACAAAAAGTAGAGAGATACACCCCGGTGAAAATTAAAGAAAAAATAAGTTATCAATACGATTTCATAGGAAGAGATAAGGAAATGCAGATAATAATAAATCAAATTACAAACAAAAATTCTGTAATTATCATCACCGGAGAAGCGGGAATAGGTAAAACCAGATTAATTGATGAAATTTATAAAAATCTTTATTCCCAAAATTTCAATCTAATCAGTGTAAAAGCTGAACAGTTAAAACCAACCTATGGAATATTTGCTGACTTAATTATGGAGCAAGCTAATATTGAAAGATCTGATTCAGATTGGTTAAAAAAGAAAAAATTAAATGATTTTATTGAAAAAAACAGTTCTCAAAATTCCGGTGATTTACAATACAATTTACCTATTTTGGGTAAGATACTGTTTAATCTTGAATATGAAAATTCACTTTTTCAACAAATGACCCCAGAGATTAGAAAAGAAAACCTGCTGGATGGAATCAAAAATTTTCTAAAGATTATTCCAAAACCCGCATTAATAGTTATTGATGATCTTCAATATGTAAAAAATGAAGATTTTGAAGCACTTGACTTTATCACCAGATCTTTACTGAGATTATCAAATGAAAATATTTCCTTTATTTTTTCTACCAGACCTGAGCAGAGACAAATAGAATTTGATAGAAAAATAGAAATAAAAAAGATTAATTTAAAACCCTTATCCCATCAGCATGTGGAAAGATTAATCCTCAATATATTAGGGGGGAAACCTCTGGATATTTCATTGAAAGATTTTATCTTAACTAAATCAGGATGTAACCCTCTGTATTTAGAACAATTCCTTCTTTATATGCTGGAAAATAATTATATTGTTCTAAAAGAACAAAACTGGACCAAGTGTTATTCCTTTCATGAGGACAAAGTTCCTGAAAGTTTATTCTCTATAATTCTAGCAAGAATTGACAAATTTCAGGAAAATATAAAAGAAATTATAAGATTGGCCAGTGTTATTGGTCTTGAGTTCAAAGAAGAGATAATCGAAAGTATTTTAAAGAAGACAGTTCATGTTGAGTTGGAATCAGCAGAAAATGAAGGAATAATAGATATTAAAAATAAATTGGAAATGGAGTATATTTTTTCCCATGCCCTGATTAAAGATGTGATTTACGAATCTATTCTAAATGAAACTAGAAAATTGTTACATAAAATGGTTGGTCAAATCATTGAGGAAAAATTTAAAAATGATCTATCCGGGTATTTCAGCTTGCTAGCTTATCACTTTGACTATGCAGAAGATAATTCCAAGGCTGCTGAATATTATGTTAAAGCTGGACAAAAAGCTCAACAGGAATACCGTAATGATGAAGCAATTAAATATTACCGCAGAGTTTTGGAGTTACTGGATATTGTTAAAAATAAGAAGTTTAGTGAACAATATTTTGAGTTTCTATGCATAAATTTGTTGGATATCTATATTTTAACAGGTCAAATTGAAGAAGCCATAGAATTTTTAAATTCAGTGTTGCAAAGAAAACATATTAATAAATTAGTAAGAAATATGTTGATTATAAAAAAGATTGAAATTATGAAATTAAAAGGAGATTGGGATGACGGGTTAAAATTGTCTGATAAAATTATTGATCAGTATCCTTTTTTGATTACTGAGCAGATAGATCCTAAAAATTGGCAAATCTCCACAAATAAGATTTCAGATAAAGAAATTAAAATAATTCTGGAATTATTTAAGAACCGTTCGGAAATATTTCGATTAAAACAACAACTTGATAAATCTCAAAAAGAAGTAAAATATGCTCTAAAAATTTTTAATATTCTGGATAATGATCATGCTACTTATAAAAAAGAATATCAATCAAATTTTTATTTAACCCTTGGTTCTATTTACTTTTTCAAATGTGACTATGGTAGAGCAAAAAGAATATACAGTAAAACTATTGCAACGAGCAAACAATTGGAGAATCTGCAGCAGCTGGTCAGATTAAACTCCAATTTAGGAGTAGTAAATCATGCCCAAGGTGAATACAAAAAAGCTCTATCTCTTTATCGGGAATCATATCAAATTGCCAAAAAGATTGGGTATAAACAGGGAATGTCTTTAGGTCTGTTAAACAGCGGTTGTGTTTACAATGATTTATCAGATAATCAAGAGGCATTGGATTGCTATTTAGAAGCTTTAAGTATTTCCCAGGAAATGAATTCAAAACATGATATTTTAACTATTTTGTTCAATATTGGAAATACCTATAATAACATGGGCATTCTAAACAAAGCATTGAGATATACGGAACAGGCTTTAGATATAGCTGAAGAATTAGAAGATATTTATAGTAAAGCCAGAATTTACAAAATATATGCAAGTATATATAAAAAATCTTGTAAATTTAAACAAGCAATTGAAAATATATCCATTGCCTTGGAGATTACCGAACAGATACAGGATTATAAATGGATGGTTAATATTTTAATTTGGTTTATAGATTTTCTTATTGAAATTAAAAAATATGAACAAGCACCTAAATTGATTAGAAAGGGATACCGGATAGCAAAAAAATACAATTATCAAACTAATATTGCCGAATTGTTTAGCCAATACAGTCATATTTCTCTGGATAAAGGAAAAATATATATTGCTGAAAAATATTTGAAAAAAGCTGAAAAGTTGATGGAAATAATTAAAGAAGAAGAAGTCATGTTGGAGATTATCGAGAGTAGAGTAGATTATGAACTTTACAAATTTTATAATCTAAATCAATCATCAAGTGTTCACAGTAAAAATCTAATAAAAAAATATAATAAAATACTCATCAATTCTTTGAAAGAATCAGATGTTGTGGCAAATACTGCTTTGATATATAAAATTCAATCAAAAATCTATACACTTTTAGGAGAAATTAAAAAAGCTCACCAAAAGTATAAAAAATCAATAGAATATTACCAAAAATTAAACCGAAAAATCCCACTTTATGAAAACTATATTGATTATGGAAATTTTCTGTTAAGTCATGGAAATGAACAGGGAAAAGATTATTTAAATAAAGCTGAATTATTAAGACAAGATATAGGTTTTTAATTAGATTTAAAATATTTTTTTAGTAATAAAATAATTATATATTAATATTGGATTAATTTTTTAATTTCTGTTCAAATTCTATGTGTTTGGTGATATCCCAAAAAACAACCTGTGATGCCGATTTTCCCTGATAGACAGTAGGAATGGAGGTTACTTCGACATCAATGGTTCGTCCATCCAAAGTTAGAAATTTTTCATGAATAGGTTCAGAACTCTTGTTTTCTTGCTGAGCTTTTTTTATTCTCTTTTTTACTATTTCCCGGTAATCAGGATGTACAAAATCCATTACCGGTTTGCCCAAACCTTGTTGGGGGTCTTCTGCCCCCATTAATTTCATCGCCGCTGAATTCATGTACACGATAATGCCTTGTGAATGTACAGCAATTGCCGCTGGATTGTATTCCACCAAGCAGCGGTAATTTTCTTCAGATATCTGCAGCTGCTCTAAAGCATTTTTCCTTTCCTGTTTGGTTCTTAGTGATTTAATCCCATAGGCAATATCACCGGCTAATTCTTCCAGTAGAATTAATTCCTTTTCATCCAAGGAATCATCTTCTGCAGCATAGACAATTAATAATCCCATGATTTCGCCTTCATGAGTGAGCATAGGAAATGAACCCCGGGATAAATATTTATATTTTTGGGCTTGGTGAGTTTCAGAATCTGGTTTAAGTTTTCCATTCGGGTTCTTTACCACTACTGTTTGATATCTGTAGTTTCTGTCCGGGGAAGTATCGGATTGTTCCTTCAGAGAAATAGAGAAATCATTGCTGATTTCAATGAGCTCATCCGGGGTCAATCCATAACTGGCTACCGGTCTGATTTTTTGATGGCTGTGATTGTTT
>LKUE01000155.1 GCA_001412365.1 Desulfuromonas sp. SDB | reverse complement strand
AAAAACTGAACTGATTTTTTCAGTTTTGCCAGTGCGGGAATTAAACACTTCCATACCTGATTTAAGATTTCCTGAAAAATTTCTAAGATAAATCAACTCACCTACATGCAATTCAGAAGCCATTTTAAACACTAACCCGCAAAAGGGAGAATCAGCGTTTAACTCCACAGTTTGATCACCATTTACTTTTTTGACCGGATAAGGATATTTTGTATCAGGAGATGGAAATATTCTTACCATATTGTCGCATAGAATATTTACTCCAGCATTATGGGAGGCATCTCCCACTAAAACCGGAACAAATAAATTTTGTTTAAATGATTCAACCAAACCCTCTGATATCTCCTGTTCAGTTAGCTGTTCATCAGCGAGGTATTTGTCCATTAGCTTTTCATCAGCTTCAGTGGCTGATTCAACAATGGCATTGTAATATTGATCAACCTGCTCTTTTAAATCATCGGGAATATCAATTAACTGAGACTCATTGTTCTGGTAGGAGTAAGCATTCTTGCTGATCAGATCAATCACTCCTTTGAAATCCGCAGCCTGACCGATGGGCAAACTAAATGGAGTAAAAATGACCCCGGGGAATGATTCCTTCAAAGATTCCAAGCACTGGTTGAAGTTTGAATTTTCTTTCCCAATTTGATTGACAAAAACCATCCTGGGCAAATTATTTTCATTAAGTTTGTCCCAAATTATCTCTGTTCCCACTTCCACTCCTGACGCGCCATCTAAAACCACTACTGCTCCCTCCACCACTCTTACTGCAGCTATAGTTTCAGAGATAAAATCCATAAATCCCGGGGTGTCCAATATATTGATTTTTTTATCTTTCCAGGTAAAATTCCCTATAGACAGATGAATCGAGGCTTTACGGCTTTTTTCCTCTTGTTCATGATCCATTACCGTATTCTCATCCTCAATCTTACCCATCCTGTTGACAACTTTAGCTGAATAAAGCATTGCTTCCGCCAAGGTGGTTTTTCCTGCTCCCTGGTGTGAAACTAAAACGATATTTCTAATACTTTTAATAGTTAATGACATCTGTCCTCCTTAATATGTAATAATATTTCATTCTGTGAAAACTGTAATTTTAAACATAATATGCAGTCTAAGACAACTACAATAATACAATTGACATTTAAACCAGACAATTACTGTTTATCTTTTAGGTGATTTCTCCGAAAAAAAATTAATAATATTTTACTTATTATA
>LKUE01000154.1 GCA_001412365.1 Desulfuromonas sp. SDB | reverse complement strand
AAAAATCAGTTCAGTTTTTTCAGTAAACGGAAAAGAACGCAATGATATTGGAGAATTAACTGCCGGAGATATTGGAGTTTTAGTAAAGCTTAAAGACACTAAAACCAATGATACTTTGTCTGATAAATCCCTGGGAGTAGCCGCAGATATCATTGAATTTCCTGAACCTACGGTTTCTCTGGCGGTTATCCCTGAATCTAAATCAGATGAGGAGAAAATGATTTCAGGTCTTTCCAAGGTTCAGGATGAAGATCATTCTTTTAAATACTATTACGATTCGGAAACCAGACAGACTTTGGTGGAAGGACTAGGAGAACAGCATTTAGAAGTAATTATGGCTAAAATGAGAAATAATGGGATAAATCTTAAATTTGAACGTCCCATTATAAAATACAGGGAAACCATCAGAAAAAAAGCAGAAGCCCAGGGTAAACATAAAAAACAATCAGGAGGAAGAGGTCAATTTGCCGATGTGTGGATAAGATTTGAGCCTCTGGAAAGAGGAAAGGATTTTGAATTTGAAAACGCTATCTTTGGAGGAGCAGTCCCTCGGAATTACATCCCCGCAGTAGAAAAGGGATTAAAGGAAGCAAGAAAAAAAGGAGTTCTTTCCCATTCCCTGACCACTGATTTCAAAGCAGTTATCTATGACGGTAGTTACCATAAAGTGGATTCATCTGATTTTGCCTTTCAAATAGCCGCTTCTCTTGCCTTCCAAAAGGCAATACCACAAGCTGATCCCATATTGCTGGAACCAATTGTGGAAGTGGAAGTTACTGTTCCCAGTGATTACACCGGTGATGTAATGGGAGATATAAGCACCAGGAGAGGAAAGGTACTGGGAATGGAGCCGGCGGGGAAAACTCAAAAAATTAAGGCTCATGTCCCCGAAGCGGAGATGTACGGTTATTCTACAACTTTGCGTTCAATGACTCAGGGACGGGGCTTTTTTAAATTGAAATTTTCTCATTATGAAGAAGTACCCCGGGAAATAATGAACAAAGTTGCAGAAGAGACTAAAGCCAGAAAGGAGGAAAGTGGTGAATAAATATTTATTATTAATTTGTTTAACCGTCCTAACGGTATTTATTTGTTCCTGTGCTCCTCATAACCATGAAGTGGAAGAACAGCCAGTAATGCCTTTTGATTATCAGCTGGATCTGGAAATCTGGGCAAACCGGATGCCAAATTATTCAGGTGAGGTAAAAGTTATCGCTAATTACAATGGAAATATTAATTTTGATGGTCAATATCAACAGCTTAAAATTATTGGAGCGGGAGTTAATTCCTTAGAGGGGACTCCTCTGTCTACAATGACTTTAGATACGCTTCCTGTATATATAAATCCGGGAAGAGGATTGAATTTTTCTATTCGAGGAGTTGCTGATTTTTCACAAGCTATACCCTCCAACAGTGAAGTTATCGGTTGGATGATAATTTATCTGGATGGAGTAAAGTACGAAATTTATTCCCTGCCAGCAGTTGTCAAAGATGTCTACTAACCTTGGTTGATATACACTGTCACCTAAGCCACCCGCCGCTTGAGCAGATAAGGGATTCCATTGTAAAGAAATGCAGACGGCTGGACATAAATTATCTGGTAAATAGTGTAACCTCACTAAATAAATGGGAATCTGAGCTAAATTTAATTGAACCAAATGTATTGTTGAGTTTAGGAATCCATCCTCAATCGGTAAAAGATATTGACTACAGTTATTGGTTAAATCAGTTGGAAAATTTTACTGATTCATCCAGGGTGGTGGCAGTTGGTGAAATTGGTTTTGATAAATACAAGTTCAATACCGGTTACTCTGTTCAGGAAAAAATTT
>LKUE01000153.1 GCA_001412365.1 Desulfuromonas sp. SDB | reverse complement strand
AAAAATTGTTCTAAACCTTTATGTTTAAATTTTTTTATCATGTGTTATTATTTAATAACACTGTAACTTATAACGTGACGGGTGTCAAGGTACATTAATCTGAAATCTTCTGTAAACAATTAAAAAACTTATCATAGATTGATCAGAAGGAAGTTATTTTTGCTGATGGAACCAAAAAACTGGTTTCCTTTGTAGGACCAGTGGAGATTAGATTTAAGAACAGAGTGTGTTTTGCCGGTGCATTAGTAATGGGCGATCAGGTTCTATTGGGAAAAATTTTACTGGAAGATATGGATCTGGTAATCATTCCCAGGACCAAAACCTTAGAAGTCAATCCGATCAGCCCCAATATTGCCACTTCCATCGCTAAATAAATAGTATGTAGCTGTTAAGTCAAGTCAGTATTTAGCCATTTAATAACTATCTTCTAAATTCAATTCTATGGGTAAACATTTTATCAATTTATCCATTATCTCTGTTTTAGTTATATATTTGTCAATACAACCTGGTTTTTTCACTTTTTCAATCTTAATTAATCCGAAATAGTCTAAGAATCTATCAAAAGTCCTCAATGAATAACAATTTGAAGAGGATTTATATCCGGTTACAGTGCTAGATGAAAATTCATTTTCAATTAAATCAGGAAATGCTATGAAATATTTATCAGCATAAAATTTATCAATCCGCTTCTTTGTTCCATATCTATTTAAAAGTATCAATGAAAAACCAAATCCTAATTGTCCAATTTGATTTTCCCCGTATCCATCATAGTATGTCCAATTAAATTTTGTGGTGTAAGTTTTAAATATTTCTCTAAATAATTTATCATTATCTGAAACCATTTTTTCTCCTTTTTTGGTTAAACTAAGTTTTTTATTTCTTTTCTTAACCAATCCAGCAATCTCAATAATAATTCGGGTTAAATTGATTGTGATGGAATCAGTTTCTTTGTACAATTTCGATATCCCTCTCTCAATATACTCTTCTTTTAAAAAACCCTGACTGTAAATTTCCGAAACAATCTTAGTTGGTAAAAATCCTTTGCTGGTTAACTTCATCTCTCCCTTCTTGGCTATTAAATCTATTAAATACTTAATCTGGTTTAGAAAAGGGATTTTTTGATAATCATTGTCACATAACTTTTGTAACTGAATAGGGCTGTTTGAACCGAAAGTGAAATTTAATAGTTGATACATCTCAAACGGAGAATATCCTTCAAAATCAGGTATTCCTTGATTGTTCTGCTCATTTATAATCTTATCAATATACCTTTGTATTTCTTCTAAATTCATCTTATTTCCCAGTTATTATAATTACATCTTTAAACCACTCAATAATACTAGTATTTACGAAATACAGTAGATAACTTATCATCTATAAAGTGAAATTATAACCTGAATAATAAATTCAAACAATACCTGTATTGATAAAGATTATCAAAATATTAGTAAGGGAAATTGCAAATTTGCATATGTAAAACAAAGTTCTGCTTGATTTGAAATAATTTACCTGATTTTACCATATTATCTATGCTTATTGTTAGTACAAAAGATCAGTTTGGATATCATTCTACAGCTCTCCAGGAAATCCAGATCCAAATAAAAGATTTGGGCAAATATACCAAATTTTAAAAAATTTTCCTGGACATTAACTAATTATACTAATAACATAGTAAAAAATGCCATGGAGTCATGCACCGTCCCCAATAAAATATATAAATCCGAAATCAGCAAGAAGAGTATAAATGAGATCATTGTAAAATTGACAAGAGGAATCGCTTTTTTCCTTTCTGAAGTGCGGTAAACAATATTTAAAATACCCATTGTAAATGGTATTAATGATAAAATTCCTAAAATCAGAAAATTGTTGTAAGTTTCAGTTGGGAAAAAGAGATTCATTAAAAAGAAATAAATAGTTGATAAAACCAGAGTAAAACCAATTACAAGAAATGACTTTTTTCTTCCAATTCTTGTAACCATAGTTCTTTTAGAACAATGCTTATCAGCTTCCAAATCCGGAATATGAACACTAAAAATAAATGCGATACCATAAAGTGACATCGGAAGATACATAAGTAATAGATCATATGAAAATGAATTATTGACCACAACAAATCCCATTGTTGGAATCAGTATTCCAATAACCAATACTGTTGAAATATCTCCATATCCCCTGTATGACAATTTAAGGGGCGGAGCAGAATAAAACCATCCTAAAAAATTCCCAGCAACTACCAGCAGTAAAAACCATATGGGATATTCAAAGAATATAATTGAAAAAATTGTCAGAGAAACGGAGAGGGCGATTAATGCCAGCGAAAGATAGTAGGAAACCTTTTTCAATTCTGGATAGCTCACCAATACGCCACTTCCCCCGCTAAAAAATGTTTTCTTTTGGAAGGAATCAACTTTTATATCAAAATAATCATTACTATAAGATACTGATAAATGAGCAAAGAAAAAAATCAGGTATCCAATTATAAATTTCTTTAACTCGAAGGTTGCACCAGCAGAAAGTGCTAAAAGAGAACCAAAAAGGAAGAGAAGGAATCCTCCAAATACAAACTGTAACCGTCCTAAAATCAATATAAGAAAAAATTTATTTATAATTACAGCCATTGTTGTGAAGTTAAATAATTATATATATTACTATATATTAAAAACATATATTATATATAATAAAATATAAATACATTTTATCCTGTGTTAATATAAGTTATTCTAAACTTAATTTATTACGAATTTTATCATTTATTTTATCAACAAACAATAATTCATCCAAAAGCTTTCTAAACGACAATCTAGGGGAAATTATCAATTAAAACTGGAAAAGATGAGTCAGAAAAAAATTATTTTAACTCAGAAATCTAAGATTTGGTTACTGTCTACGATTTTCATATAGTTATGCCAAATACTGTTTAAACCTTTTTATTTAGTTTTCAGATGGACAAATTTATAAAAAATAATATAGACTTGAAAGAGGTATATTATGGGTTTAATTAATGCTAAAATTATATTAAGCAATCCGAAAGAAAAAGATTTAAAACCAATAGAACAAATAGCTCTGGTAGATTCAGGAGCTGTTCATTTGTCAATTCCTGAGCAAATAAAAATTCAGTTAAAACTAGAAGAAATAGATCAAAAGGAAGTTATCCTAGCTGATGGAACCAAAAAACTGGTTTCTTATGTAGGACCAGTGGAGATTAGATTTAAGAACAGAGTGGGTTTTGCCGGCGCATTAGTGATGGGCGATCAGGTTCTATTGGGAAAAATTCCACTGGAAGATATGGATCTGGTAATCATTCCCGGGACTAAAACCCTGGAAGTCAATCCCGACAGTCCTAATATTGCCACTTCTATCGCTAAATAAAGTTTTAGAAAGCATCTAGTAAAATCAGTTGTAAATAATTGATGACTGTTTTTATTTCTAGAAAAGATAAAACAAATATTTGAAATAAATCCGGTTATTGTCAATTATACTGTCAACTTTAATCTGGATGTATCCATTATCAATTTTCAAGTTCACATACCCAGAAGTGTCCGCACTGCAAGAATGTTGAGTAAAACATGAATTTGGAGGGATTACATTTGCATACTGAGAATATAGATCAAAAAACATAAGTGTATTTTTCGGACAATTCATGGGATCTTGGTTTGGACTTATGAAAACCTGAAAGGTTGAGCAAGTACTCAGGAAAACATCTGAATTTTGATCACCATAAGATAAGATCTGCATTGATCCAGTAGTATCCCAAAACAGGCAACTTGAATCTGCATTAGCAGTATATATCATTACTACTTGGTTGGAATCTTGGAATAATTCATATTGTACTGGATTTGAGTAATCAGTTCCAGTTGGCTCAGTACTACAGGAGACCAGTAAAATGATTAATGATAGTAATATATAGATCTTTATTTTCATAACTCCCCCTCTATCTTTTTTTTATTGATTTTTATTAGAATAATTCAAAATATCCCCACTCAATATTTGTTCAATTATAACAGTTTATTTCAGTTATTAAAATATATTTGATCAATCAATTTGAGATTAAATGTACAAATGTCATTTGTTACAAAGATTGACAACTTATTATATTTAAAAAACAAGGCTAGAGTTCCTCAGGAACTCAAAGCCCAAATCAACGATTTGGGTAACTGTCCCCAATTCTACTGTCAACTGTCCCCGCAAATTAACCGGCCAACTTTACCTTGCATCTATTATCCCAAATCTTAATACGTAGTATGATCAGCAGTAACAGACCAACCGCTGTCGTGCTACCTGCAAGAATAAAAGCAGGGGTAAATGAATTGGTTATATCCAGCAACCGGGATCCGATAAGACTGGTGAGTGCACCCATACCGAAGGCACTGAACACAAGTCCGTAATTTATACCAAGATACTTGGTCCCAAAACCTGCAGCAACCAGCACAGGAAAAAGAGCAAAGGTTGTAGCATATCCCAGCCCTAGAAACAGAGAACATAGGATGAGAAGCCACAGGTTAACCGCAACCCAAGGTAATGCTAGGAACACTATTGCCTGGATGGCATATACTATTGTCATCACCCTCAGAGTTCCAATACGGTCAGATAAAAAACCAGCGACTGGCCGCCCTAGACCATTGACCAAAGCATAGGCTGAAATAGCAGTTGCAGCAATGGCAGGGGATAGATTTAATTCAATTTCTCCATAGGCAGTGATCAACCCTATAGCTGTCAGTCCACCCCCAATTACCATCGCCAAAGCAACCCACAACAGGTAAAATACCGGCATTCTGATAAAACGACTCGGTGGAATATTATCTACATCTGTGGGTGATTTAGAAGCTATAGAGCCCACAGATCCTTTGATTACAGGAGTAATGATTTTTTGGGAAGGATTTTTGATAATCCTTGCCCCGATAACAGCTACCACCGCCACAAACAAAGAGAATACAAGAAAAGTACCGTCAACTCCCCAGGCATTTATCATTGATCTCTTGAGGGGTGCGAAAACAACAGCAGCAAGACCGAAACCCATTACCGCAGTTGATACTGCAAAGCCAGGACGATCGGGAAACCATTTACGGGCGGTTGGAGCAATGCAGGCATAGGTCAGTCCACAAGCAATACCTACAATAAAACCGTAAGAAAACACCAGCCAGCCAGGATGAGGTATTCTCCGCAACAAACCAGATAATGCATAACCGACAAGAAACAACACTGCACCCAATGTGGCTACCTTTCGGGGTCCAATCGTATCCTGGATCCAACCAGCAGGGATCATAGTTATGGCAAAGACAACAATCATAACAGTGAAGGGAAGATTGGCTTGGGCAGCAGTCCACCCCCAATCCTGTTTCAAGGGAACGACATACGATCCCCAGGCATAACTCATCCCCCCCATCAATGAAAGCAGGAACCCACCCAATAAGATCACCCACCGGCCAGATATTTTATGGCTTTTATTGTTCTTGTTTGGGCTGAGACCTTCTTTTAGAAACATAGCCATCCATTTTCCTCCTCTTTTATCATGATAATAAATGAAATTTCTATAATTGAATAAGCCACAGCTACGGGAAATATCAGAAAAAACACCAAGTATTTTTGGTAATAATCCTGTAAACTCCTATTGATACCATTACCAAAAGTAAGACATCAAAAATGATGTTCATGCTTGTATTTGCCAGGGTTTTGACATCAATTTCCCTTACAGGTTTGGCAATTTCTATATTTTTTTGATTTATCCATTCCGTATAGAGGAATGAGGAAGCTAATGTTACCAGTGGTGCAGTGGCTAATTCGACTAAATTGCTCTCAATCAATTTTCCTGGAATTAAAAATTTGTCCAGGTTAAATCGCATAATAATTAGTTCTTTTACTTTGCTAAAAAATACAAAATTAATAATAATTAATACTATACAGTTTTTGTCTAATTCTGGCAAAATATAATGTCCCTCCAAAAAAAATGATCCGGAAAGAGTTAGAGATTATAATGGGAATATCAGCAGACTAAGTATTATCTTTTAGCTGATATAAATGAGAAATTTACTTCGGTCATCAAGTCCTCATTAGTAATCGGTGTTCAGGATTTTTGGAAGTTAATCCAAATAGCACAAACATTGCAACTTATATTGCCAGATAAATTGTGTAAAATTATCAGGTTCAATTGATCTCTTCTGGTATGATGCTGGATTCCACAGGAGTTTAAGTGGCAAATTGTCAATCTGGGTAAATTTCCTGCAAATCCTGAATTTTTCAGAATTTAAATTTCATAATAATAAAAACATGGTAAATAATATCATAGCTAGAGTTCCATAAGAACATAAAAACCAAATCAAAGATTTGGGAAAATATACCAAAATTTAACAAAATTTCCTGGACATTAACTAATTATACTAAAAACATAGTAAAAAATGTCACAAAGTCTTGCACCGTCCCCAATTCTTAAAAGGTTTCCAGGAGTTTTACTTTTTTGGTGCGGTTGAGTTGGGAAAGGATCATTCCGGAGAACATCAAACTGCAGCCCAATAATCCCCTCAAAGACAGATGTTCATGCAGAATAATCGTTCCTCCGATCAGGGCAAATACTGACTCCATACTTAAAATAATTGCAGCATGAGAGGGAGGAGCTTTTTTCTGAGCAATCACCTGGAGGGTATAGGCAATCCCCACCGATAAAATACCCGCATACAATATGGGAATCCCCGCTCTGAAAATCTGATCAAGGGCGATTATCTCCCGGAAATAAGCTACGATCAAGCTTAATACCGAACATATCAGGTATTGCTTTACTGCAATTTTCAAGGGATTTTTAATCTTACTCAACCGGTCAATGATATGGACATGGGCTGCCCAGAAAAATGCGGCAGCCAGAACCATGAGATCACCGGGAGCAAAGGTATAATTATCTTTAATACTCAGCAGGTATAACCCCAGAGATGCCAGTACAACTCCAATCCATCCCCACCAGCCGATTTTCTGCTTCCAGATCAATCCCATCAAAGGCACTATCAGCAAATACAATCCGGTAATGAAACCGGCTTTCCCCGCGGTAGTGTAGACAATGCCCATCTGCTGTAGGGAAGATCCTAAAAACAAGACAACTCCCGCTACTACACAGCCGTATCGGGATAACAATTTGGAGCTTTCAATTTTCTTTTCCCGGTTTTTCCTGGTCAGGACAATAGGGATTAATACTAAAGCCCCCAGTAAAAAGCGGATGGCATTGAAGGTAAACGGTCCTACAAACTTCATTCCGGTTCTCTGGGCGACAAAGGCAAAGCCCCAGATAGCAGCAGTAGTCAATAAAAGCAGATCTGATCTTATGAATTTATTATTAGCCATATATTTCAGGTCTTAAAACCACAGTACAATCCTCCCCCGTAATTTAAATTATAAACTCTGGTTAAGGGGAAAATATCCCGCAGTTCATGTTGAAAATTCCGGATAAAATCAGTGTAGTGGCTTCCTTCAAAAATCTCAATTAATTCAGCAATCCAGGGTATTTTTTTATAAAAATCAAAAACGATAACTCCTTCCCGGCATATTCTGTTTATCTGCTGTAAAATCCACATTCTCTGCTGATGACTGAAACCATGCAATACAAAAGCAGCGCTGATAAGCTGATAGGAGTCAGAAGGAATTTTATCAATATTCATCACATCGTCCTGATAAAAGAAAATTTCAGGATTTTGCCTAATTTGAGCGTATTTAATCATCTTAGTTGAATAATCAAATCCCACTACTCTCCCCCCCTGATCATATAAAATTTTAGACCAGTTGCCGGTGCCGCATCCCATATCCAAAATTGATTTTCCATTAATATTCAAATGATTTAAGGATTCAAAAGCACTGCTGCGGGTCCATCTAGCCACTGATAATAACTCCAGATAGTCATAAAAACCGGCAACAAAATCAAACAGAAATTTCAATTGGGTTTTGCTTATTCTCAATAGTAGTCCTCTCCTGAATATATTTATTTTGACTTGGCAGTTTTATTTTTACCCTTGGATTTTTTGGCTTTTTCCCTTTTTATGTTTTTATTCTGCTTGCGCTCATACCCGGATAGGGTCAACAGCAGAATGCCAGGCATGCTGATAAGCAAATACCAAATCCAGTCAGAGACCAACATATTCCGGATAACCCAAGACCATAGGATGAAACCGGTAAAACTTCCCCAGATCATTAATCCTCCCCAAAATTTGTATTTAAATCCGGTGATCAATCCGATAAAAACAATTAAAATAAATAATAATTTAACCTTCAGCACTTCCCCGGTCTGCAGAACCTGTTCAATGCCTATTACGGCTGCAAAACCTAAGCTTATAATCATCCAGATATAGGTTATCCATTTAATAAAGACGAAGTTATATTTGCTGTTAAAGGGATTTTCAGACAATTTATTTATTCCATGTTCTGATTTACCACTATGGTCAATTAAAAGGGTAATTATTAAGTTGTCTCAATGTTTAAATTCACCATAAAATCAGGAAATTCATTTTCAAAGATATTTCTAAATTCAGATTTGGACTCTTTTTTAAGGATTATCTCGTAATTGAATTTAGAATCCTGCAAAGTTTTTACCAGTTTTTTGAACTTCCCCCCCTCCACATCTTTTTGGTTGAATACAATCAATCCTCTAACTTCCCGGGAAGCTGCCTGATTTACTGCCTGGGGTTCATAATATCCATTTTGAGTAGGAAACCAAGCTATAAAACCGCTGACCTGTATTATATTATTCACTGCTAAATCAATAACTGCATTTGCTCCCGCTCCCACTCCGGTTAGATAAATTTCATTGTGGTTCGCCGGGTATTCAGATTTTATCTGCTTGAAATTTTGTTTGACTTCTTCTCTTATCCGGGGGTCAAAGCTGGTCCAAGTATAGGTTAGATAATCACAATGAAGATAAGATTGAAAAAAAACTAATATGAATCTCTCTTTCACCGATTGAGGAAAATTCCAATTTTGCTTGCATTTTTCAAAATTGCTTCCCTGATCGTGAAAAACCATTATCACCGGATAAATTTTATCCGAGGTAAAATCGTCAGGCAAGACCACCTGGTATTGTACCTTCTCCTTTCGATTTGCCTCCATTCGCAGCTTTTTATCAGTTTCATATAAACTGTCAAAACCCCGATTATCCGCAATTTCATGATATTTTGACAAGTCAGGATGTAGAAAATAAAAATACCCCTGTTCATGTCCCCTGCGGATGGTAGCCATTCTCTTTTTGATATTGCCCAATCTTTCATATAATTCCATCAGCAGACAGGACATATCAAATTCATATTCAGGAAAGTTTATACGTTGTTTCTCAAGTAAATCCACTGCTTGCTGATAATCCTGCTGCTGGAACAGTTGAGTTATTTTTAAGTTCAACTCTTGATAATCTGAATACTCTTCCATGATTAGACTATTCTCCTGAAAATTTAAATTTATCTGCCCTGATCTGCACAATTTCACCAAAGTAAATTTGGTGATAATCCTTTTGGGGATAATTTTTTTCTATTTCCGGATCAGTAAATTTTTGAGGATCCATCCTCTGGCAGTATATTTTCCGGCATTCCATAATTAATTCAGCCTGCTTGAAACAAGGAGCTTCAATTTTATCGGATTTACAGATAGTCAAGTTGGTTTCTGCTATTTTATCCCCATCTCTTCCTGACTTTGAGCCGAGAAGGGATAGATCCGGTTTGTATTGACGGGGGAAACCACACAAACTGAAACTGCTGTACTTTTCCATAAATTCAAAGGTGTAACGGGTAGGCCTGACCACTACCTGGACCATGGGCAAATTCCACATTACTCCGATACTTCCCCAGGCTACTGTCATCGTATTGTACTTGTTTAAATCACCTGAGGTAAGTAAAAACCACTGATTAAGCCATATATCCACCGGATTCAGCTTTAATTTATCCGGTTCAATTTTAATAAGTTCCATACCTACTCCTTTCAATGAAGGTAAGAAGCGCCATTTATATCCATGATCGCCCCGGTAGCATAGTCTGCGGAATCAGAAGATAAAAACAGCACCATTTTAGCAATTTCTTCCGGTCTAGCCACTCGATTTAGAGGACTCTGGCTGATTATTGACTTGCCCTGGGGGGAAGACAGAATTTCTTCAGTCATATCTGTTCTAACAAAACCTGGGGCTACTCCGTAAACATAAATATCATACTTAGCCAGTGCCTGGGCCAGACTCTGGCTGAAGGAATTCAAACCTGCTTTGGTTGCCCCATAGGCGGGGGAAGTCGGTTCACCCCGGTAAGCTCCCCGGGAAGTTATATTTATTATTTTCCCTTTAATTTTTTGTTCAATCATTTTTCGGGCAATTAAAAACCTTAAGTTT
>LKUE01000152.1 GCA_001412365.1 Desulfuromonas sp. SDB | reverse complement strand
AACCACAGATGAACACGGAAGAACACAGGATACCATCCCCCATCCTGAAATATTTTTCCACGAATTTTCCTGCCATTTTAACAGGTTAATACTAATCACTGCCCATCTCGACGCCGAATAAGATCTGTGATCTTAGCACTGATCTAAGATCAGGATGAAACAATAACAGAATGATACACCGCCCATCCCCGGATAGTTGACAGGATGGACAGGATGCCGCACCACTACCCCTATTATGAATCACAGATGAACACAGAGCCCAGCCCAGCACATTCCTAATCAACACAGAGTACACTCGGCCACCGGAAAAATAGGACGAGTATTGTGGCAGGTGTCACTTAGGTTCTATGGTCAAAGATTGACTTAAGTTGACATCTTGGTCAAATTTCATCATAAAATTTTGAAAATTTAAATGTAATTTATATTAGTTTGATTTAATTTTCAGATATAGAAAACGTATTATAATCATCATATTTATTATTCAGAATACCGGGTAGATTTTTCAGGAATTGATCAAAAGGCAGGATATTGATATTTCCTTCTCTGATCATATTATTTCCACCGTAAATGAAGAAAGCTTCTGACTGAGGGTAGTCTTTTAAAAATGCCTTTAATCCTTTGAACATTGATTTTGACAAACGGTCAGTTCTTTTAACTTCAAAAGCTTTTAATCCTTTTTGCCCGTATAGTACAAAATCAACTTCCAGATTATTTGATGTTCTCCAGAAGAATATTTTATATCCTAAATTATAGGAGTCGTTTGTTGCTATTAACTCCTGCAGTATCAAAGTCTCACCTGCAGCTCCATCAATTTGTTCAGGTTTGTCAAGAGGTCCTTTTGGTCTTATTGTTCTGAAAATCCCTGTATCAAAAAAATAAAATTTCTCATGAGAGATCATCCGTCGTTTTGACTTTCTTGTGAAAACAGGTATTCTGTATCCGACTAACAGATCTGTAAGAATGTTAAAATAGTTCCCAACAGTTTTTCTTTCAATAGAACATTCTCTTGCTACTTCAGAAATATTCAGAACAGAACCTTGTGAAAAACTTGCTGCTTCTAAAAATCTCGAAAAATTATTCAGATTCCTGCTAAGACCTTCCTGTTTTATTTCCTGTTCAAGATAGGTCATAACATAACTGTCTAAATATCTCTGAGGATCTTTAACCTGATAAGCATCAGGCAAATGACCGTATTTTAAGGATTTTTCAAGAATAAAATCATTTTTTAATTCAACTGCCGAAAGAGGGTGCATGTAATTAGTGAATGCCCTTCCCGCTAATAAATTTGTCCCTCTTTTTCTGAGTTTCCGTGCATTTGAACCAGTCAAGATGAATTTGAAATTATATTTTTCAATTAAACGATGAACTTCATTCAATAATTCTGGGACTCTTTGTATTTCATCAATTATTATCCAATTATTGAAATTTAAGGGTATATAATTTTCCAACCTTTGAGGATTTGCCAGAAGCCGGTTAAATAATTGAGCCTCTAGAAGATCGACATATACAGATCCTTTAAATTCGTGTTTCACCCATGTGGTTTTACCGGTTCCTCTAGGGCCGAAGAGAAAAAAACTTCTATCAGTTGAATAATTTAATATTCTGGAATACATATTTCCATTATACATATAATTATGGAAATATCAATTCCATTTTACATATATTATTAAATTTAACCACAGATGAACACGGAAGAACACAGGAT
>LKUE01000151.1 GCA_001412365.1 Desulfuromonas sp. SDB | reverse complement strand
GTAACTTCCGAAGGTTGGGCAAAAATAAGAATGTCAAAATTGTTTCCCGAAGACTTGGAATGGGATTTCACCCCATCGGCAACGAATAAAGCAGGAATCAGCATTTTGCGGTCGGTGCAAAGACAAACGGCATTGCGCGTAACCTGCCGCCCGGCAATTGGAGAAAAGTTTTTCGAAGTACCGTTCACTAAGTATTTGTTCATGATAAATTTCTTAACTTTCTTTGCAGTTTATAGATTTGCGGATAATTATTTTTCAGAAAAACACCCAGAAAAAATCTTAATTTATTGTACCTGTAAAAAAAATGTATTTTATAACGGTAAACCTTATAAAGATTATTTTTGTGCAACTTCTTTAAATAAAAATCGTATTGTGCCTCTTCCTGTTTACTCAATATTTTTTGGGGCAGTTGCGGTTTCGCAATGTCAATCAGGTCTGCTTTATCCAGATTTGCTTTCCATTCAAGATTCAAAGGACTTGCCGGAGACCAGGGTTTGCCTCCCGGAAAGTTAGAATATGTATGCAAAACAATTCCTTTCAAGTTTTCAGGACTGCACTCCGAATGATAAATCTCATAACTTGGACAAACATTATAAACTTGAGGAAGCTCCTGCCATTTGTCGTAAAAATAGATATTCAAAACAGTTTCTTCCGAAATATAAAGTATTTTCTGATAATAAAAAAATAATGTTTTAAGATTTTGAAAATCACTTTCCGATATTATATCCGTATTGAATGCCATTACACCGGAATTAAACGCAGGCTGGCTCAAATCATGTTTACTTTCAAGTTCTTTAAACAAATGATTATTTTTTCTGTCGCGATTATTAAACTGCCCTTTCAGCGATGTACGCAACATATTGAGAATTCTCACAGCCGAAAACCCTTTTGTTTGAACAAGTGTATCCAGAGAACCTCTGACAACAATATCGCCATCCAGAAAGACAATGTTTTTCCATTTCTTGAATTCAGGCGTAAACAAATAAAATTTAGAAAGAGTAGTCAACGGAGCATGGCCGATTCGGATTTCGGATTCGGTTAATATCGGTTCGCATTCTCTGACCAGAATTCCCTTGTCTTGAAACCATCGCAATTCTTTTTCAGGAATGTCATATGCCAGTAGCATGTAATCGCCTTGCCAGCCGGCATTCCAATACACGCTGGAAAAAAGCTGCTTTGCCTGCTTAATGTAATTGCCATCCGCCAGAGTGACCAGCAAATCCTTTTTCATTTTCTTACCAAAACATTCTATTAAAAAACAAAATCCGATACTGGAAAAGCAAGGCAATAAATACCTGTTCGCCTACAGACGGACAAAATCAACACCTGCTTTGTTCTTGGCGTGATTGACCGAAGAATACAAAATATTAAGCAGACAGATTAGACCTTTGTTGTTATTCTTGCCTCGGATTTTTTTAGCATCGGCAGGAAAGATGTACGTTTGTTCTCCACCAATTCAACAACTGAGCGAACGCACTGATGTACGCATTGACCGCAACCTATGCACTTCCTGCTATCCAACTCCACTTTTTTCTCCACGACTTTTATCGCAGCTGTCGGGCAGAATTTCTCACATAAACCGCATCCATTGCATTTTGATACGTCTGTAATATTTGCCATGTAAAAACAGCTGTAACGCAAAGGAACTGCTCCCATGTTGTAGGAACGCAATATTCCGCAGCAATCCCAGCAGCAATTGCACAAGGCAATTTGAGGAAGATTTGTATCATCTTTTTCGTGAAAAACTGTATGGATTGCGCCGCAATCTCTTGCCTTTTGA
>LKUE01000150.1 GCA_001412365.1 Desulfuromonas sp. SDB | reverse complement strand
TTAGATATGGATCCATTAAAATGACAGTAGTCCCACGGTAATTAATCTTGAACATCATTAAATTAGCTGCATCATAACTTATCACTTCCCTAGCTAGTATTAATTGATTTTTGCGGTTACCGGGATGATTGGTATTGGATTTTTAATGAACTGGATCAGATTAAAATCAGGTAGTATCTGGACTGCAGTAATATTCCATACCAGCCATAATATATTCATTCAAGAAATATATCCTGCCTTAACCCGGGAAACCCAAATTAGTAAAAACATAACCGGAGAATTCGGAATAGGAATAACCCTGTTATCTTTAATATTAATCAGTATTTTTGTTATAAAAAAGCCTGATTTAATCCCAAGCAAATAAAAGACAATATTATTTTTTATTTCGCTGAATATTGATAAAATCCATTAATTGAATCGTATCGGAAATCTTTGCTAAAAAGGAGATGAAGATCATGAAGATAAAAAGATTGATTATTGCCACCATCTCAGGGTTAATATTCGGATTTGTCTGTTTTGGTCTGGCTTCATCCGGATCAACAGAGATTACTGTTTATCTGGCTATTAGCATTATCTTAAGCAGGACCCTAATCGGTTTTGCTATCGGAATCAGCAGATTCTCCATGAAGCATTGGTCCATTCATGGGTTGGCAATGGGTTTGGTGTTCAGCTTACCCGGAGCTTTTGGAGCTTTGATGAGTCCGGAGAATCCTGAGTTCAATCATATGATGATGTTTTCATCCACTATTGTGATGGGAATGGTTTACGGATTTCTGATAGAACTCATCACTTCGGTTTTTTTCAAGGCGAAACTAAAATGAAAATTTTAAGATTTACTATTTTACCGGTATTTTTAGCTGCCTTGTGGATTAGTATTTCAGAATTTGTTAGAAACGAACTTCTGTTTAAATCATACTGGATAGATCATTACCGGAACCTGGGTCTGGTGTTTCCATCCGAGCCGGTAAACGGTGCGATGTGGGGAGTATGGTCTTTATTATTTGCAGCAGCTATCTTTTTTATATCAAAGAAGTTCAATCTCCTGCAGACAACTTCTATATCCTGGCTGATGGGTTTTGTTCTGATGTGGGTAGTTATAGGAAATCTCAATGTACTGCCCTTTTCCTTGTTAATTTTTGCAGTGCCCTTAAGCATAATCGAATCGTTTTTGGCAGCACTAATAATTAGTAAACTGGGGAATAAGAAAGCCGATAATATAAAGGTTAAGACATAATTTTATTTCACTGAAATAGTTTTAATACATCAGTTTTTTGCTTGAAATCCTTAA
>LKUE01000149.1 GCA_001412365.1 Desulfuromonas sp. SDB | reverse complement strand
AGATCTCCTACAGGAATTTTTTCTGTGGCTGGCTATTATTTCTCTTCTGATTGCAGCGGCAGGTCCAGCCACCCGCTCCGATTTAGCCTCTGTTTCCGGAAGCGGGATTGACCTGATAATTACATTGGATATCAGCAGAAGTATGAACGCAGGAAATCCGGTAAGTAAATTGGAAATTGCCAAAAAAGCTATTCAGGATTTAATTGAATACAGATCCGAAGACCGATTTGCATTAATTGTATTTTCAGGGGGAGCCTCCATTTTAACTCCCCTGACTTTAGACCGGAGAAACCTGGTTAATATTATCAACAATCTGACTACCTCTTACACTTCCAGCCAGGGAACTTCAATACTGAGTTCCCTGATCGCTTCCCAAAAAATTATCCAGCAGAGAAATGATCAAAGAACCCAGGTAATATTACTGTTCTCGGATGGGGAGGATTTTGGTCCCGATTACTCTGATCAACTAAGCTATTTCCAGGACCAACAGATTCCCATTGTATGTTTCGGAGTGGGAGATCCTGAGGGAGAACCAATCCCTTCGGTAGATTACACCGGCAATTTTCAAGGTTATCTTCTTACAAATAACGGAGATACTGCCCTGACTTATCTAGATAAACAGAAGCTGACTAATTTAGCTGAATTAACCGGAGGTATCTACGTGGATTTAAAACCAGAAACCAGAATCAATCAGGAAATTTCCGGTTACTTAAGAAAATTTAAAAAACAACGAATTGAGGAAAGTCTCTCTGAATTGATGATCTATCATTATGAAATTCCCTTAGGGATTGCCTGTTTATTGATTGCCTTATCCCTGATTACCGAACGGATGAGAAGGAAAAAATTATGGACATTTTAAAAAATTTGCTGGTTATTACCATTATCAGCGTCAACCTATTAGCGGTTAATCCGGTACAGGAAGAAAATGATCCCTATCATCAATACTGGGAAAGAAACATACCGGAAGATGCATATCGGGCAGCTGAATTTCATGATCAGGAAAAATATGATCAGGCTATTGAATTTTATCACCGCGCTTTAAATAAGTCTCCGGATCAACCTTTAATTATCTACAATCTGGGGGTTGCATTCTACCAGCAAGATCATCCGGATTCTGCAGCACTTTTTTTTGATTCATTATTTAAGTTTGATTCCATACCCCCCCGATATCTTTCGGATATAGCCTACAATGCAGGCACATCATATCTTAAATGGGCTCAGCAAGACAGCACTGATAAAGCTAACCTGCTGGACCAATCCATAAAATATCTTATATACAGTTTAAAAAATCTCCCCCATGACCAAGATTCAAGAAGAAATTTAGAAATTGCCCTGCGGATGAAACAGCAACAATGCAGTCAGCAGGATCAGCAGGACCAACAAGATCAGCAAGACCAGCAGGACAAACAGGACCAACAGGACCAGCAGGATCAGCAGGACCAACAGGATCAACAAGACCAACAGGATCAACAAGACCAGCAGGATCAACAGGACCAACAGGATCAACAGGACCAGCAGGATCAGCAGGACCAACAGGA
>LKUE01000148.1 GCA_001412365.1 Desulfuromonas sp. SDB | reverse complement strand
GAATCGAATATTGTCAGTTTTACATTCTGGCAGAGAAGGTTGAATTATTGGAATTTCAGATAATATTTCTTCATTCCATTTTAATATAATTCTAGTACTCGTTGTGGATAACGGAACCCCATTTTGTCCCAGATTTAAAGTCATTTCATAATGATGAGTTACACTTAGGTATTGAGTTATATCCAAACTCGATCCATCTGCTGTTAAAAGAAATACTTTTGGTCTTGGATTTGTATCAAAGTCATATCCAAAAAAAGTAATTAGGGAACGACGATTAGCCTCTAAAGACATGTCAATATTATTTGGGACGACATGACATAATGCAGGTAATACAGGAGGAATTGTTTCACCAGTCAATCCAGCTCTTATACGTATTAGATCTTGTCGAACTCTATTTCTAATAAAATCATAATCACATCTGAATTCTCCACCAGATGCAGCAATACCTCTTTGTAGTACGTTGTCTACCTCAGTTCGTATCGTAGATTGTGCTTCATCTGTCAATTTTTCTCTTGTTTCGGTCAGAATACTTTGCCAATTTGCATTTGAATCATCAAGTCGCCTAATAGCATCATCCAAGACATTAACAGCTTGTTTCACTGGATCTTCAAATATGGCAAATGGATTTGGAATGTCGCATCCTGCAGTGAATGTAAGGCAGGCCAGTAACAAACATAAAATTATGATAACGATTTTTTTCATAGTCCAATCTCCGTTTGAATCCTATATTAATATATTAAATAGTGTATAATATTATCTAATTATATGGTGCAAGCCATGAAATAAGGGTGATATTTAGTGGCAATAATCTTCTTTTATGTCTAAAGATGCTCCACCAACAGCACAATAATGAACACCAGTTGTTTCATCCGCCAATATACTGATGTGCCGATCTATCGTGATTGAATTGAAAACAATCATCTTTATTTTGTTTGAGCGAGTATAGTAGAAAGCGCGAGGGTTGCCGAGCCAGGTCAAAGGCGATAGGTTCAGGGCCTATTCTCGTAGGAGTTCGCCGGTTCGAATCCGGTCCCTCGCATCCGTTTTTTGGGTTATAGTTATCTTGTGAATTGCAACCTCTCACATGTGATATCATACTGAAACTTAATCCTAAAATCTATCGAGTATCAGATTTCTTTTTCAATAGAATAATGTGAAACCATTAATATCGAGGATACATAGTACATCATATGCCTCACAACGAGAACAATCGAAAAGCAATAAAAGCCAGAGAAGAGCCAAAAATTATTAAATCGGCTCAAGCAACAAGGGAACTAACCGACCCAAAGCGTGTAGTTTCGGCTCAAACAAAATTTGAAAATGTTAGTCAACCTCAAAAAAAGAATCAACCTAAAAAATAATTACATATTTATTAATTATTAATAAATTCAGTAAATCATACTAATTATTGTAATAACATATCCCATATTACAAATATAATTGAGAGAGAGACTAAAATTAAAGCAATAAAAAATGTATTATATGCAAATTTGAGCCATTCGGCTATTCCCTTAATCTGCTCTCTATTATGTTCAATATTGTCAGCAATAGTAGCAAAAGAATCCCTAGCTATTTGTTGCGGCATATCAATAATACCATCCTTAACAGAAGCATCCCATAGTTCCATTATTTTTAGACCTTGATATTTTCTCATACCTAAAGCTGCTATACATGATGCTGAAGATAAAAAGATACAAAATATTGAGAAAAGAGCAAGTAGTAGATTAATTTTATCTACGGCATTTAGAATCAAACCGGCAAGTAAAGCATTTGCGGCAAGAAAAATTTCAGCTTTCTTTTCGAGATTTCTTTTATCTTCGAATGCAAGCGTATGCTCATTTATCGACAGTCTTAAAAGAATTTCTTCCGCAGTTGATATACCAACAGTCGATTCTTCCGCAGTCACCATTTAGTCCTCCGGTATCTTTACAGCATATTATTATTCAAAAATGTATATTCTTCAAAATACTTTAATCCTATATAAAAAAATTGAACTTGCTTTGAGCAAATTTTTGTATTCTTTTTACTACTATTGATGCTGAATTAATTGTTAGAAAATTAATTAGAAATAATCCTCATTTTATTCTTCATTCTCCAAAGCGTCCCGCGATTAATTCCTATTTCCTCCCCTTCTTTCAGCGACACATTCAAAATCCACTTCTTATAATCGTCCTTATTCACAAACATCTGCGGCCGCTTCACATCAACTGCCTGCTCATCGATATTATTCGCTTCCTTCCCGATGTAAACAACACCGTCAACGATAACGTCAGCACGCTGTAAACATCCCTCTCCTCCCTTAAATTTGTGCTCGGGAAGCCGCATATAATCCAGCATCGTCCGGGATAATGGCTTGAAATAGTGAATGTCCTTCAAAAATTCTTCCGTCTCATAACCGATAAGACGGGAGTAAAAGATGAAATTACACAAACACACTCATTAAAATACAGATTTATATTGTGAATTGAAACAATCGAACGAAATAATCACCGTGTTTAATAATCAAATCGAATATTTTATGCATTCATAAAAACAGCCTTCTTATGAAAAAAATAATTTTTGCACTGATAACAATTAGCTTATTATTCGTTTTTATTTCAGGTTGTTCATCTTCAGGCAGTTCATTTAATACTTATCTTCCAAAACCAAATTTACAATATAATTTATTGACACAGGAAGGTGAATGGTCGTTAACAAAGGGCTGCTATTGGACAGCCGAATTCCAGGTATACAATTCTGGTGATGCGGCGGCAAAAAATGTCTATGCTCATGTTCAATTAATCAAGGACGGCAATGAGGCTATCAGGGATTCCCAAAATATATACGTTGGGAACTTGAATCCTGGCGAAAGTAGCACAATTTGTGTCGAACTAGATCGCGATTGTGATGAAAAGGTTAGCTACAAAGTAACTCTCACACATGGATGAATGGACTTAGATTCAATATTTTTTTAAAATAATCAATTAAGCATCATATGTTTCACTCATTGAAATTATTCGGAAATCGAATTACGCTGTTTTTCCCACAAATCATTAAATGATATCGTGATATTATTGCACAAACTTGGCGAAAAGTTTTTGCGCATGCTTGTTCATCGTGAATGATCTTTCGCTCATTTCGGTGCTTCAGATAAGATAACGATCCTTTTGAAAATCGCATCTTCTTCCATTCGCGATATTAGTAGTATAGGAAGAG
>LKUE01000147.1 GCA_001412365.1 Desulfuromonas sp. SDB | reverse complement strand
AAATTAATTCGAAATCTTAATCATTTTTTATTAAAGATTTCAAAATGCTCTTTTAAAGATGTGTTATGTATATTCAAATATTCTTAATAATTTGTCGGTTGTTGGAAAAAAATTTAATAATGTAGGATAAAATGACCAATGATGAACTAATTCAGCTAGCAGCATCAGTAATTAATCCACGAAAGACAGATACCGGTCTTTTTGCCGATGTCGGCTGTGCTTTACTTTCTATTGAAAACAAAGTCTATCTGGGAGTATGTGCAAATTCCGGCTCCAATGTCTTCTGTGCGGAACAAAATGCAATTGGCTCAATGATCACCGACTCGGTTTACCGGATAGCTAAGATTGTGGCGGTGTGGAAGGACCAACAAAATAAAGTACATGTAATTTCTCCCTGTGGTAACTGCCGTCAGATGATGCTGGAGATGGATCGGGAAAATCTCAATGCGGAAGTAATTCTGGATAAGGATAAGACGGTTACTCTGGAGGAGTTATTACCTTATCATACCTGGTGGAAAAAACAATGACTGATCAGCAAAATCAGATGTCTTTTATCCAGAAGATGATCACCGCAATATTGTTCCCTTTTGCCGAATCAATTCAGAAAGAATCCCGGGAATGGAAAGTGACCTGTGAATGCGGCTATTCAAAATCAATTTGGGAATATGGTGGCATTCGTTGGAAAGCTAAGGGAGAGCCGAAAAAGTTAATTAAATGTCCTGCTTGCGGGAAAATGACCTGGCATCGGATCCATCATATGCCGGAATCAATTGAATGATAAGACAGTATATCAAATTCTTTAAATTACTTTCAGGGCTGTTGTTAGTATCTGTCACCTTTAGTAGTTTATATTCGGATTATATGGTTTGGGGAGTGGACTATGATCAGCTTGTTCAGCAAGGTTATATTGCAAATCCTAATCAGGAAACACTGTATTATGAAATTAGAAATCAGCAGGTTAATTTTGGGTATTATGAATATCTGGTTGTTCTGAAGAACTCCCGTACTCCTATAACTGTTGATTTCTGTGTTGATGAGCAGATGAATATTGTTCATCCTGATGATTATACAATTTTTATGAATTTTCCCTCAATTAAACAAATTTTATATTGCGGTATCTATCAGTCTGTAGAACTTGATCTGATAAATTCAACGGTGGATAAATTGATATTCAAGTTAACTTTTAGTTTGTCCGGGAACTATGGACTTGTAGAGGAGTATATAGAAACATGGTTGAGAAAAGATAGCTTGTTTATTTTAGAAAAATAATCAGATTGCTTGCCGGTGAAAATCAATACTCAAAAAATTTTTAAGTGGCTACATTCTGGGTAAAAATTGAGGTAAGAGGTTGGTTGAAAAGATAAATAAAATTTTGTCTAATTTAATTGTAAAAATTCCTGCTAAATATTCCAAAGATTTTATTGAAACCATTTTAGCTGAAAATATTCGAAGACTTGTAATCAGTGCAGTTATTATGTCATTAATTGAAATAGGAGTTTTTTTAACTGCGATTAGACATGCTTCAGTTATCTCTATTTATCAGATTATTATTATCTTGTTTAATATTTTAATGCTGCCCCTGCTGCTTATCCTCAGAAATAAGATTAATTTTACTAAGTTTAAAATTTTTATGGTCTATCTAATGGTTATATTTCATATTATCTGGGCGGCAATTTATACCGATGCATCTAGAACTGCTTATCCCGATTTGGATGTTTTAATATCCCCCTATATGTTGATAGTCTATGGAGCTGCTGTATTTATCTACATGAAACCTATATGGAGTTTGGGAGTATTTTCTACAAGTTTTATCGTATTCATGGTTCTATTATTATTCGAGCAATATAGTCCATTAACAATTATTGGAAATATCTGGAATGCTCTGGCTTTAAATCTTTTTGCCTGGATAACTTCATATATAATTTTTGCTTTTCGACTTAGAATCTTCGTTGATCAGAAAGAGTTAAAACAAGCCCAGTTAAAATCTGATGCATTGTTGCTGAACATCATTCCGGAAAAAATTGTTGCTGAATTAAAAGAGACTGGTAATACTACTCCCGAACAATTTGACCAGGTGACTGTACTTTTTTCCGACCTGTACAACTTTACTGAAATTTCAAGACAACTTACTCCTGATCTACTGTTGGCTGAACTAAATGAGTTATTTACTGCCTTTGATAAGATAATGGAACATTATCAATGTGAGCGCATCAAAACTATGGGGGATGCTTACTTATGTGTTTGCGGCATGCCTCAGCCCAATCCAAATCATACTGAGTTGATTGCCAAGTCAGCCCTAGCAATGGTAAATTATCTTGAAGACCGCAATAAATCTCATAATCTTACCTGGCAAATCCGAATTGGAATTCATTCGGGTAGTGTTATCGGGGGAGTGGTGGGAGTGAAGAAATTTATTTACGATGTGTTTGGTGATACTATTAATATCGCTGCCCGGGTGGAACAGCATTCAGCGCCCATGAAAATAAATGTATCTGAGACCGCCTATAATTTGATCAAAAATAAATTTTCATTTGTTCCCCGGAATCCTATTCAGGTAAAAGGGATTGGTCAGATGCAGATGTACTTTTTGCAGTTAAAAACTAAGGATAAAGATTTAAAATCTTACTAAAAAAGTATAGACTTCTTTACCTATGAATTTATAAGAGGAATTGATAAGAAGATAAGTTATATAAATTTTAATGATATTTGAATTTCATCCTGGAAGGCAGCTAACCATTGACTGCCCCTACCCTGAGGCTAGGTCAGTTATTCAAGGAAACAACCCAGGTTGGGTGTTTGGAGATAAACCTATTAATCCCCAAACGGTCTTAGTATGGTCCCAAGGCATTAGGGGATTTTACTTGATTGGTGATCGAAAAAACGAAGTATTTCTTAATGAATTAAATACTGTTATCAGTTGTGATCTTAAATCCAAATTAATACAACACCAGGTGACCTGGATTGAAATATGCGGGGGACCAAGTTGGGATAACATTATTGAAAAAATGTTTTCAGATAGAAATCTTGAGAAAAGTAAGCAATTGGTCTATAAACTGGACCTGGATGATTATAAGTTGGATAAACAACCTGAGATCAATGATGAATACCAGTTGTTGAAAATCAATCAGGATATCCTGAATAATTCAAGCTTGGTTAATAAAAAATTTCTTTTGTCCAAACTAAGCCAATTTTGGGGCACTTCCGAAAATTTTCTGGACAGGGGTATAGGATATATTTTAACAGTAGAAAATCAAATTGCCAGCTTGTGTTTTTCCGGTTTTGTCACTGAAGATATCCGGGTAATAGATATTGAAACAGTTAAATTTCACCGAAGAAAAGGATTTGCGGCTTTAGTGGCTCAAGTTTTCCTATCTGAATGTGTCAACCAAGGCTTGCATATCCATTGGGATTGTATGGCGGAGAATATTGCTTCAGTTAAATTAGCAGAAAAAATTGGTTTGGTTAAAAGGCATGAATACACTTTGTACAGTTTTCATCTGGATTAGTAAAATTCCATCTAAAGTTGATTGGAAATATCATTGTCAACAGATTCTGTTGTGCTTAACCTAAAAAGAGTATGTATATTATGATAAAGTGGTTACGCTGGACTGCCCGGATTTGGTCGGTTTTTCTCATCGCTTATGCCCTGCTTATGCTTAGTGGATATGCCTGGAACTGGATAACTACGGGTATAGCTGACCCTCATGCAGTGGAAGAATATCCCTTCATTGAAAATCTGCCTCCTTTGTTCTTTTTTCTGAGTATCCTGGGATTGGGTATTGCTTGGAAAAGGGAAGGTTTAGGAGGAATAATTTCAGTGGCATTTCTGCTGGCATCACTTCCCATTCTGCTTATCCACTGGCCCATAACGGAAAGATTTCCCCGTTACTTGTATGCACCCTACGGTATCTGGCTGATAATTTTAATTCCGGGTATTTTATTTTTGATTTTATGGTGGTTTAGAAAGAAACCACTTAACCAGTGAACTTTTAACTCCTGGGAAGCTCTTTTTTGCTATTTGGAAAAATA
>LKUE01000146.1 GCA_001412365.1 Desulfuromonas sp. SDB | reverse complement strand
TGGGATATGCGATGGGAGTTGAAGAAGAACCTTTCCCGCAATATCCTGAGTACCCCAATATCTCCATTGAAAATATATCATCTGGTCAGGTAAAAATTTCGTTTATACAAAGCCATGAAGGCAACCTCAACTTCTCAGTATATGATCTTTCAGGAAGGATAATTGACCGACCATTGGAGGGATTTCAGGATGAAGGAGAGTGTAGTATTAACCTTACTGGATATAGACCTGGAGTGTATTTCTATCAGATAGAAATAGGGGAAAAGGATTGGAGAGGGAAGTTTCAAATATTTTGATCTGTTAGACCAGAATTAAATATGTTCTGATTTTTATCTAAATACTTTCAAACTGTTAATAAAAACAAACAGTAAATTTCTTTCAATAAAATATATGATGAGGGTAAGATATCCAGTAATGCTGAGGGCGGTATCCCAGATCTTCTATATTTAGATCAATCAGTCCCAACACTGAATCCAGGGGACAGATGTCATTCAAGCAGTAGTTTAAATTTTCAATATCCGCTTGTTGGGAAAGGCATAAACAGGGTAGTAATGTCCAAAACAGAAGAATTATTATAATTAAATTGTACTTCATAAACTTAAAATTGTAGTTTAAAATTATAAAATGATATTATCTATATCACTTTGAAACTTCATTGTTTTTCAATAATACAATTAATGATAATATTAAAATTATTTTTTATAAATGCAAAATAACTAAAATGGAAAATAAGATGAAAAAATTAATCCTGTTTAAATTTAGGGTAATTTTAATGATTTTCACCATTTTTTCTGCATCCTGCCGGACTGCAGAGAAGGTAAATGGCGATGATTATGCCACCCGGGGGATTGAATATTACAATAATGAGGATTACAATCAGGCGGTTATCAATCTGGAGAAAGCTCTGGAGTTGGGCACAGATATCTATGCTCCAGAATATATACATACAATTTTAGGTAATGTTTACAGCGAGTTGGGGGATTATTCCAAAGCATTAGAATGCCATAGGCAAAGTTTAGAGATTAATCCCCAGACTTATCAATCCTGGGTCAATATGGGTATTGTTTATCGAAAACTAGAGGATTTTGATAAAGCGGAAAGCTGTTATCTCAAAGCTATGGAAGTAAATCCTGAATATACTGAAATGTATGTAAGTCTGGGAGCTCTTTACATATTCAAGCAGGATCCTGAAACTGCCATTAAATATCTTCAGGAAGCTATATCCCTGCAGCCGGATAACAGTATTGCCTGGGCTAATCTGGCTATTGCCCAAGCTCTGTGCGGAGATTTCAAACAGTGTGATTTCTGTATAGATAAAGCCAGAGAATTTAATTATTCCAGGATTGATGAGCTTGAACTTAAGATCGAACAATATAAAACCGGAGAAGATTAGCCATGAAATACTATAAAAAGATGATCGGTGAAAAGTGCTATTTGTCGCCAGTAAATCCTGAAAATTATGAGCTTTACACTCAGTGGCTCAATGATCCGGAAGTTACTGTGTCTTTAAATGTTGCTCATCAGGTGATCAGCCCGGAAAAAGAAAAAGAGATACTGCAGGATATTTCCAGACATGGTTATCACTTTGCCATTGTAGAGTCTGAACAAAACCGGTTGCTGGGCAATTGCGGATTGCATAAAATTGATCATCTTAACCGTAATGCCACTTTTGGAATTTTCATCGGAGACAAGAGTTACTGGAATCAAGGGTATGGAGAAGAAGCCACTAAGTTAATTGTTGATTTTGGTTTTAATATTCTCAATCTTCACAATATTTTACTTAAGGTATTTTCATTCAATACCCGGGCAATTAGATGTTATGAGAAGGTGGGGTTTAGGGAAGTGGGCAGAAGAAGACAGTCTAAAATTATCGGGGGAAAATACTATGATGATGTATATATGGATATTCTGGCTACTGAGTTCAAGTTCAATCAAATCGCCAGATACTTAGAATCTGAGGAGAAAAAATGAAATATCTGTATTTAGGTTTAGTTTGTGTTCTCCTGATCAATTGTGGTTCAGGGAGTTTCTACCGGGATGTTGATCCTCAACAAGCCGAAAAGTTGATCCGGGAAAATGCGGTAAACCCTCAGTGGATGATTATTGACCTTAGATCCAGCCGGGAATACAATCAGGGACATCTGGAAAATGCGATAAATATTAACTATGCTTCGGATGATTTTGAACAGAGAATAGATTCTCTGGACCGGGATAATACTTATTTAATTTACTGCAGTCACGGAGCAAGATCCTACAGCGCGTTAAGTGTTTTCAAGCGGTTGGAATTTACCAAGGTTTACAGTATTTCCGGAGGGATGGGCAGATGGATGGGTCAAAATCTTCCAGTTATTAAATCACCGGAGTATCAATGAGTTATCAATATGCAATTCTGGGAGCAGGACGTCAGGGATACGCTGCCGCTTATGATCTGGGCAAGCATGGTCAGGCAGAAAAAATTTATCTGGCAGATATTGCCCCCGAATCTTTAAATAAAGAGGCAACTAAACTGAATGATTTGCTGGACTCTGAACTGGTTGAGCCGATATTGCTGGATATAGCCGATAAATCAGAATTAATCAAACTTCTGGAAAAGGTGGATGGTATTATAAGTTCAGTTCACTTCACCTATAATCTAGAATTGACCAAGCTGGCTTTGGAAATTGGTTTCAATATGACTGATTTGGGGGGTAATACTCAGGTAGTTCGTGATCAACTGAGTTTGAATTCTAATCAAGCTAGGTCAACCGTAGTACCTGACTGCGGGATGGGTCCGGGGATGAACGTTTCCCTGGCTACTTATGCCATGTCTCTGGTGGATGAACCCAGGGAAGTATTTATCTGGGATGGAGGTTTGCCCCAGAATCCTGAACCTCCCTGGAATTACAAGTCCACCTTTAATTTGGACGGTTTGAGCAATGAATATTATGGGAATGCCTATTTTATCCAGGAAGGAGATATCCGGGAGGTTCCCTGTTTTTCCAAATATGAACTTTTAAATTTTCCTGAACCGCTGGGAAAATTGGAAGCATTTGTCACCTCCGGCGGTCTTTCCACCGCTCCCTGGTCTCTTCAGCATAGATTGAAGACTCTGGAGAATAAAACTCTCCGCTATCCCGGACATCATGCCCAGTTCAAGGCTTTTTCGGATCTGGGGCTTCTGGAGCAAAGCGAAGTTGAAATTTCCGGATGTAAAATTAAGCCCAGAGAATTTTTTCATCATTTGCTGAAAAATAAAATTTATTCACCCCAGGTGGAAGATGTGGGTATAATAAGAGTTCTGTGCAGGGGGATTTCCCAAGGTGAACCGAAGCAAGCCAGGGTGGAATTGATTGATTATTTCAATCCGGAAACCGGTTTAACTGCTATGCAGAAGCTGACCGGGTGGCATGCTTCCATTATGCTGATTTTAGCGGTTCAAGACCAACTGAAAAAAGGGGTAATTTCTGTGGAAAATGCAGTTAGCGGGGAGAAAATTGTGGAACAATTGGAATTAAGGGGATTTAACCTGTCGGTTAAAGTAAAATAATGGAAATTCAGGAAGAAAAATATAATATTTTAAAGTTGGATCCGGATCAGCTGGAAAGTTTTCTTATCCAGCATGGATTTAAAAAATTCAGAGCTTCTCAGATCAACAACTGGATTTGGAATAAAAAAATCATTGATCCGGATAAGATGACTAATATACCTGCAGAAATTAGGAATTATATTAATCCTGACCAGGGGCTTCCCCTGATAAAAAAAGTGAATAATAGTGACCCGGAGGCAGTATTAATACTGGTGGAATTACAAGATAAAAATCTAATTGAAATGGTGATAATTGACAAAGAAAATCATTACACCTTATGTGTATCCACCGGAGTGGGCTGTCCGTTGAAATGCAAATTCTGTGCAACTGGCAAAATGCCCTATAAGCGTCAGTTAACCAGTTTTGAAATTATCTGGCAGATGTGGCTGGCTCAGCATTATTTAATCTCTCAAGGTGAGTTTAAAAATATCAGGAACGTGGTTATGATGGGCATGGGAGAACCCTTTCTTGATCCTCAGGGAGCTGTACATGCCGCCCAGTGGCTGGCGGATAAGCGCAGTTTAAATATGGGTCAGAGAAGAATCACTATTTCAACGGCAGGAGTGGTGCCGGGAATAAATTATATGGCTAAAATAAACCGTCAATTCAGATTAGCAGTTTCCTTAAATGCGGTTAGCGACAGAATGAGAAGAGAATTAATGCCGGTTAACAAGAAATGGAATTTAGATAAGTTATTGGGGGCAGTCAGACATTATGTTGAAGCCACCAACCGGGCGGTTACATTTGAATATGTGATGTTAAAATCAATTAACGATCAGCCGGAGCATGCAGCTCAGTTGATAAAGTTGATCCGGGGAATCAAGTGTAAAGTGAATTTGATTCCCTATAACCAGGCAGTGGAGTATTTCCAGCCACCCACTCCGGATAATTTAGATAGATTTCAAAACAAACTTAAAAAAGCAGGAGTGGAAACTACGGTAAGATTGAGTTCAGGAAAAAATATAAAAGCAGGTTGCGGTCAACTGGCTGGTGAGTTTTAATCATACAAGGATAAATAACTTAAAGGGGGAATATTGGATAGAATATTTTCTGGAATTCAGCCATCCGGATCTTTGCATATTGGTAATTATTTTGGGGCGATAAAACAGTGGATAAAATTACAGGAAAAATATCAATGTATCTACGGCATTGTTGACTATCATGCCATGACCGTAGTTTACGACCAGAAAGAACTTCCAGACCGGGTAATGGATGCAGCCATTGCCTACCTCTCTGCCGGTGTTGATCCTGAAAAATCCGCTTTAATGGTTCAGTCCCAGGTCCCCGAGCACACTGAATTAACCTGGATTTTAAATACGGTGACTCCCCTGGGATGGTGTGAAAGAGTCCCCACCTTTAAAGATAAAGTCAGACAAAATAGAGATAATGTCAATTTAGGTCTGCTGGATTATCCGGTGCTGATGACTGCGGATATTATCATCTACAAATCAGTGGCGGTACCGGTGGGGCAGGACCAGCTTCCTCATCTGGAGTTAACTAGGGAAATAGTAAGGAAATTCAACTCTACATTTGGTGATACTTTTCCCGAGCCTAAGCCCATAATCAGTGAAGGGGCGTTGATTATCGGTTTGGACGGGAAACAGAAGATGTCCAAAAGTTTAGATAACTGTATTTATTTATCAGATAGTCCTGAAAAGATAAAGAAGAAGCTGTCCACCGCAGTTACCGATACCCGCAGGCAGAGAAAAACCGATCCCGGAGTTCCCCAGGAGTGCAATATTTATTCTCTGCACAAACTGCTATCCACTCCTCAGCAGCAGCAGTACTGTCACCAGGGATGCACTCAAGCTTCTATGGGATGTTTTGAATGTAAAAAAATTCTGGCGGAAAATCTGATCAATGAATTAGCTCCCCTTCAGGAAAAACAGCAGTTTTGGCTCAGTCATCAGGACCAGGTCAGAGAAATACTTCACCAGGGGGGGATGGCTGCCCGGGCAATTGCCCAGCAGACCATCCAGGAAGTGAGAGAGAAGGTCGGTTTATGGAAGTAATGATGTTTAATCAGGTTGTTTCTCAATTTGAAATAACTGAACCGGGAGCCAGCCCCCTGATGAATCTAGATCCGGTTACCTGGATAATCCTGGGAGTACTTCTGCTTATTTCCTTATCCATGCTGGCTATTTCCATTGAACGGTATTTCCACTACCGAAGAACCAGCCGGTCCAATCAGAAGTTCCTTAAAACATTTAGGGATTTGAGGACTGCGGAGATGATGAAGAATTTAGCAATTGCCGGCGACACTGCTCCCTTCACTGAAATATTCATGGAATTAAATAAGAGAATATTTCCGGTGGGTACCCCGGATAATCCTGAACCCCTTCCTCCTCTCCTTCAGGAATTAGAGATGTTGTCACAGCGGCTGATCAGGGAACAGAAACATAATCTGGAGGGTAAAATATCCTTCCTCGCCACCACCAGCACTGTTTCTCCCTTTTTCGGATTACTGGGTACGGTGTGGGGTATAATGCTGGCTTTTCTGGCTATGGGCAAGTATCAGTCTACTGAAATATCCGCAGTAGGACCGGGGATAGCTGCTGCTCTGATCACTACCATTGTGGGTTTAGTGGTGGCGATACCTGCGGTTATATTTTACAATGTTTTAAATGCCCGTTTGAGAAGCCTGGTTATTGAAATGGAAAATTTCAGTTCTGAAGTTATCGCCAGAGCGCTTCAGTGGGGATTGGTGGAGTAAATGTCAGTTTCAGATGAAATTCAGCCCATCTCCGGAATCAATGTCACCAGCTTGGTGGATATAACCATGTCTCTGCTCATAATGTTCATGATTGCAGTTCCTATAATGGATGAACAAAAGGTTAGGTCGGCGGTAAATGTACCCGTGCTTGAAGACAGCGCCAGATCGGAAGTTATTTCTGAACAGCAAAAACACGGAGTTATCGCCATCACTGAACAGGGCACTATATTATGGGCGCTGGTAGAGGGGAATCAGCAGCCGCAGTTTGATACAGTACAGGATGCAGATCATCTGCTGCCCTATCTTAGAAATCTGGATGAGAACTCTGCAGTAAGTGTGGAAGCGGATTCCTTAACTCCCTACCAGTATGTAATAGACTGTATAAGAGTTATTGCTAAAGCGGGAATAAACAATGTTGATTTAGTATATACGGTAAATAAATGATGCTGAAGAGTTACACCATATCTACATTTATCCATTTGTTAGTAGCCCTGCTAATGGTTTTTCTGTTCACTCAATCAGCTTTAATTAATTCTCCCTTTCAACATCCGCCCGAAAAAATTCACTACCGGGTAAATCTTAGATCATCTGACCAGGAATATCCCACTCATATGGGAAGCCAGGTCGAAGTTCCCCCGCTTACTCAGACTGAACCTCAACCGGAAACCCAAAATCCCCGGGAAGATCCTGTACCAGTGGAGGAAAATCCCACTCAGCTTCCCCAGCAAACCGGGGGGGAAGATGAACTCACTGTTCAGATATCCGGAGCAGGCCCGGAAGATCCTTATGTAAAATCAATTGTGAGAAAAGTGGGGCGTTATTACCAGGATCCCCTAGCCCAGGGAACCCCTTCCAAAAAAGTGGTGATCAGTTTTACCATTACCGCTAGTGGTGATGTAGAGAACATCATGGTGGAGCAGAGCTCCGGAGATGATTTTTTTGATCTAGCCGGAATAAGGGCGAT
>LKUE01000145.1 GCA_001412365.1 Desulfuromonas sp. SDB | reverse complement strand
GGCAGTTAATGCCCTAATTTAAAAAAATGTTATGTTCGAAAAAATACAAAAATATTTACAGTTATTTAACTGCATTTCAAAGATTCGAATTGGCACTTATAAGTTAATTGTTACCTTTGAATGCAGGGATGATTGTGAATACAGTAATATTTTCTTTAAGCTGATTTTTATAAATCCTTACATATTTCGAATGCCTTATTTTGATGAAGGTGAATATGGACTAGAGGTTATTGAAGATTTTACTAAGCAAACTTTAATTGAAAAAGGATATCCAAAAGGAACGGAAAAGTTATACGTTATAATGAATAAAATTAAAAATATTGTATTCTATGCTCTTTGTGATGATATTGATTATAAAATTTCAGGATTGAATTACCATATCAAGAGTGAAAAGGAATTGCTGATAAAAGATAAATAATTTTATGTTCATTAATCTGAAATATTTTTTATTGTTTAAATTATTAACCGAGTGATGAAAATTGTTTAGCTTAAATGGAAATTTATCCGGCTTTTTCAACATCATTTCTATTTTTTTCCCGGTTTGGCTTCTTCATCTAATCCCGGTATTACTAATTTCTTCTCCCATCTGGTTTTTTGCCAGAAAAAGAGTGAAATGGACAATATGGGATTTTCTCATAGTGATTCTTCCCTTTTTAATCTGGGTAAGTTGCCTGATAACCTACAGCGAAGGAAAGAGTTTATCTAATTTGGTGGAAGGAATCTGGCTGGGTTGGGTTGTTCCTCTGGCTACTGTTATTAGGATGGTTGTTGGGGATAGAGTGAACCAGAAGAAATTATCAATTATATTGCTTGCTGTACTTTGCGGAGTAGGTGTAGCCCTGTGGAAATTCATGCCCGGATTACCGGAATAAATTTAATGCTTTGTTTAGATATTCAGTTGGATTTTATTAACAAAAAATTTTAGAAATTATCAAAGTAATATTTGACAATATATCTACAATTAAAAGCAAATTCCAGTTCTTTTAACTTTTCTTCACTGAAAAAACGTGCTGCTTGTCCTTCCTGAACTTTCAATTTTTCAATTTGTATATCTGAATCTACTTTTTTAAACATGTAGATGTCATATCCCTGGTAGGGGAAATTTCCAAAGTACTCAGGTTGTTCAAGGGAATAACCGATTTCCTCCTTGATCTCCCTGATTATAGCTTCCTCAGGAGATTCTCCTTCTTCCACCTGTCCTCCAAATGTTCCCCAGCAGTTGGGATAAGGAATTTCCATTTTATTATCTCTCAACTGGAGCAGTATCTCTCCTTTTTCATTTTCCAATATCAATCCGCACTGAGGTCTTATCTTATTCATATAAATTAATTTTCTTGATTTTAATCAATCTATTAACTTCCATTTTTTATACTTCATTAAATAATTTTAATTTTTAAAATTTTCACAGTAAAATCTAAAAGTAAGAATACAAAATTTTAACAGATTCTTTTTAAAAGGAGATTAAAACAATGATCAAATCTCTGGCAAGAAAAATTATCATTATCACCGGTTTGTTAGTTTTTTCAGCTAGCTTTGCTTTTGCCGGTGATTCAGAAACTTCTGAATCCACTGAACCTTCAACTGGCGATGAAATTAGCGAAGTGGATTCAGTCCTTTCCATTATTGCTAGAGCGGATACATTGTTTGTTCAGGACTGGACAGAACAAGAAACTTATACTGTCTGCCATACCGATGGGGCTAGGCTACTTATTGGAATTAGCCGAAGCAAGTTAGTAGAATTCCTGGGTGAACCGGATCAGATCAATGAGGATGGAACTGAGGAGTGGACGATTGGAAAACTTAAAGAAATGGAAATGAATCCAGCACCGGTTATGATATTTGAATTTGATGAAGATGGAATAATTGTAGAAATTTATAGCCGTCTGGGTATGTAGCAAACAAAACTGCAGTAATGACTGTTTATTATTTATCCTGAAAAAAAAGATGATTGCAAAATATTT
>LKUE01000144.1 GCA_001412365.1 Desulfuromonas sp. SDB | reverse complement strand
ATTAAATGTAAATTATCAGTCGGGATTAAGTGAGGTGGTGTATCTGAGTTCCAACCAGTTGAATGTTTTTAGTGAAGATGTCAAAACTGTGGTGGATAATCCGGAAGTAGTCGACATAAACAGTCCATTATTGAATCCAGAAATTTCAGGACTAGTTGAATATGCGATTATTACCCCGGAGGAGTTGGTCAGTTCCTTTGAACCGTTGATAGAATGGAAAAACCAGAGGGGAATCAGAGCAAATATATTCAGCAAGGAATGGGTATTATTAAATTACTCTGGATATTACGATGATATGGAGTGCATCCGGGAATTTGTCAAAGATTTACATGCTAATCATGGATTGATTTATCTGGTTTTAGCCGGGGATTACGATAATTTTGGGGCGAGGATGGTTTGGCTGTCTACCGATAAATACAGTGGGTTTGCCCCCAGTGACCAGTATTTTTCTGATATTTGCCCTTATGATAAAAATTGGGATGCAAATGGAAACCATATCTATGGGCAGTTTCAGATTGATGGGTGTGACTGGGAAAGTGATGTATATGTAGGCAGATTCCCAGTCAATACCAGTGAAGAAGCAACCAGATGGTTTAATAAAATAATTTCCTACGAACAGCAGCCGGAATACGGATATCATGAAAAGGCATTATTCGCTGGAGCATTGTTGTTTGGAATGTACCATCCTGACGATGATTACTGTGGAGATGTGATCTGCGATACTATTGCTGACTATTGCATTCCGGAGTCTTGGATTTCCACCAAGATGTATCAGGAACCTCCGATGTATTTTGAACCTCCTGGATTTATTGATTCATTTAACACTGGATATAACTGGTGTTTTATTGCCAGTCATGGTGAAAAATTCAGGACATTATGGGGAAATCCATTACCGGAAGGAGATATCCTCTCCTGCAGTCAGCAGTTCTTAAATGGAATGAAATTGGGAGTAGTTCATGCAATATCCTGTTTACCGGGTTATTTTGATTATTATGATGACTGTCTTGCTGAGTATATATTTAATTCAGAAAACGGGGGAGCCATTGCCATTATGATGAATGCCCGGTTTGGATTTGGCGATCCTCCTAATCTGGGTCCCTCTGAAAGAATGGATTTATGGATTGCCACTGCTGTTTTTAATGACAACAAATGGAATATCGGCAGAGGATTTGGTAATGGGAAAGATTATATGATTAATCTAGTAAATCAGAATAGCATATACCACTGGTGCTTTCTGGAATACAATTTATTTGGAGATCCGGAAACCCAGCTATACACCTCTGAACCAATTCAGTTATACGGAGAACATGATACGGTTATCTACATGGGTGAAGGACAGTTCACCATATCATTATCTGCCGAAGATAATCCCACCTCCGGAGTTACCTGTTGTCTTTACCGTCCGGGAAATCATGACATCTGGTTCAGGGACACCACTAATACTCAGGCGGTTGCAACCATAAGTTATGAGATAACTTCTCCCGGTGATTTACTGGTAACTGCTTATGATCATAATTACCGATGCTACATAGACACTATAGAAGTATATCCCCGACCTTATTGGCCCACCTATAAATATCCCTA
>LKUE01000143.1 GCA_001412365.1 Desulfuromonas sp. SDB | reverse complement strand
ACAGATAGCCGGCAGTACTTCCGTACTGCATCCCCCCTGCTTTGAATCATTGTTATTGTTTCACGCTGATCTTGATCAGGAAATTAAAGTAAATCAATATATTTCTTCCTCTTGTTCTCATACTCAAATTCAGTGAGAAGTCCTTGTTCATAAAGAGTTTTTAATTCTTTCAACGCTTCCGCCGGAGATTTTTCTTCTGTCTTTGGTTCTTTAAAAGCATCAATAATCTCATTTATCATCTGGGTAAGAATAGTCATTGCCGGTTGGGAAGCGAAATTAGTTTCCAGAAATTTTACTCCGTTAATTACTAAATTACTGGTCAAACCCGGCATAAATACCGCATTCCGAATATCCCGGTAGGAAAACTTCTGCATGGGACTCATCATATTATGGGCATATATTGCTCTGTCCGTAAATAACGCTCCATCCTTGGCCGATCCAAAAGTAGTATTGTCAATAAGAATCAGCGCTTCTCCGGCTCCAATACCCTTGGCATAGCTCTTCTGCACATTTTTAAACTTCTTGAATGGAATATCCGGATGGAAATAGATATACTTATCATTAATTTTACCTTTGTACTTTTTCACTATGTCCCTGATAATTTCTTGATCTCCCACAATAACTCCTTTGGTTAAGGTAATCAAGTTTTTGAAATATTAACCAATCACTTTTCCCAGGTCAATTTATAATCACCTGAAATTTCATATTAACATTAAATGACTTATTAATACTGATACTGCTATTTGTACATATCAAATAAATACTTGCATAATTAAAAATGATAATATAGAGTAGATTATAACAATTAACTTAGATGTTATGGAAATGAATTATGTAGCCAGATTTTTGATTTTCCTCACATTTTTGCGGTTATATTCTCCAACCAAATTCAAAATAATATTTATTGATAATATTATAATTTTTCTATCATAATCTTACTTTTATAATTTTAACTTTTAAAAGGAGGGATGATGAAAAGAACAGTATTTGTTTTCCTCATGTTTGTGCTGGCAGCATTTTCCTTGCAAGCAAGTGTTCCTCAGGCTGAATTTAAGTCCGCGGTAATCATTGAACAGGGAGGTGTTGATGGTTTTGAGTCTGAAATAGAAATTTCATCTGAAGTCAATACTCCAAGTAATTCAACAACTATAGAAGATCAGAGTAATTCAAGCCACCCCCCTGAGGTATATGCCCCTTACTGGGCTGACGATCTTTTAGTTACCAATGAATGTCCAGTCCATTCAGGAGTGTCCAGATTAGTATTTGATTATGATCTCAATGGATATCTCTATGTCGCTCTTTTAGCTAATCACGGCACCAGTGATACCATCTGGATATATCGTTCCACGGACAGAGGATACACCTGGGAAAAAGGTTGGTCATTGTGGTTCTGGTCCACTGATGTTAATGTGATAAGCTATGACATGAGAGTAGAAGCAGATACCACTAATCCCAATATATACGCCACTGCTGTTTATATTCATAGTGGAGATACCTTTGCTCAGTTCCGTAGGATGAAAGCAGATTCATCTGAATATGCCTGGTATACATTTGACACCTATGATGATATCAAATGGATTGAAATGGATGTCACTGATGAAGTAGATCCCTGTATTTATGTATGTCTAACTTACGATAATACATCTTATTTTACATTGAGAAGACACGCTTCCATTGATGGAGGGGCAACCTGGTCTTCGTCAACTAACAGCACCAATCAAATGACCGCTAATGGTTTTGATGTTTGCGCTGGTGCTGACGGATATGCCTATATCATGAATTATTTCAGTACTTCTAATTACATTAGAGTATCCAGATATGATAGTTATTTTGGTCATTGGATAGACCATATCGCCCTGGGCTCTGATCCTAATTTCTGCTATCCCTGTCTAGCTTCAGCAAGATATGCTTCTCCTCCCGGGAACTACATCCACGCAGTTTACCAATCCGGTACTATAGATAATTCATCCACCCGATGCTATGAATATGTTTCTTCAGACGGGGGAGCAACCTACACCGGACCAAACTTCTTTATATTAGGAGATGTCCATACCGTACTGCCTTTTGTAGGCTGCGACCGGTATGGATCCAATGATGAATTTGTAGGAGTAGCTACCCGGTACTGGACTAATGAAGACTCAATTGCTTTCGGATATAAATATGACCAGACTGTCAACTGGAATAATATGGGCTTTAAAAACCAATACCGTGCTACCACTGGAATAACTCCCCAAGCCCTTTATATTAATGTAGGCCTAGCTGGTGGAGGTGCAATCATATACCGTCAATATGCTTCTAATAATATCTGGTATGACCGGACCACTCATGCCAATGCAGTGGAAGAAATCAGAGTTCCGGTTACTAACATCACCTATAACCACAATCAGGTGATGTTCTCCTTCTCCCTCCCCCAGCAGACTTCTGGCAAGGTGGAGGTCTTCGACCTGATGGGAAGAAATATAAAGACCCTCTATCAGGGTGACTTCCAGGCAGGAGAGAATTCAATTAACTGGGACTACCGGGCGGATGATGTCTCCTCCGGGAACTACATCATGCTGCTAACTGTCCCCGGCAAGACCATTTCCGAGAAATTCTCGATCATTAACTAGATTCATTCTCATAAGCAGGGAGAAAGGTTTTCCTTTCTCCTTGACTTTAAAGTTATTGATGAACTTATACTGATTGAAAAATTTAGGTTAAAAATATCTGATAAGTAATATACCTTTCTAAATACTATCAAATCCAATCCATAAAATTTTTACATTAATTCTTATAGAAAATAATCATCTAGCAAAAATCATTGGTTCTATTTAAAATAATATTGAAAATAAAATAACTAGAAATATTGTAAATAAAGGAGAGAATCAATGTCCCAAAAATATATAATTTACATCCTTGCATTTTATTTTTTATTCACAGTCAACTTATCCGCACAGAATACCTGGGAAAGAACCTACGGAGGCTCATCTTTTGATGAAGGAAGGGCAGTGCTGCAGACTAATGACGGAGGTTATATTGTAATCGGATGGACAAATTCATATGGAGCTGGGGATTATGATATCTACTTAGTCAAAACTGACAATTTTGGTGATACTTTGTGGACAAAAACTTACGGAACATCAGAGGATGAACGGGCTAGCTGTATTATTCAAACCTCCGATGGAGGTTATATCCTATCCGGATTTTCTCTGCTGACTAATGACTCTCTGGGTGATATTTACTTTATCAAATTAACTAGTCAAGGGGATACAGTTTGGTCTAGAAAATATGATGGAGCTAATGAACGTCGTGGTTATTTAATAGAAAGCACCCAAGATGGTGGGTTTATTATATCTGGTTCCACTTACTCCTACGGGGCATCTAATTTAGACATTTTATTGATGAAAACAGACAGCCTAGGAGATTCTGTCTGGACCAGGACCTACGGTGGATCAGGAAAGGAAGAAGGATTTGCTTTTCAAACATCGGATTCCGGATATATTATCTCAGGATATACAACTTCATTTGGAGATTCCCTGGGCGATGTCTATCTTGTAAAAACTGACCCATCAGGAAATCCTATCTGGACCAAAACCTTCGGTGGCGACAGCACCGATGAGGGATATGCCATACCAACTGATGACGGAGGTTACCTAATATTCGCTTACACGTTATCCTACGGAGCAGGAGGCGGTGATATTTATCTAATTAAAACCGATAACCAGGGAGATACAATTTGGTCCAAGACTTACGGCGGTTCAAACATGGACCGTGGCAGTGCCATACCAGTATCCGACGGAGGATATATCATTGCAGGTAGTACTTCATCATACGGTGCAGGAAGTATGGATGTATATCTTATTAAAACTGACCCATCAGGGAATCCTCTTTGGACAAAGACTTACGGTGATACCGGTGTTGATTATGCCACTGTAATTCAACAAACTTCCGACAACGGTTATATCATATCCGGAACCACGAATTCATTTGGAGCTGGTGGCTATGATATCTATCTAATCAAAACAAATTCAAGTGGGCATGTTGCTACAGAAGAAACATTCACTTTTCCCAATAATTTTAATACAGATTTTTTCATTGAATCCAATCCTTTTATTTATTTCACCACTATTCCAGGATATGAGAATGTTTTTTTTGAAGTTAAAGATATCCTGGGAAGGCCGGTAGGCATTTACAAAGGTGAGAAGATCGGGGAAGATCTCCTTCCCGGAATTTACTTTATTTCTTTATACAATACAGCTATTCCAGGAACTAGAATTATTAAGATTAGATAATATTCGGCATCAGGAATTAACTCTAATGTGCTGAGATTAGTGTCCCCACCTGCCATTAGGCAGGTGAATCCGATGCCCATTCCCCATGGATGGTACGGAGGTGTATCCATCAGAGTAACTCTCACTTATGACGAAGTCATGCTATCATTTGATAGCTAGCTATCTTCGATAGCTATGATTCATATCTGAAATGATGAATTTATTCAATCATTTCTGGTTATGA
>LKUE01000142.1 GCA_001412365.1 Desulfuromonas sp. SDB | reverse complement strand
CTTCGGAAAATCAGGACGATATTTCATCGTCTTGAATTGCGATTCAGAAAAGGGATTATCGTTGCTGACATAAGGACGTGAATGAGATTTGGTAACCCCCAGATCACTCAGCAGAAAAGCTACCTGTTTCGATCTCATACTACTACCGCGATCGGCATGAATAGTTAGCTGACCAGCTTCGATATTTTGTCTTTCACAAGTCTCCCTGATCAGTTTTTGTGCCAATGAAGAAAGCTCTCTATACGACACCATCCAGCCGACAACTAAACGACTGAAAATATCCATGATGACATATAGATAAAAATACGTCCACTTCTGCGGACCTTTCAACTTCGTGATATCCCAACTCCAGACTTCATTGGAGCCTTTTGCCAGAAGTTCTGGCTTCTGATAATTATTGCTGCGTTTTACTTGCCTGCGTTCCTTCACTTGATCGTTTTCTGTAAGAATGCGATACATCGTACTCACAGAACAGAGATAATTACCATTATCAAGTTGGGCTGCATAGATCTCATAGGGGGTCTGGTCCATATAAATAGCAGAGTTCATTACATTAAGGATATTATTCCTTTCCTGGATGGAATAAGCAAAATCTGGTAACTTCCGTTTGTTAGGCAGATCATCTCGATCGGCTGGTTTGTAATAATAGGAAGAACGGGGAATTCCAAATACATCACATGATACCTGAGTTCCTATCTGATCAGAAAGATGATTCACCATCTCTTTACAATCCTCATTGGTTATGAATGATCTTCCAGTTCTAATATCTGTAAAATTTTTTTTTGAACATCGATGATCAATTTGGAACGATTCAATTCACGTTGTAATTTCCGATTTTCTTTCGAAAGTTCCATGATCTTTTTCCGGTCTTTTTCATTTAATTTCTTACCCAGTTTACCCAGTTCCAGCTGCTCCCGCCACTTGACAATATTGGAATAATAGAGTCCTTCTCTTCTTAAAATTGCGCCTATTGCTCCAGGTTTTATACTGTCATCAATTTCTTTCAGTATGGTTAGCTTATACTCTTTAGAAAATCGGCGACGCTGCTTCTTTATACTTACTTCTATCTCTGGTGCAGCCACGCTATTTTGCTGCGTTGAATTTGGCGAATTTCCAGTCGTCCTACGGACTCCTTCCAATTCGCCAAATTCAATTAATCGCTTCTTCGTTTTATCCATTTTCACCTTCCTTTTCATACACTAATTTAGTGTAGAAAAGTGTCCAGTGTCATCTTGACACAGAGGG
>LKUE01000141.1 GCA_001412365.1 Desulfuromonas sp. SDB | reverse complement strand
GCAGCTTGTTTGTACAGTGTAAAGAACTCTTAAGATATTTTTTTTCTGAATTTTTTAGATAATGTAATTATTCTATAGTTCCCGAAACTTGTGCTTGATTGTTAGTGCCTTGGCAGGATGAAGTTTTAAACAGTGCTCCATCTACATAGATTGTTACATTAACAATACCATTTGGAATATTAGAATCTACATTGGTAGCTCTTAAACAAACAAAATCTCCCTTTTTCCCTTTATATGTTCTGATCCATGGTAGTGTTTCATCGAACCAGAACTTGCTAACATAATAATTTCCTCCTTCTAGAGGACATTTCCAATATATTCTGATTTCTTGAGCTGTTCCAGTAACTTCAAATTTTACGTGTTTTTCTCTATTGCATGCAGAGAAACTAGAGAGGACAAGAATAATTATTATAAGGAAATATATGTTTTTCATTTTCCACTTCTAAAATCTAATATTAGAATCTTTACTATAATATCATATTCATATGTAATAAGAATGTATAGTAAAAATTGACTTTTATAGAATAAAATTTTGGGGAACTGTAAAATGTATATTAGTATCTAATATATTTTCAATAATTTTTTTAAATATTTTATTGATGAGAATTTTTCATCATTCCCCTCATTTTCCTTTCGGTAACAATTCTCCTATCCATTAGATCACCAATCTTTTCCAATTCTTGAATAATTAAAGGATCCAGTTTCAAAAGATTCAATATCTGAGTTACCCTTGCCCGGGATATTCCCAGTTTCCTTGCCAGATCAGCCTGATTCCTCACCACCCCTGAATCAATCATCTGCTTGTATTCTTTTGCTAAAAAGATGGGATTTTGTTAAGAATTTTTAGATTATTTTTGAGATTTATTAAAATACTTGGATAAATTAATAAATTGAAAATTTACCAAATTCTTCAATATCTGAATTTCTAATGCTGTAAAAATAAATCCCCGGTTGATAATCAAGTAATTCAAAACTGTAGAAATTATTAGAGGAATATCTAAGTTGTTGGTTATTTATTATTCTTCCCGACAAATCAAAAACATAGAAATCAATATCTTCTTCTGTATCCAGAACAAATGAAACAATAGCATTTCCGGAACTCAAATACTCAATGGAAATCTGAATGGGATTGTAAATCGGAGATGAGATATTTTCTTCCACCCCCAGTGTATTCCCTAAAGAATCGGTTTTTATTATTAAAGCATCTCCACCTAATCCATAAGAGGATGTATAGCCAACTAGGATATAACCGCCATCAGGTGTTTGTTCAATGTCTCCAAATGCTTCATTCCCAGTCCCTCCGTAAGTTCTAGACCATAGGGAGTCACCGTTATTATCAAGTTTCAATAAGAATCCGTCATTGTTATAACTGCCTGCCAATAGGTAATCACCATCGGTGTTTTGCTCAATGCTGGTAATATCGAATCCTACAAATCTCTTACTCCACACCGAATCACCTGCTATGTCTGCTTTTAGTACAGTTACGGTATCGTAATGATCAGTATAAACCAGTACGAAACCGGAATC
>LKUE01000140.1 GCA_001412365.1 Desulfuromonas sp. SDB | reverse complement strand
GGGTGTAATGGCAAAAAATGTGTGCTGGAAATGGTTAAAGATTGTATAAAAACATAGGTATAAGAGGTGTTAATTCAAAGTAGTTTGAATAAGGAGTGAAAAGATGAAAAAAAAGTTGTCCGTTATGCGGGTCGAGGAAGACGAAATTAAATGGTCTATATGCAAACGGACGGCAGAGATTATACTGTAAGGAATGCAGGCATTCTTTTTCGATACATAATAAAGGAGTGAAGAGGAACAATGAATTTATTTGGTTTAAAGAGTGGCTTTGCGAAGGTTACACCGTTAGTCAGTTATCAAGAATCAGTAAAAAGAGCGAAAGGAAGATAAGATTAATTATAGATTACTGGTTGAGTCATTCACCGCGATTGTCTTATGATAATTTGGCCAGGAGAAAATATTTAGTATTCGACGGGTCATTTATTTGGAAGAGAAAAACAAGCGCTGTCATTTTATTAGATGCCGAAACAAACAAGCTGGTTTATGGTTTATATGATTTTAAAGAGAATTCTTTTAGAGCGTTACTTGATCTTTTTCAGAGATTAAAGATGGCAGGTGTATCGCCCCGAAGCTGCACGGTAGACGGGCTTCCAGCGGTTATCAGGGCATTAGCATATGTTTGGCCAGACATCATTATACAGAGGTGTTTATTTCATATTCAGCGGCAAGGTTTAAAGTGGTGCAGAAGTTATCCCAAAACGACAGAGGCTAAAAAACTACGTTTATTATTTTTATCAATGATGAATATTAGTACATTGGAGGAAAGAGACAATTTTTTATTGTCAGTAAAGGAGTGGGAGGGAAATTACGGGTGTAGGATAAAAGACAGACCGGAAAGAGGAAGGGTTTTTAGCGATCTCAAAAGAGCAAGGAGCATGCTTTTAAATGCTCTCCCCAATGCGTTTCATTATTTACATGACGCAAAGATTGCAAAAACGACAAATCTTGCGGAAGGATATTTTAGTTTTATGAAAACCCGTTATCGTGATCATCGAGGGCTTTCTTCATTAAAACGTAAAGCATTTTTTAACTGGTTCTTTTATCTA
>LKUE01000139.1 GCA_001412365.1 Desulfuromonas sp. SDB | reverse complement strand
CCCGTGAGCGGAAGCCACGAACTGGAAAAATTGATGAAACAAGTCGAAGATCAACTGAAAGATGTGAAATGTCCTGCTCTTATTATACAAGGATCAGATGATCCCGTAGTGAATCCGGTGAGCGGACAGGAAATTTTTAACAAGCTTGGCACAAAGGATAAACAACTTCTCAGGATTTATGCCAAGCATCATGGGATACTGCGCGGAGAAGGGGCGGAAAAGGTCAATGCGGTGGTTTTAATGTTCCTGAAAAAATTATCATCAGGCAACTGATTTGAAATCTTTGCATAATTACTCTATTTATCATTCTCACGTAGGCGGGAATCTAGAAAAGCTTGATAATAATGGATATACCCTTAGGGGTACGCCACCGACCTTCTCTAGTATGACATGATTGTTAACTTAATACAGTTTTGCAAAGGTTTTGATTTGTAAATAGCCATATTATTATCAAGGAGTATTTTTATGATTGATAAGTGGATAAAGGAAATAAAAAAAGAATCTCCACCGGACATGCTCGGCATGATTCTTTTTCATAACGGGATAGTGCGGGCGACAGCCAAAGATGGTGGAAAAGTCCATTCCATGAATCTTTCCTACGACAGGGCAAAGCTCAAAGCCGTTGTTAGTGAATTGAAGAAAAGAGACGGTATCGTTGACATCAGGGTATGGATTAACGAAGGCCATCTTAAAATAGGCGACGACATCATGAATGTTTGCGTGGCCGGACGATTTCGCAAGGATGTTCTGCCCGTGTTTCAGGAACTTATTACAATGATTAAGACTGAAATCGTTAGCGAAGAAGAATTAAAATAATTGTTTAATCTAAAAAACCTTTATCACGACGGTACCAGTGGTTGGGAAAAATACGGTACATAATTCTGGATGCCTGGCTGATATATTCTTTCTTTCTTTTATCGTGCTGACAGGCCTGAATAATCATGTCTTTAATGGTGTCTTTGTTGCCGGGTTCGTTAAATATCCTGTAGGCGCAGGAAAAAAGAGGGCTGTACATGTTTTTCTTTTCCAGATATTTATAAACATTTCTGACTGTATTTGGACCTTCAGGGGTTCCGTCAATTTTTTCCAGCACGTACAAATTAGTTTCGATGGGATTGCCGGTATAGAGTTCATAGAAATATTTCCCGTAGCGGTAATTTTTACTGGCCAGAGATGAAACAGTCACATACAAGTCGCCAACTCCTGCCTGGCTGTGGAATGCCTGAAATCCTCCACCTAAAAGACGGGACAATGAACGAATTTCCACACCGGAACGGGCAAAAATTGTTCCCGGAATTGAATCTCCCAGTTTAAGCGAATCGGCCAGCCCCTTAATATTGGCTACAATATTTTTTAAAGCGCCGCAGGCTTCCACGCCGACAATGTCAAAATTGTAATATGAATTTATTTCGTCGCGGTTGAATTTAAGCAGATCTTCTCTTATGACATTAGCGATACGTTTCTTACCGGCGACTGTTAAACAAACCGGATTACCCATTGCTATATCTATGTCAAAAAACGGTCCGCCGATGCAGGCTAACTGATATTTGTGTTTTAAATTGTATAAATTATTATTAATCAACTGCGAAGGAGTTATCAGCTTTTTGGATATTTCGTCGGAAATCAAACCTTTGATCGGAGATACAAGACATGTGTCGCCTGCCTTTTTGTCAATCATCGGCTTAAGATAATTAAGAAATTCGGGCAACCGGTTCATGGTTATGGCCAGAACGATAAAATCGTTGTTTTCGACAATGTGTTCCAGATCGTTTGTTGCATAAACTTTATTGGAGAGACGGGGAACATTATCCATCCCGCCCAAACGATTAGCCATGTCTTCAGTCAGATGCAGTGGATTCAGGTGATCTCTGTTTATTACCTTGCAGACTTCCGCGTCGTGATAATAGATAGCTACGCGTTTGTTGTCCCGACCGAATTTATACGCAAAAGATGTACCTAACCGGCCGGGACCGATGATGGCTAATCTTGTCGTATCTAAATTGGGATTAAACATTAATTACGCTCTTTATGTATACTTCAAACTGTTTTAATAAAATACTCTATCAAAAAATTTTAATATCTTTTTGTTCAAAAAAATTAAACTAAATTTATTGTGAAGCGGAAATTATCCAATCCCGATGCATCGGGATTGGATAATTCGACTAACAAATTTCATTACGCTACGCTTTTGAAATTCGAGTCTCATTACGTCCAGTAAGCTTCAGTGTGGTGCGTTTCTGAAGCTTAGGACTTATTTCCTACTTCGCTTTGCCCACAGGATAGTTCGCCTTACGCTTCACTATAGTTCAACTTGGCTCACTAATTTTAGTTGCATTATCATAAATGATTGTTTAAAAAAAGCAATGTCTTAATGTTTTTAAATAGTATATCTTTTTAAAGTAAGATTTTCAGCCGGAAATTATTCTAAACGTTCAAAAGAGATTGTGTTTTTATGACTAAAACAAATACTGATTTCAAAGAAGAAAAATTGTTTTTTTCTGATGGTTCTGTCAGAG
>LKUE01000138.1 GCA_001412365.1 Desulfuromonas sp. SDB | reverse complement strand
GACTACCGATGGTGGATATATAATTACCGGACGAACTGAGTCCTATGGAGCTGGTGAAGCAGATGTTTATTTAATAAAAACTGATTCTCTTGGAAATATACTATGGACCAGGACTTTTGGCGGTTCCGAAGATGATTGGGGTAACTCAGTTCAACAAACTGTTGATGGAGGTTATATTATTACGGGGACAACATATTCTTTTGGAGCTGGTTATTCATCGGTATATCTGATTAAGACTGACAGTATCGGATTAAATGTGGAGGAGACAATCCTGTCCTCCCCTGAGAATTTTTCATACAGTATAAATTACTTAGAAAACAAGAATATTTCATTTCAAATTTCAGTAACTCAAAATAGTGAACTTACCCTGAATATTTACGATTGTGCGGGAAGATGGGTAAGCACTCCTATATCCGGATATTATTCTGCGGGGATACATAGTATTGATTTTCAGGTTGAGAATTCCGGGATATATTTTATTAAATTGAAAATAGATAATCAGATTGAAAGAGGAAAATTCATAGTTTTTTAATATTTCTAGTAAAATCAGCTAAAAGTGTATATTCTTAATTTATGAAAAATTTTGAACTAACTAAAACCTTTTATTTCGATGCTGCCCATAACTTGAGTAAAGTTCCACCCGAGCACAAGTGCAGCAATGTCCACGGACATACCTTCCGGGTAGATGTAACCATCAGCGGAGAGGTCAACCAGCAGCAGGGATGGGTAATGGACTTCGGGGATATTAAATCAATAGTGCAGCCGGTTATTGATAAATTAGATCATCATTATCTAAACCAGATTGAGGGATTGGAAAAAGGAACCAGTGAATTACTGGTTATGTGGCTCTGGGATAGAATTAAAACGCTTTTGCCTAAACTGACTAAAATTGTGGTGTGGGAGTCTCCAAACTCTCATTGCACTTACTCGGAATGACCGGATACTATGGATGACCAGTCAGCAATCCCTGACATTCAGATGGAACAGCCCCGGCATAAAATTGATGTTGATGCGGTGGGAGTTAAAGACATTATTTACCCCATCGAGGTTGAGGATAGAGAAAATAAAAGACAGAATACGGTTGCCAAAATTTCCATGCTGGTAGAGTTGCCTGATCATTTCAGGGGAACTCACATGAGTAGGTTTATCGAGATATTACACTGCTACCAGCAGGAATTTTCTCTGGTTAATATTGATAAGTTGCTTCATCAGATAAAGCAGGAATTGCAGGCAGCGAAAGCTGAAATTATTATAAATTTCCCCTACTTCATGAAAAAAGCGGCTCCGGTCAGCAAGGTGAAAAGCATTATGGATTATCCCTGCGTTTTCTACGGAATTGACAACGGCACTGAACAGCAGGATTTTATCCTGGAAGTGAACGTACCGGTGATTACTCTTTGCCCCTGTTCCAAAGAAATTTCGGAAAGAGGTGCCCATAACCAGAGAGCGGTGGTGAAGATACAAGTAAGGTACCGGGAATTTATTTGGATAGAAGAATTGATTGAATTGGCTGAAGCAAACTCCAGCAGTCCGGTTTACTCCCTGTTGAAGAGATCTGATGAGAAGTACATTACCGAACATGCCTATGATCATCCCTGTTTTGTGGAGGATGTGGTTAGATCAGTTTCAGTTAAACTATTAGAAGATGAACGGGTAACCTGGTTCAAAGTGGAATGTGAAAGTTTTGAGAGTATTCACAACCACTCCGCTTATGCGGTGATTGAAAGGGATAGAAGATCAGCTAAGGTTGAGGATATAAAATAATTTTACCTTGATCGTCCACTATTCTTGTTTCATAAATTTCCATATACCCACTAACTTGAGATTCCACAAAATCCCTTGCCCTGATCAACTGTTGCCGTTGCTGTTGATTTAAATTAAGGTAAGGGGTATCCTGGCTGGTAGTGTTTGCATTTAATACCGAAACTTCTAGTTGACCTGATGAATTATCAAAATGTACCCAGGTGGGAATATAGGATATACCGGATATCAGAGGTTTTTGCTCTCCTCTCTGGTCAAATTCCACATAGATTATTACCCCTACATCCCGGGGAAAAGTTCGCTGGGAGGAGATGAAGTTGCCCAGGGAATAGGCAATTAATCCCCGGGGCATATTGTGTTCATATAAAATTTCCATCGGCTGCACCACATGGGGGTGAGTGCCTATTACCAGATCAGCTCCGTATTGGAATATATACTTGAACATAGTCTGTTGGGAGGGGGTGGGATTTATCAGATATTCTGTTCCCTGATGAATACAAACCACGATTAGGTCAGCACTGTCTTGTTGAGCTTTAAATATATCTTGTTTGATTTTTTCCAGATCAATCAGGTTAACTGCCCATTGCCAGTCGGATTGAATGGGAATGCCATTAGTTCCATAGGTGTAGGCTAGCAGGGCTACTTTGATGTTATTGCGGTGAATTATTAAAATTTTTTCACTTTGTGCCTGGTTGCTGTAGGTGCCGCTGTGGAGTATTCCCGCACTGTCCAATATGGCTAAGGTTCTGGTCAGTCCATCAAATCCCCGGTCCAGGCAATGATTGTTGGCAGTAGTAACTACTTCTATCCCTGATTGAAATAATGTTTGGGCAAGGGGAGCAGGGGTATTGAACATCGGATATCCGGTGTAATTGCCATCCTGGCCGAAGGTTGTCTCCAGATTCCCAATCACCAGGTCCGCTTGTTGCAGATAATATCTTATATGTTTAAAACTGGGATCGAAATCATAAACTTCTCTTTCCCCGTCCCAGGAGGCATCCAGCTGCTTTTGGTGAACCATGATGTCTCCAATGAAGGCAATGCAAATGCGGTGATGTCGGAATTTTCGATCATATTCAGCCCAGTAGCTGTTTTGCTGGAAAAATGAACTGAAATTTTCCGACCAGGTGGAAACAGATATCAGCCAGATACTTAAACTTAACCAGGATATCAGCATTATTGATTCAATTAGTCAAAATTTTCCAGATATTCCTGAACGGAATAAGCGGCAATAGAACCATCTCCGACTGCAGTGGTGACCTGATGGAGAGTCTTGGGGCGGATATCTCCGGCTATGTATAAACCGGGAATGGAAGTGGACATGTCCGCTTCAGTGGGTACAAAACCCTGTTTATCGGTTAAATTAAATTTTTTAACCAGATCTGAATTGGGAACAGAACCGATGAGAATAAACACTCCGTCCACTTCAAAATCAGTTGTTTTTCCGGTTTTGACATTTTTCAGCTTTAAACTTTGCACTGATTTTTCTCCGTTAATTTCCACCACCACTGTATCCCACATAATATTTAAGTTGGGCTTGTTAAATGCCTTGGTCTGAATGACTTTTTCTGCGCGGAGCTTATCTCTGCGGTGAATTATGGTCACCTGTTTAGCCAAATTGGTTAAAAACAATGCTTCCTTAACTGCTGAATCCCCGCCTCCCACCACCGCAACCAGTTTGTCCCGGTAAAAAGGTCCGTCACAGGTTGCACAGTAGGATACTCCTTTTCCGGTGAATTCTTTTTCTCCGGGTACATCCAGTTTTTTATCGGTAGTCCCGGTGGCAAGAATCACTGCTTTTGCTTGAAACTTTTGATCATAAGGAGTGGTAATGGTGAAGATTCTGGTTTTTTCATCCTGTTCTATATTTTCAGCAATATCCATTATTATTTCTGCCCCTGCTTTCTGTGCCTGCTCCCTCATGATCTGAGCTAAATCCATACCTGATATCGGTTCAGCTATTCCCGGATAATTTTCCACAATATCGGTCAGGGAAATTCTTCCTCCGGGAAGCATTCCCTCTAGAACTACTGTTTCTAATTCAGCCCGGGAAGCATACAGAGCTGCAGTATAGGCTGCGGGTCCTCCTCCAATTATGATTACATCCTTCATTTACAGACTCCTTGTTTAGATTATAAAAATAACGTAAAAATGATAAAAAGCAAGTAATTGAAAGAAAATTATTGTTAAAGATAAACTTTATGCCACTTAGGGAAGGACGAAAAATGATATTTTTGACAAATTATCAGGGTTTCTATTGACAATTTCACCATATTTTGTTACCTTTAATTGTATGAAAAAGCTGGTTTACATAATTGGGGTTATAATTGTATTTACTGGCTTTGTTTCAGCCGGTGTGCATATAAATGAGGTATATTATAAAATCCCAGAACAGACAGGCTGGAATAAAAACGACCAATGGATTGAAATTTTCAACTTTTCCTCCAGTCAGATTACCCTGGATGGGTGGAAATTGAAAGATGACCAAGGTTCGGTTTTTAGCTTTTCAGTAACTTTAAGCAGTAACCAGAGGTTGGTTCTGGTTGCGGATAGTTCTAGGTTTATAGCTCATTGGGACTCAATTCTTAATCCTGGTATTTTGATCATAGAATATGGAGGTTTTATTGATATTACTAAAGATATCGGTATGGTTTGTCTGTTGAATAATGGAGGTTCTGAAATTTCCAGAGTTGAGTGGGGAGGTACAGGCACTTCAACCGGTGTTCCTGCTGGTTATTCTTTGGGATTATACCCGGATGGAAATGTTTCCCCTCAACCTTATGATTATGTCACCTGTAGGCCTACTCCCGGGGAGGAGAATCGTGAAGCTCCTGCTTCTGCGGTGAATCCGGCAACTTGGGGTAGAATAAAAGCCATGTTTTCGGCTGAAAGATAAGAGAAAGTAATATTTTGAATAAATATAAATTTTTTATCATACTTTTAATAATTCCGGCAATTTTAGGTGCAACAAAATATGCCGGGGAATTCCTGAGTTTAGGATATGGATCACGTTCCCTGTCCTTCGGAGGAATTCAAGCTACCCTTCCCGGAATTCACAGTTTTTATGCAAATCCTGCTGCAATGATCTATGCACCCAAGACAATTTCTGTGACCCATTCCTATATATTTTCTGGAGAAGCAAATTACAACGGTGTTGCCATGATTTTGCCTGAACAAAACCGGGCAATTGGATTTGGTCTTATTCATCTGGGAATTGCAGATATTCCTAACACCTTAGATGCTCTTCAGGATTATGGTGGGGATGGTCTTCCCAATACCGGGGATGCAGGGGAAAACAATGGTATCCTGGATCCCGGTGAATGGCTGGACTACGATCAGGTTTCCTATTTTAGCGACAATGACTATCTGTTATTTATCAGCTATGCCCATACTTTTAAGCAGAATCTTTCCTGGGGGGTGGGATTAAAAGGAATTTACCGGACTATTGGAGATTATTCCGCTTACGGAGTTGGCACTGATATTGGATTGTTTTACCGCACCCAGTATTTTGATGCCGCCGCCGTATTGAATAATGCCACTACCACCTATATCTCCTGGAGTACTGATAATCAGGAAATAGTATATCCTTCCATGAAGACTGGATTGGTGGTTAAAGCACCTTTATCCTGGGAGAATACAACTTTATCTGCAGGTTTGGAATTTGACATTTACTTTGAAGGAAGAGAGTTAGCTTCCCAGTGGAGTGTTTCCGAGTTAAGCATTGATAATCATTATGGTCTTGAATTATCCATAAAAGACCGATTTTTCTTAAGGGGAGGAAATAATTACGGGCACCTAACCGCCGGTGGCGGGGTCAGGTGGAGATCCCTGCTGTTTGACTACGGTTTTATGAGTCATGAACAACTGGGGGCTACCCATCGTTTCAGTATTGCTTATTTCCGGTAATTGACTGCAGCTAGACAAAGAACACCACCCCGTACCTCGGAATTTTTTTTATACCACAGATGAACACAGAGCCCAACCCAATACA
>LKUE01000137.1 GCA_001412365.1 Desulfuromonas sp. SDB | reverse complement strand
CCCGCCAGGAGCACTAATTTACACTAATCCCCACATCCCAACCAGGGGGATAGAAAGAAGATGGAAAGAATTGTTTAATGTACCGGACTATCAGCTTGACGAGAACAGATAAATCCATTTTATCCGCGCTGATAACCCTAAATAATATCATTATGAAATTTCAGAGATTAAGTGATAGAATGTAGTAAAAAAACATCTAATAAATTTTACTAATCAGGAGAAAGTATGATTGGATTAGTGGGAATTTTGCTTATGTTAAATATTTTCAATCAGACTGGAGATACAATGGATAATTCATCAGAACAATCAGAAGGAACTAAAGTAGTAGAAATAATAACCAACCAGGGTAATATTGTGGTGCATCTTTATCCCAAGAATGCCCCGGTTACCGTGGATAATTTCATAGCTTATGTAGAGGCAGGTTTTTATGAGGGATTGATCTTTCACCGGGTGATCAAAGATTTCATGATACAAGGTGGAGGATTTTTACCTGGTCTGGAATATAAAAAACCGCTTTTTGATCCTATTGTCAATGAAGCGGGAATATCCCAGTTGAGTAATCTCAGGGGGACTATTGCCATGGCTAGAACTACCGATCCAAACTCCGCCACCAGCCAGTTCTACATCAATACAGTGGATAATTGCCGGTTGGACTGGAATCAATATCCGGATGGATATGGATACTGTGTTTTTGGAAAAGTAGTGGAGGGGATGGAAGTTGTTGATATAATTGAAAATATTTCCACTAAAACAGTGGGTAATTTTCAGAATGTACCGGTAGAAGATATAATTATCCAGAAAATTATCTGCCATTGAAAAATTTTAATTAAAGTGAATATTTCCTATGCTAAAACTGAATCAACCTGGAAGAATATTGAAAATATTCTTTATCAAATTATTAAGGATAATAATTTTACAAAAATCGCTGAAATTGGAGGAGGAGCACATCCACTCTTTGATGAATTAGAAGATAATTTAGATTTTAATGTAATAGACATTTCATCTGTTGAGATGAATAAAGCTCCTTCTAAGTATAATAAAATTGTTGCTGATATTTGTTCTTCTACATTAACTATAGATAGTAAATTTGATCTTGTTTTTACAAAAATGTTAGCTGAACACATCAAAAATCCAGTTCAAATGCATCTAAATATATTTAATTTACTGAAAAAAGGAGGCATTGCCGTACATTTCTTCCCTACTTTATTTGCAATTCCTTTTGTTTTTAATAAATATATTTCTAATTACACCAGTCGGTATTTAGTAAAAAAAATGACTACACGGAATCTAAACTATAAACCAAAATTTCCTGCATATTATAAATGGTGTTTTGGACCTTTGAAATCATTGTCAAGGCGATATGAGATGTTGGGTTTTGAAGTTATACAGTATATTGGGTTATTTGGGCATGAACAATATTACCATTTCTTACCAATATTAAGGAGAATTGATAATAATATTTCAAACATTTTAATCAAACATCCATGCCCTTATTTGACTAGTTTTGCTATTTTGGTCTTGAGAAAGAGCTGATTAATAAAATTTTTTATTAAAATTTACGCAAATTAATTATTTATATCGAATTGTTGTTTTTCTCTCCACTGTTCGATGACTTGGTCGAATTTACCGTCAATATGCTGTAAGAACCATTCATCAATAATTGATTTCTTAAACCGCCATTCCTTGCCGATTTTAGCGGCAGGTATTTTCTTTTCCTGAGCCCAGGTATAAATGGTTTGTGGTTTCAGTTTCAGGTAGGAAGCTACTTCCTCTAAAGTCATGATATCAGTTTCCAAGAGTATCTTCCTGATGAAGAGGTTGAAGTCTGTATTGATTTTGATCTATCCGGGGTTGACTTGAATTACCCTGATTGGTAATCGTTTCTGTTTGAGTGGGTGGTTTTCCCATTAATTGCTGAACGGAGTAGATTACCGCGGAGTAAAAATTACCTTCATATTTCCTGAATAATTGGAAAGGCTTGCCCCGGTCGCCTAAGAATGGTCTTAAATTCCAGGCTAATTGAATGAAAACAAAGGCAAAAATTACAATCCAAAATCGGAAGATTATTACTCCGGTTTTAGGATAGATGTTTTTCTTTTCACAGGAGTACTTAAGACCTTCCACTACAATACTCATGGCAAAGAAACCGGATATCAAAAATATAATTATATGTAGCAACTGGAGAAAGTAATAATTACTTCCGGTTATCAGAAAGAACAAACTGATGGGGGCAAATGAAATCATAATGGCAGTACACAGTACAAATCCGGATAAGACCATGGAGATCATCTGACCCAGAGTTAGTTTTGATCCCAGCAGGAATTGGACAATAAAAAAGGCGGGGAAACAAATTATTAGTACCGCAGAAAACAGGAAAGTTAATTTTAATCCGGTAGTCAATGCTTGTAAGAGACTGTGATAAGCTCCCATCACTACACCGTATATAAAAGAGAACAGACAAAGCAGAAAAAGAGAAATCATGATTTTTTTCCAGGGAGTGGATTCAGTTAAGATACTTTC
>LKUE01000136.1 GCA_001412365.1 Desulfuromonas sp. SDB | reverse complement strand
GTTCTGCTTTTTCATTTTTTAGATGTATCTGAACTCTTTCCCCATCATATTTCTCCTCAACTGCCATTTCTTGGGGAAATCTTTTATTTAATTCTTCTAAACTATCAATCCTTTTAGCCAGCATTGCCTGCAGGGGCCTGCCCAGGCTTATTGAAAATCTTTTAATTCCTTTGATCCCGTTTTTAGCCAGAGATTCAGCAACCAGACCAATATCTGTATTTAATTGGTACTTATCCTCGACTAGAGATTTATTTTCAATATCTTCAGTAAATGCTTTGGTTAATCCTTCCAAAAGAAATTGTTCACCGAATCCCAGCCGTAAATTCCCCATGGTTATTCTTAAAATATATTTAGATTGATTTATGGATGAGTTTCGAAGAAGTTCGGCTAAAATATCTATCTTCTTCCGGGTACTTCCTTCCCCAGAACATTTTCCAATGGATACCAGTTTTTTATGAACCTTCTGTACAGTTAACTTTCCAGTTTTTTTTGAATTAAAATACGCCGCAGTATCTCCCAAATCTCCTTGCTGTTCAAATATCTTTTCAACTTCCTGTTTTTTTCGTCTAAATGCTTGGGCAATAGAGATTAATGCGGTCTTATCTCCTATCCCCAAGTCATTATCCTCAAATTTTGGTCCAATATCCCCTAACACTAGATAAGCTGAGTTTTTGACATCGGAGACATTGATTTTTTCAAAATAGGATGCTATTTGGTCAATAATCTTTTTATGAGAAGTGGTCTTTTCCAGTTTTAAAAATAATTCAATTAGATGCTGAAAAGAAGTTTCATCTTTGGTGTTGAGGGCAGTAATAGGTACTCCTTCCACTGATTTCAGTTTTATCTATGCTCCCCCTGCATTTTCCACATGCTGATCCTGGTTTTCTACGGTGAAGCAGATAATTTCTGGGCATTTTATCAAAATCTGTTTTATGTTTAATCGAAGTTTTTAAAACTGATTGCATCTTTGCATATATTCTACGGATAGCTTTGTCATCTAAGTTTTCCACCGGTTTATCTGGTCTTAAATTTGATTGGTACAGTATTTCATCTGAGTAAATATTGCCAATTCCGGCAATAGAAGATTGATCCATCAATGCTGATTTAAGCTTTCCCTTTTTTGCTTTTATAATATTGATAAATTCTTTTTTACCTAAGTCGTAAGCATCGGGTCCCAGATTTTTCTGCTCGATAAATTCCTTTATATCCGAACTTAAGTAGATTTTTCCTAATTTTCTTTTAGTTATCACTGAAAACTTATGACCTTCATAAAATGAAAAAACAACTGCGCTGTAAGAAGGATCATCTTTTCCCCGGTAATACTCAATACTGCCGGTCATTCCGAAATGAAGAACAAGATAAAGATCTGAAGAAATCTTTAGAAAACAATATTTGCCGTGTCTATGGGTATCTTGAAAACTCTTTCCCTTAAGTTTAGCTATTTTATCCGCTGAAAAAGTCAATATTTCCGGTTTAAAAATGTGCACCTTTTCAATTTTTTTGTGCAGCACAGTATGGGCAAGATAACTTCGGTAAACTTCAACTTCAGGCAACTCAGGCATTTTCAATCTCATTTCTTAATTGCCGGGCATTTTCAACTGCATAGGCGCTTTTATCATTATTGAAATAGATGTAATAGTATTTTGCAGATAGTTTTTTTATTTGTTGGGCAAGTTTATTTATTTCCTGAGGGGAGTACTTGGTGGAGTAATGCTCTCCATGCAGCCGGTGATAATAAAAATCAGCAGTAGGGAATATTTGTTTAGGCATATTCAATCCGGAAACATTGCAGAAGGCAATTTTTTTCCTTTCCAACATCTGGAAAATTTTGCTGTTCCACCATTTGCCATCTCTGAACTCAATCACATTTTTTCTTCTGCTGTCCAGAATATCAATGAAATCTGCCAATTTATTAATATTATTGCTGGTGCAGGTATAGCTTGGGGGAAGCTGGAAAAGGAAACAGCCAAGGTTTTTATCCAGTAAGTTGCCTAATTTGTATAATTTAATAATATCCTGGTGTACTTCTTTTAATTTTTTGTAGTGGGTTATTCCCCTAAAAGCTTTTAAGGTGAATTTGAAATTACCTGGAGCTTGATTTTTCCACTTCATAACTGTTTTTTTATCAGGCCAACGGTAAAAGGAGTAGTTGATTTCAACAGTTTTAAATTTTTCAGAATAAAAATCAAACCACTCTTTGTTAGAAATTTCTTGAGGGTAAAAGACATTTTTCCAGTGGGTATAATTCCAACCTGAAGTGCCTATGTAATATCTATCTGGATTATCTTTCATATTTATGTGATTTACTTGTTTATATATAGTAAAGCATATCTTTAAGCAGGTAAAGAAATAACTATATCAGAATTTTTCAGAGAACTATTTTATACAAAATATTTTATTTTCCATTAAAATATTCTCAAAATCTAGCTGGAGAAAAAGATGAATGAAAAAAATTTTGAAAAGTTTTTGAAGATAAAGGGGAAAAAATCAAGTGTAATTGACCGAAATATCCGCACTATCCAAAAATTTAATGAATATATAATTAAAAATAGAGGTAAAAAAATACAGGAAGTGAATTCAGGAGACATAAAAGCTTATGTAGATGATACTGAAAAAGAGAAAAAATCAGCTAAAGGAACACTGTACGTACTGATGAATTATTTTAAATTCAAGGAAGATAATGATCTGTTAAAATACACCAGCAGACTACGCCGGAGCAGAACTGAAAAAACCAGAAGAATATTTCCAATCTGCAAGTTTATGGGAATTAATAAAAATTATGTAAAAAAGCTGGAAGATTACGGTATTATGAATGTTGAGCAAATGCTGCAAGAGGGAAAAACCGGTAAACAGAGAAAAGAATTATCAACAAAGCTGAATATTCCGGAAAAGATAATTCTGGAATTGGTAAAATTATCCGATCTTACCCGTTTGGGATATGTCAAAACTAAATTAACCCGCCTTTACTACGATGCCGGACTTGATTCACCGGATAAAATTGCAAAATTTAAACCGGATGAACTGCATGAATTCTTTGTAAAGTTTGTCAAAGAATCAGGTTGGGATGGAATGGTACCCAATCCCAGTGATCTGGTTCATAATATTGAAAGCGCTCGTAAATTAGATAAAATTGTGGAGGAATAGCTACTATATCAGGGGGAGATCATGATAAAAACTATTATTGTACTGCTGCTAATTCTATATTCAGGAACATTATTATTTGCTGATGAGGAAATTGGTGAATTGGATAAATTAATATTGTTTAAAGATTGGATTTTTGACCTGGATAAACTGGAATTTGTTGATTCATCTGCAATTAATCAACATAATGTGTTTTGGGATGTAAGTGAAGAAACGGTAAAGTGGGATAATCCGGAGTTAAGCCATCAGGGACAGTCAATTCAGATATGGGAAAACAGGGAGGTTCTGGCTTATGAAACCGATTCCCTGATAGGAATACTGACTATTGAAGAGGTAAAACAGGAAGATGTTATTGTAGGAAGTAAGCTTGTATTGAGAGATGAAGAAAACAAAGATACTTTATGGATATATGATCCAGATTTGCATTTATTCTTCGGTAAATATTTAAAAGCTGTTTTTCCTCTGGGGGGAAATAATATCTATATTGCAATCTATGACCTAATATCCACCGGAGCCGGCTTGGTCTGCCTGGATGTCCGGAATGGAGAAGAAATTTGGAAAGGGGATGTTGAACAATTAATGGTACCCCACAGCATTTACCAAAATGAAGTTTTTATCAAGGTTATTGGCGATAAAGTTATATTAGCCGGTGATGAAGCGGCAGGATATTATCTTCAAATATTTGATGCGGAAACCGGAGAGAGACTTTTCAGTAAAATAAACTGGCTGTGGTAAAATTCAGATAAATTGTATAAGCTTGTTATATGTCTATTGAAAACATTGTTTTTGCATTTGGTTTAACTGTTTTTGCCGGACTCTCTACTGGAATCGGCAGCACCATGGCTTTCTTTTCCCGGAATTTTAATCCGAAGTTTTTGGCAGGTTCCTTGGGTTTTTCCGCAGGAGTAATGATTTACATTTCCCTGGTGGAGATATTTTTCAAAGCCAAGGATTCACTTGTTTCGGAGTTAGGAACCAGGGGTGGATACTGGGTCACCGTAATTGCATTTTTCGGAGGGATTGCCTTGATTGCAATTATTGATAGATTAATTCCCTCTTATGAAAATCCCCATGAAATTAAGAATATCAAGGAACAAAAAACTCTAGATGAATATAAAAATAAAAAATTGCTGAGAATGGGAATGTTTTCCGCTCTGGTAATATCTATCCATAATTTTCCGGAAGGATTGGCAACCTTTATGGGAGCATTGTCCGATCCTGCCCTGGGGATCAGCATCGCGGTGGCTATTGCCATCCACAACATTCCCGAAGGAGTAGCAGTTTCTGCTCCTATTTACTATTCCACCCGGAGCAGGAAAAAAGCTTTCTGGCTGTCCTTTTTATCCGGCTTAGCTGAACCGATAGGGGCGTTGTTGGGTTTCTTCATCTTAAGGACCTTTTTTAATCAAATAACATTTGGAGTGATTTTTGCCGGAGTAGCCGGAATCATGATATACATATCATTGGATGAACTGCTGCCCACCGCAGAAGAATACGGAGAACACCATATTGCCATCGGGGGATTGATTGGGGGAATGTTGGTGATGGCACTGAGTTTACTGATGTTTGCTTAGTTGTGAAGAAAAACAAACAAGGGGGGAGACATGAGAAAATTCATTGAATTATTACTGCTGTTGATGGTCTTGGCAACTCAGTTATCCGGAGAAGGATTGCTCTATCCCCCTCCGAAGTTAGTTGTATTCGACCGATGGGTTTTGGATGTTGATCATTTAAAATTGATGTCTGTTGAAGACACAGTTAATCCTAATATTGTCTGGGATGTAAACCAGGAACCCCGGCTGTGGGACCAACCAGAACTGGGCATGGACGGAGTAAATTTTCCGGTCTATTATGAGGATGGCAGTTTACTGGGAAATCTAATGACTGAGCCGGTTATGCCTGAATCCCATACAATAACCGGTTCTCAAATCAGTTTAAAAGTCCAGCCGGATGATCAAATTCTATGGACATATAATCCTGATCCCCCCTTGTTCTATGGGAAGTACTTGAAAGTTATACTCGATGGAAGCAACCTGTACATTGCCATCTATCATCCCATATCCACCGGTTCAGGATTGGTTTGTCTGGATGCAAAGACAGGTGAGGAAATATGGCGGGGAGAGGGTGTTCAGCTGATGATTGGACATAGTCAGTATATGAATGAAGTTTATATCAATCTTATTGATGATAAAATTGTGATGGTTGGTGATGAAGCGGGTGGTAGTTACATTCAGGTTTTTGATGCCCAAACCGGGGAAAGACAGTTTTATAATTTAGATTACCAGTGGGAACAGAACGGATACTGATTAGAAAATAAATTTATCTGACTATGCAAAATAATCTTCAAGTAAAATTCATACCATTGAAGCCAGATCATCTCAACTTGTTGTATAAATGGCTTAATTTAGATCATGTTGCTAAATGGTACGGTAAGGGTAGAAATTATCAATTTTACCGGAATGTAGAAGATCATTATCTACCCCGGACCAGAGATATTTGTTCTACCAAAGCGTTTATAATTTATATTGATCAGAATTCTATCGGTTATATTCAAACTTATAAAATCACCGATTATCCTGATTACAATAAGCACATACAAGCAGATAACAATTCAGCAGGGATGGACTTGTTTATCGGAGATGAGAATTACCTCCATCGGGGACTGGGGCCGGAAATAATAAAGAAATTTTTAAATGAAGTTGTGTTTAAAATATTTGATGTTGAAAAATGCATTATCGGACCGGAGCTGGCTAATAAAGCTGCAATTAAAGCCTATCAGAAAGCTGGTTTCTCTTACTGGAAAACAGTTAAGATACCTGATGAGGCTGAACCGGAGTATCTGATGATTTTGAAGAATTGAATAAATACAAAGGAGGGTAAATTGAATAAAGGCAAAGCGGGATATCTGATCATAGCCAGCGCAATTATCTGGGGATTGGTGATGGTGGGATCTGCTTGGGTTTTAAAAGGCACTCCTTATAAAGATAATGTCATATCAATAATAACAGGAGGGGTAGCCTGTCATTTTATTATAATTTGGCTTCCTCTAGGCAAACTATTTTTGGAAAAAAAGAATTAATTCAAATTTTATAATTTGAAAACATACCCGAAAATCAGTTATTTGCTGAAAAGGTTCGGATTAATCATTTTAGTTTATCTGATTTGGTTATTCCTGAACTACAATCCCCAGTTGAGTTTTGAAAATTCTTCTCCCCACTGGGGCTGGATTTTATCATTACTGGCTTCAGTTCTGATTATTATTATCATGAAATTTAGAGATCCTGATTCCTGGAAAAAGAATCTGGGTATTTGTTTACAAAAGATGGATCTTCTTAAATTTCTTGTGGTAACTGTATTGCTGGTTATCGGATCTTATATTCTGATTTATCATTTATCGGAAATCAGCCATTATTCCTTTAAACCGGAATTACTTAATTATAAGAGTTTCTATTCAGTTTCTACTCCCTTTCATCAGATAATTGCCGGTTATATTTACTTCTTTCCGGAAACTTTCAATGAGGAAATCCTGGTGGGAGCGTTTTTACTACTTGGTTTGCAAAGAAGTATAAAAAAATTGAATCCAACAATAATTGCTGTTTCCATTGCCCTGTTTTTCAGTTTGATGCATCAGGCATTGTATGTATTTAGTTCGATGCAGTTTAAAACTTCTTTAACTTTGCTTACCTTATTCTCGCTGTTTTTTGTGGGTGTATTGAGAAATGTTCTGATCTTAAAGACTGGAAAAATTGTTTATTCCTGGGCGCTTCATCTCAGCTTTAATTTTGTATTTCTGCCTGGTTTTTTTATAAATAAATCAACTGGTGAAATTGCCAATGAACCTCAGAGATTCAATATTGTTTTTGGGAACTATCCCATGCTAATATTGACTGGAATTCTAGCTATTGCTTCTTTGGTTTATATGAAAATTTCCTCCTCCCCTCGAGAAATAATAAACCACAGATGAACACAGAGCCCTACACCCATCCCACAAACCCG
>LKUE01000135.1 GCA_001412365.1 Desulfuromonas sp. SDB | reverse complement strand
TCTATATATGAAAATGACATTCATTTCGCATCTACAGTAAGACTCAGTATTATATATAATACCACTTGCAGTATGAGAAACAAGAAATAATTTGTAAGTTTTTTCTCAATTCATTAAGAAATCTTTTGTATTCCATTTAGGTAAATAGGGCATATCAACCAATGTTTGGCAAATAGATAAAAATAATAACTACTGGTGAATTAAAACCGACAATTTTATATAGTATTCCCAATCCTCATGACCCTGCAGGTAAATATTTAATATGCTGTCATTTTCCACATCAATAAGATGAGATCTGTATCTCCTGTCATCATCAAATATAAAATCATTGAGGGGATAAATCGTACCGCAGTAGCCATAGTTCTTAAGATCGTAAATATCAACAAAATAATAATCATCTTCCAGAAATAATGGCTTCTCATCTCCATATTGAGCTGAAAGTTTACCATCCCATACAGTCCAATTTTTACCCATAAGAACAAACAGATAATTCTCTGAAACAGTTATACCGGAAATATCGGCACTTAAAGCAACGGTGGTGGGTCCATGGTAGGCATCCCCTGGATGGTCAACTACCGGGGGAAGATGAAAACCAGCATGAGTTCTTCCCAACACCGTATCCAGTTCTTTGGAAAATATATTGTAAACTCTTATATTATCGTTATATCCGTCATACCAGTAAAGCAAGCTGTCCTTTATATTCCAAGCTGAACTCGTTGGATACAATCTCCCCTCACGCACCAATCTGCTTTTATCCGCATCACCAGGATATTCAATAGGTTTACCAAAATGGATAATTTCCTTTTCTGTATTTAAATTGTACACTACAAAAATAAAATCTTCTGATGTTCTGGTTCCCACTATCAAGCTGTCATTCAGTTTAACTATTCGTTCCCCCTCCAGTAAAAAACTTTTCTTTTGAGTAATATAATTAAATGAAGAATCATAAAGTATCAATTCACCCTTGAATAGATTGCCTAGATATAAAGTGTCATTATCCAGTAAAATGCTGGTTGAAAACAATTTGTATTCACCCGGACCTTCTCCAATAACCCCTATTTCCCTTATCTCTGCGGTAGATAAATTAAAAGATATTGTGGGCATACTCGGCTTTTGAACAAAAACCAGATCTCCCTTGGCAAACTGCATCCACCCATAAGCTTCTGAATTTGAATTTTCCACTATCTCAACTATTTCATAACCTAGTATGATTTCCTCATCATCAGCTTTCACACTGCAGCCCAGCAACAACAAAGCCAAAGGAATAACAAGTACAATTAATTTTACCATAACAAATCCTTCCTTTTAATAATAGTTTCTGATTTGTTTCCTAAATTATATCCTCTTTTAGACAACCAGACCACTTTCATCCTTTCCTCCGTGTTCTATTTCCCCGGAGTAGTGTGGTGTGCTCCGTGTTGGGAGTGGAAGTGCTGGGCTGGGCTCAGTGTTCACCTGTGGTTGTTA
>LKUE01000134.1 GCA_001412365.1 Desulfuromonas sp. SDB | reverse complement strand
AGAGCTGGACACCATGTTATCCCGGGAATTTGTTTATGATATGGGCAGCACCACCCGGGGGCGGGTAAAGCGGGATATAGATTTCGAGGGAGACGGTGAGCATGAGATATTGTTGGTGGTATCGGACAATGTGGGTAACCGAGGATACTACAGTTGGTATTTAGAGGTGGAAGGTGGAATAACTCCGGAGTTAACCCAGGTGATGAATTATCCCAATCCGATGGAGGAGAGAACTGATTTCACTTTTATATTGACCCGGGGTATGGCTACAGTGAGAATAGAGATATACACGGTAGGGGGAAGGAAGATCAGGGAGCTGGGTCCGGTGGAGGTGAGTTCAGGATTTAATACGGTGCATTGGGATGGAAGGGATGAGGAAGGAGACCAGCCGTCCAATGGAGTATATTTTTACCGGATAGCAGCAGATTGGAGTGATCCGGAATCGCTCGGTTCGGAGAAGGAATTAGTTGAAATTGAAAAATTGTTTATTTGCAGGTAAACTTGGTCTTTAGAGATATTGGTGTATTTTAATTGTTTAATTTTGATAATAAATTTTTATGAGGACAAGGAGTATATAAATGTTAGATGAAAGAATTTTAAAAATATTAGTTTGTCCAAAATGCAAAGGTTCTCTTGAATACAAAGAGAAACAAAATCGTTTAATATGCCATAATTGTAATTTAGCCTATAAAATTGAAGATGATATACCCATTATGTTAATTGATGAAGCTGAAAACCTGGAGGATAAGTGATTAGTTTAATAATGACCTTGATAATTATTAGTGCAAATGATTTTAACTTTTCCAATCAAGATATTAACAGGATATTGAATAGGGATACTGAAAATCTTAATCCTGCCGGGCTCAGCTACAGTTACGAGTTCGCCTGGAGGGGGATAGAGGAAGTCAGACATGAGGATGGTAATTACAGCAGTATCGTTGGTATGGATATAGAGGCTTACGGAGAAGCGGGATCGCCCCAGTTGTACCGAAAGAACTTTATCGTGGCAGTGCCGCCGGGGGGTCAGTATCAGGTGAAGGTGAGGTTTAAACAGGTCAGCCGATATAATTTAAGCTATCCCTTGGAGCCGGTGCCCTGTTGGGAAGGGGAGAGGTTGAGGTATAGAGTGGACCAGGAGGGATATGAGTTCGAGG
>LKUE01000133.1 GCA_001412365.1 Desulfuromonas sp. SDB | reverse complement strand
TGCCAGGTAATTTCCATCATCAGTACTAATAACCCTATGCACTTCACCTACTCCAATATCCTCTCCGCCAATTATTTCATAATCGGTATTGACAATTCTGATCACCCCATGATTCGAAAATCCCTGCAATGATCTACCTCCATAAATATAACCTTGTTCAGGGATCTCATAAATGCAATTCACTGACTTTAATACTGTAGGATTTAGATAGGTTCCTGAATCCAGTAGCTGTCCCTGTTCATTAAGAACGGCATATTTGGCATAATTCTGATCAATGGTGAACAGATATTCATCATCTTCGGTCTTTACTACATAATTCCCTGATCCTTCCAATTCTTCGTTGAACCAATCCCAGTTCATTAAATAGGGATATTTATAGGTGGGCCAATAAGGTCGGGGGTATACTTCAATAGTGTCTATGTAGCATCGGTAATTATGATCATAAGCAGTTACCAGTAAATCACCTGGAGAAGTTATCTCATAACTTATGGTTGCAACAGCCTGAGTATTAGTGGTGTCCCTGAACCAGATATCATGATTTCCAGTACGGTAAAGGCAACAGGTAACTCCGGAGGTGGGATTATCTTCAGCAGATAATGATATGGTGAACTGACCTTCTCCCATGTAGATGACTGTATCATGTTCTCCATACAACTGAATTGGTTCAGAGGTGTATAGCTGGGTTTCCGGATCTCCAAATAGAGTATTCTCTATAAAAGCAAAGTGATCATTCTCTCTAAAATTCATCCAAGACAATAAAAACTCTTTAGCAAATGCATGACTTATTCCAATATTCCACTTTTCCTGATCAAATATAAATGTAGCTAATTTAATATCAATCCAACAAGAAGGACCAATAGATGGAGGAGCCCATAAACCTTCTCTGGCATTCATAATTATCGCTATTGCACCTCCTCCAGGAGAATTGAACACATATTCAGCAAGACATTCGTGATTATCAAAATAACCAGGATTACATGCTGATGAATGAAGAATTCCTAGTTTTTCACCATTAGTAATATTACATGCTGTAGATAAAATATCAGCAATATCTGGATAATCATTCCAATATGTTTTTGTTATATTCCCATGACTGCAAATATAGCACCAATTATATCCAGTGTTAAATGAATCTATAAAACCGGGTGGAGTATAGGATTCAGTTTGATACATTTTAACTGAATGCCAATGATCTGGAAGATGATTATCCACAATTGAATCACAAATAGTATCACCATACCAATTTAAGTTTCCATTGATTTCAGTTCCAGCCATTAAGGACCGCTCAAAATAATTAGTACATGGATCTTTTTCGTATTTTATTAATTTATTTATCCATCTGTTAACTTCATCATTTGTATTAATCGGGAACCTGCCTACATAGACATCACTTCTCCAATCACATCCGTCAACTTGCCATTCTCCATAGATATGGTTTCCATTACCATCCCAATTACTGTCCAAATCAGAGAAATAACAATCACAAGGGGAATTATAATTTGTTTCTTGGAAATTTATGGGAACTAATCTAGCCCCTAAATTATCAAAGTCACCTGCTAAAATCACATAAATTAATCCATGATTAGCATATAAATCCTTGATAAATTCACGGATGCATTCCATATCATCGTAATATCCGGAATAATTCAATAATATCCATTCCTTGCTGAATATATTTGCTCTAATTCCCCTCTGGTTTTTCCATTCTATCAATGGTTCAAAAGAACTAACTAATTCCTGGGGAGTAATTATCGCATATTCAACTAGTCCTGAAATTTCAGTATTTAAAAATGGACTGTTTATATCGACTACTTCCGGATTATCCACCATAGTTTTAACATCTTCACTAAAAATATTCAACTGATTGGGACTTAGATATACCACCTCACTTAATCCCGACTGATAATTTACATTTAATATTGCTTCGGTTAACAGTTGCAATTCATCAGTTACCGGATTATATCTAAAAGGGCAATATGTAATATCAGCAATCATAAATCCCGATTTACTACTAGTTCCATAGTTTATCAGAGGATCATTTGGATAATAACTTAATGAATTGTAAACTGTACTGTTTTCATCAGTCCATATAAGTTCTTCACCAATGGAAATAACTTGTTGACAAGGAATTACATTATAATAACCTATATTTTGCCACTGTTGTTCTTCAATATCCACTGAAATAACCCTGGATGTATGTGGTATACTCAGATATATAGTTTTAGCAGGAAGAGCAGGATTACCAGGGTCACTGAAATACATTCCATTATCAATGCCGATATAATCATAACCATTAAATTCAGAAAGAATCAATTCTGATGGATTATAAATAATATTTGTCGTTAAATTACTACCCCATAGAAAAAAAGTTAAAAAAACAATAACAGATATAAAGATTAAGCCAGTCTTCATAGAAACCTCCTCATTATAGATTATCTAGACACAGATATTCCATTAGATAGGTAAATATATTTTGTGGAATTTGGTAAAGTATGATCTTGTGGATGTTGTGAAAGCATAAAATCTATACTATATGATTATTTATACAATGTATGTTGTCAAGCTATTTATCACATAACATTAGTGTTTACAAATTATTAATAATTTGTTATGTTCTTAACTATTCCAATAAAATTCACATTCTTATAATTAAGAATAAAGGAGAATGATGAAAGATATTAACACCAAGGAAAAATTCATTGAATTAAGAGCTAAGGGATATAGTTATCCCAGGATATCAGAATTGATCGGTGTTAGCGAAAGATTGCTGGTGGAATGGAACAAGGAATTTAAAGAGGATATTTCCCGGAAACACCTACAGGAACTGGAGATTCTAAGAGATAAATACCAATTGTATTCGGGATATAGAATCCAAACATTTGGCAATCTTTTGCTAGCATTACGAAAAGAATTAGAACAAAGAGATTTTACCACGGTAAAAACTGAGAAACTGATCGATCTGGAAATGAAATTGTACAACGATCTCGAGAAAGAACTCAGCCCAATTGCCAAATTAGATGAAGAGTTATTAACTCCTACTGTAATTACTGCTGAACTAATGAGAGAATTAAACAACAGATGTAAAAGAGAGGAAGCATTAAGAAAAAATCATGAAGGTGATTAATACAGAGTGTGTCTTTTTAATTGTGCAATTTATTACCTTTCAAATCAAATGCTGTCTGGTCTAAATTATGAAATATTTTTATATATTGAACTTAATTCTGCTTTCCATATTGAAAAGCCATCTATACCATCATGAAGAAAAGCACAATATTCTATAGCTGCAACACCAGCATCTAGAATTGCTTTTGTTTGATTAAGTGTAGTAATACCACCATTTGCTATTAGAGAAACATTTTGATTTATTTTATGACTTAACTGTTTTATAATATCATAAGTTGTTGGATATAAACATTTTCCCCAAATTACAGCTTTTCCATTAGGAATTTTATACTGCGATTTTCTTTTTTGATCATTGCATTTTTCAGAATGTTTAGAAATAAAAAATTGTTTTGTATTAGCAATAACAAAAGAAATATCATTACGCTGAATAAGATATGAAAGATCAATAATATCTTTTGTTCTTAACCATATAATATCTCTAGCAAATTTTATCCAAATTGGTTTATCACAATTATTTAAAATATTTTGAATTGTTGAATAAAAATCATTAAACGATTTATCAGCTTTATCCTTAGCTAAATAATCTAAATCATGATACCCTCTACTTAAATATTTAGTATTAAGCTCAATAAAATCAGCATCTGCATCAGAAGCAATTTTAATATTTTTTAAAGTTGAGTTCTCCCCAAGTAAAACACTTAATCCAATTTTAACTGTTGAAGGAAATCTTATCTTTGCAAACTGAAATAAATCTATAGCTACATTAGGTAAAAGTAATTCTCGTGTTTTATCTCCATCAGTATATCTAATAAATTTATAATCAGGATCTTCCCATATCTTTCGTTTACCTGTTTTACCGTCACCACCTTTTTCTGAAATACTTTTAATTATTATTGCTCCAGGATAGGGATTAAAATTTTCAATTTTAGGTCTTTTATTTAATAATTTTTGTAATCCAAGCAATTCACGCTTACGACCCGTAAAATGACATGAAGCTATAACAAAAGGATTTGCTAATTGTGGTTGAAGCATTAATTAAGGATTATTTTCAGATAATTTATATAAATAAAATTGTAAAAAACCTTTCAAATGTCCAATTTCTTCAAAATAAAAACAAACAAAATTTTCAGTAGTTTTTTTTACTTTTATCGATGCGGCATGAAGATCTTCTTTATCAAGATAATCAATAATTGAAGCAGGTGGTAAATAAAATTCTTCATCATCCATTAATAATTCAATTTCTGGTTCATTTAACCAACTATTAAAAGTATCTAATGATATTCCTAATTTTAATTTAAATTCTAATGGATACATGTACTCTTCACATTTAGCAATTTCTATTTTTTTTCTTTTTAAAAATACTTCAAAAGAAGAATATTTTGTTCTATTTAGCAATCCAGCTATAAATCCAGAAATATGTCTTAAACAGTGTTTTATTGAATCAAAAAAACGAAAAGGGTCGTATGTTTGCTGTTGAAATTCTCTGATATCACTTGGTGATAATATTAACTCCGTCATTCTAATCCTCCTCCATTTATATATTTTAAAACAATATATAAATAAAAACAAGAAAATATACTTTATTAGTTTTCCTAAATTTGATCAATGTTTAATCTTAATTTTTATAGTTCCCATCTATTTTCGCTTTATTCTTTTAATCATGCGACCAGTGTTAATATCAATTTCTTTGTCCTTAAGATCATTAGCAAAATTAAGCAAAGTAGAAAATCCACAAAATCGAATAACTTGATTAATTATTCGATCATCATTAAGACCAGAAGGGTTTGTTTTAGGATGTTCTATTGAATATTTATATAAAACCTCTCCCCATTCTTGACCTTTGGAAAATCTATTTAAGTCAGGATATTGTCTTTCAATTTTATTAAAAAAAGTTTTTATCGAATTAATATTTTTAAAATCATCTACATTTATTAAAACTCCAGTATGGATTTTTACAATTTTACATAATTCTTCAATTGAAAAGTTTTGAAGTTCAAAATCAGGTTTGCTGATAAAAAATTGTCCCAAAAAACATTCTTTT
>LKUE01000132.1 GCA_001412365.1 Desulfuromonas sp. SDB | reverse complement strand
TCCTATAGCCCCTTCTCTAATTACACCAATAGGGGGCATTTTCTTTCCGGATACAGGTATAGATTTCCAATGGACTGAGGTAACAAGAATAATTCATCCAAAATATTATCAAATCATCAATCCTTTATCAGGACGATCAGAAATCAGATATGTTCTTGAACTGGATACTACCCCTACATTTACAGTTCCTATCTATATTGACACTCTGGATACCAATGGGATAATGCTGGATCTATACGAATATGGATATTACTACTGGCATGTCAAGGCTTATGATCTGGCTGGTAATGAGAGTCCATTTTCAGGCATTGACTCGTTTGGAGTGGATATAACCGCACCGGTAATTGAATCCACCACGGTAATACCAGATACTACTAATACAGGACCATTTGATATTTTGGTAAAGATAACTGATAATTTTGGTCTTGATTCCTTTTTGATTTTCTACCAGAGAAGTTCTGATCCCGACTGGATAAGTGATACTCTATCATCGACTGGAGGTGATTGGTATTCAGGAGTAATCCCAATTGTACAGGTGGAGGATACAGTAAAATATTATATCTTTGCCAATGACATAGCAGTACCAGCAAATGAAGCTACCGATCCAGCAGGAGCACCCGGCAGTTATTATTCATTTATAGTAAATGCTGTAGGAACAGAAGAAAATATTTCAACTGTACCCCGAATTTATGGAATATATTTTAACTCTCCGGCAACAAATCAGATTATTTTCAGTTTGGCTATCCCGGAGATAACCGATATCCAGATGAAAATCTATGATCTATCCGGTAGATTGGTTTCCATACCCTTGAATTCACAGTTAATTCCAGGATATCATCAGGTTCAATTCAGACCGGAAAACAAGGGAGTATATTTCTATTCAGTTGAATCAGAACATTTCAATGATTGTGGAAAGTTTATTGTTGTTGAGTAGTTGATATATTTAATATAGTTAACTGATTGCAATTTCTAATTGGGACAGGAGTGGAAAGGGAAATTCCAGGTGTATTAAAAATTAAATTAAAATCTTTTTATAGATGTTTTTTTATCTCTTCAATTTTTTCAATTTCTTGTTTGAGAGATACAAGCGAATCTTTAGAAATATCAAAAATTCTCTTAGCTAAAATCTCACCGTAATCATGGGCAAGACGATTTCTCAAACCAATAAGTTGTCTCCAAGGAATTGATTTAAACTTATTTTAAGTTTCTTTAGTGATTTTATTAGCTGCTTGTCCAATAATTTCCAGTTGTCTTTCCACAGCGAGTTTTCTCATTTTATCTTTTTCAAAATCATTGAACGATATATTCGAAGTAAAAGAGATTATATCGTTAATGCATTCCAAGATATCCAGTAAATATGAAATATCCTGTTCATTTATCTGCATACAATATCTCTCGATTTTCGATAATATTCTTTCTTCTAATAGGATTTTTTAAAGATTCTTTTTCAACAATATCAACTTCTCTATTCAAAAGAGTAGA
>LKUE01000131.1 GCA_001412365.1 Desulfuromonas sp. SDB | reverse complement strand
GATTATTTATGAGTTATCACAGGGCTATTCCCATAATATTGATGATACTGTTGATTGCTTTTCCTCTTTGTTCTGAAACCTGGGAGAGAACCTTCGGAGGAGAACGGTGGGATGCCGGATTTTCGATTCGTCAAGCTTCGGACAGTGGATTTATTGTGGTGGGAATAACTGCATCTTATACTCCTTTTCCCTATCACGAAGCTATGCTTATCCTGAAGCTTGATTATCATGGAGATACTGACTGGTACAGGATATACGGTGGTTGGGGAGCTTTCGGTAATTGTGTACGGGAATGCCCTGATGGCGGATATATCATTTCAGGTTATAATGATGGAGTAGAGATTTATTGTCAAAAAATAAATTACTCAGGAGATTCCGTTTGGGCGAGATACTATGGCACTAATAATTTTGATCGTGTCAATCAATTGTGTATTGCTAGTAATAATGGATATGCTATAGTCGGATTTACCGATATCAGTTTAAGTGATGCCGATCACCGAATATATCTAATCCGAATAGATTCAGTGGGGGATACTCTTTGGACCAGGATGTATGGTTCTGGATATAGTGATGGAGAGGCAGTTCATTACACTCCGGATGGAGGATTCATAATAACTGGTTGGATATATCCAACCGGTTATTATGATAATATAGTTCTGGTTAAAACTGATTCTGCAGGGGATACTCTTTGGACCAGGATGTATGGTGATAAAATTCCATCTTCGGATAATAGGGGATATGATATCGATCTGACTGATGATGGAGGGTATGTGGTTATCGGTTCTGTACTGCTTAAAACTGATTCCCTGGGAGATTCATTATGGGCAAAACCTATATCCGGGATTGCCGGTCAACAGACTTCCGATGGAGGTTTTATAGTACTATCCACGGTGGGAACATATCCGGCAACCGATATAGGAATAACCAAAACAGATTCCCTGGGAAATATCCAGTGGGAGAGAACATTTGGAGGAACGGGAGAGGATAGAGCTTATTCTATCCATCAGGCCACCGATGGCGGTTTTATCATTTCCGGATTAACTTACTCTTATGGAGCAGGTGAAGGTGATGTTTATGTTATTAAAACCGATTCAATGGGTTTGGTGGGAGTAGAAGAGGATCCACCAGTGGATAAGCCAATATCCAATATAATTATCAACCGATCTATATTCTCAGTTTCCGATCCATATTCCACCATCGTTTGGTCCCATCTTCCCCAAACAGGTAAATTGAGAATATATTCAATAACCGGATCCAGAATTTGGGAGAAGGCATTCAGCAATCCTGAGGGAATATTGACCTGGGACATCAGTGAAAATCTATTGTCCAACGGGCAGTACTTCTATCAGGTTTACGATTCAGGGATGAATAGGATGACCGCGGGAAAATTCCAGGTCATTGAATAATGTTTAGGATTGAGAAAAATATACAGAGAAATTTTTAATTTTATAGAAAAATAAGTCAGGAAAAGATCTGAGCCTGGAACTTGTAGATCTCAGTTAAGGGATCGTTCCAGGCGGAGGGGGGCAATCCCGCTTTCATTGCAGTGTGATTTAAAAATTGATCCCGGTCCCAGTTATTTTCGGTAGCTACCTGGGGAAGCAGCAGTCCCTGATAGAAACCGTTTTT
>LKUE01000130.1 GCA_001412365.1 Desulfuromonas sp. SDB | reverse complement strand
GTGTTCATCTGTGGTTTTGTAATGGTAATTGGGAAGCATCATGTCAATAGTATTTTTCCCGGGGACGGGCGGTGGACTCTGTGTTGGGTGAGGAAGTGCTGGGTTGGGCTCTGTGTTCATCTGTGGTTTAGTAGTTGGGTATTGGTAGGGCATCCTGTCAATTATGTCAAATATCCGGGGTGGTGGGTTGTTTACCCGTATTCATCCGTAGTCATCCTCTTAAATTATATCAATTGAGTTTTCAACTAAACAGTGATACTGATTAATCTAAACAAATACCTAACTGGAATAAGTATTGTTATTATTAAAACTAATAATTCAAAACTCCGCATTTGCCCCTAAAACCCTTCATACTTCTGAATTAGTTCCCATATATATAGCATTTATATTCTTGGGGATCTACTCCACCCTGGCAATTTACCATCTATTGGTTTACTGGGGCAGACCTGAAGATAAGAATAATTTGCACTACGCTATTTTGATATTTTCATTTATGGTATACGTCATCCAAAAAATGCTCATCCCTGAATTCGATCCTCACTATCAGATTGTACCTTTAGTTTACAGAATTACCTTAGAAGGCTTAACCAGTGTATTTTTAATTTTCAGTTTTCTTTATTTCATATACTATGCTCTAGAACTACAGACATTAAAAAATCAACTAATCTGGGGCTATATCTTATGTATCCTAACTCCCTATATAATGGGTTTAATCCTCTACATAATAATAAAAAACTGGAATATTCCTGAGATAATAAATACGGTTATACCCGTTCCCTGGAGTATCTACATTGCAGTCAGAATAATTCAGGTTTTTTTCAACAAAAAGGGAAGAAGGTATAAGCAGAAATGGAAATTACTGATATTTTTTGGAATTGTCTTTTTCTATTTAGGAATGATAATCCAAACCATTTGGATTATTAATGTTTTTTCATATTTCCTACAATCCCTTATGGTAAACATCGGTTGTCTAGCCATGGCTTTATTTTCCGCTTATGCCCTAACTTCCCATTTCAACCAGGAACATTACCACTTAATAGATTTAAGAGATAATCTTGAAAAAAAAGTTAACCAAAGAACCCGGGAACTGGAAAAAGCGAAACTTGAAATTGAAAAAGCCAGTGAGCAGAAAACCAATTTATTCATTAATCTTGCTCATGAAACCAAAACTCCTCTAACCATTATTCAGAACTATTTAACTGAGTACATGAGTAAGTCTCCACCTTCTGAAGAGTTGAAGGTTATTCAACAGAACCTCAATAAACTGTTAAGGGATATGGTAAATTTTCTGGATGCGGAAAAACTGGAGCGAGGTCAGATATTTTACAATCATGACCAAGTAGTAAACATCTCCGAAATAGTAAAAGACAAGTTAAAGGTATTTAGAAGCTATGCTCATAGAAAAAACATCAACCTAATCAGTAACTTAGCCATTGACCTATACATAAAGGCAGATCCTTTTGCCTTTGACCGGATCATTAACAATCTTCTGGATAATGCTATAAAATATACAACCCAGGGCACAATTGATGTTTTCTTAGACAATGATCACAGCTTTATAATTCTAAAAGTAAAAGATTCTGGAATGGGGATTTCCGATCAGCAGCAGAAACATATATTTTCACCATTTTACCAGATTTCTCACGCCAAGCAGAACATCCAGGGTATCGGGATGGGTCTTTACATCACCTCGGAAATAGTTAAATCATTAGATGGAACCATTAACTTAAAAAGCGAGAAGGATCAGGGCAGTGAATTTACCCTTACCTTACCCCGATATATACCAGATGGATCTGAAAATATTCAAACTGATTTTGAAGTTTCCACTCCGGAAAACTTTCAATTCGAGTTGGAATTGCATCAAGAAAAATATTTATCCCAGCGGGAAAATATACTAGTAGTAGAAGACAATAAGAACTTGCTGAAATTCCTCCAGTATAAATTATCCAAAAAATACAATGTTTTCACTGCTGAAAATGGTCAGATCGCTTTAGATAAAATAACCTCTATCCCCTTACCTAACCTGATTCTGTCCGATATTATGATGGATGAAATGGATGGTTATCAATTTTATGAAAACATGGTGAATCGGGATATATATCAGGATATACCCTTTATCTTTCTGACCGCCAAAACAGGGGATAAGGAAAAATTGAAAGGAATATCTCTGGGAGCAGTAGATTTCATCTACAAACCATTTTCCGCTGATGAATTGATGACCAGGATTGACGCTCTACTCCGTCTTCAGAAAATGAAAAATTCCCTGTTCGAACAAAACAAATATTTTACCTTTGGAAAATTGATGGGGGGAATATCCCATGAATTAATTAATCCCCTGATATCCATTAGTGCTCCGTTGGAAAACTTAAAAAAATATCTAAACAACCTAGATTCAACCACCAGGGAAAAAACTCAACCTTATATTGAACGGATTAAATATAATCTGGATAGAATCACCAATATCATAAAAAACCTTAAGTCCCTTTACTATCAGGAAATAATTAAGAAAACAAATTTAAATTTAAAAAAACTCATTCCCCCGATAATTAAATTATTTGAGGATTACAAAGATAAGAAGGTAATATTTTCTATTGATATTGAGAAAGATCTCAGTATATATGCAAATTATGATGCACTAATCCAAATCTTATCCAACCTTATTCTCAATGCCTTAGATGCAGTTGATGAACAAGGAGAAATTAAAATAAAGGCATTTAAAACCGAATATGATCCTGTTATCATTGTCAAAGACAATGGGAAAGGAATGTCCCGGGAAGAGTTGAAATATATCTTTGATGCTTTTTACACCTCGAAAGAGGTAGGTGAAGGAACTGGCCTTGGTCTTTATATTGTAAAAAATCTAGTATTGAAAATGGGTTGGAATATTTCAGTGAATTCAGAAGAAAACAAGGGCAGTGAATTTGCTATAACCATGAAAAGGAAATAACATGGAAATTTCTGAACATAATTTGAAAATCATGTTTGTAGATGATGAATCCAGCTTAATTGAAGATTTAAAGGAATATTTCCAAGAGTACAATATTGATTTCTTTTCTGATCCCCAAAAAGCTCTACATGAATTGGAAAAAGATTATTTTGACATAATTATTGCCGATTACAAAATGCCCAGAGTTACCGGAATTGATCTTTTACTGGCCGCAAAAGAAAAAAATAATTATGGATATGGGATTTTATTTACCGCATACGGGGACAAACAGCTACTGGAAAAGGTACTAAATGAAGGCCTGGTAAATCATTTCATTGAAAAGCCAATTGATTTAACAGAACTTCAGCAAACCTTGGATCTAATTATTGCGGAGTGTTCTAAGAAGAAACAAACCGCAGACTATCTGAAATTATTAGATATGGAGAACCAGGAATTAAAGCACAGGCTCTTCGAACAGAACACCAAGATCATCGGGCTTAAAAAAGGATTAAATAAAATATTTGAGGATGTTCTGAAAATATCCGGATTATCCGTAAATGTTCTGATAACCGGCGAAACCGGTACAGGCAAGGAGGTAGTTGCCAGATTAATTCACTCCTCCGGTCCCCGAAAAGAAAAACCATTCATCAAAATCAACTGTGCAGCCATCCCCCAGGATTTGCTGGAAAGTGAATTGTTCGGATATGAGAAAGGAGCATTTACGGGAGCAGTTAACTCCAAACCCGGTAAAATTGAACTGGCTGATCAGGGAACTTTATTTCTGGATGAAATAGGGGAAATGAATATCAATCTTCAGATCAAGCTGCTGAATGTTCTTCAGGAAAAGAAATTTTCCCGGTTGGGCAGTAATAAAACTATTGATGTGGACTTCAGGTTGATCTCTGCCACCAACCGGAATCTGGAGATAGCAGTTAAACAGGGTGATTTTAGAGAAGATCTTTACTACCGGATCAACAGTTATCCCCTTCATCTTTTACCGTTAAGGGAAAGAAAAGAAGATATTGAAGAGTTGGTAGCTTTCAATATAAATAAATTCTGTAATGAGATGAACCTTCCTCCCAAGGAATTAGACAGTAATACTCTCTCCCTGCTATTAAAATATCCCTGGCCGGGTAATATACGAGAATTGGAAAATGCGGTGATGAGAGCAATAATTGTCTCCGGATCAAATCAAATATTAATTGATTCTGATTTTAATTTTTTAAATTCAGATCAACCTTCAGTTAAACTAGATGAACAGGAATTAATTGATGAATTAGCTGATATTATCATCAAAAAGAAAATCAATCTGGAAGATATTAAGGAATCCCTGGTCAAATCTATCTTAAAATCATTTGACGGTAAAGTTCTGGATGCAGTTAAAGCTACCGGTATAGCTAAACACCATTTCTACAAGCATAGATAATTTCCGAAAAACAGAAATATTTCCGAAAAATGGAAATTGATCACTATTTACTCAAATTTATAAATTGCCTTAAATTGGTTGTTTTAATATTATTAACAATTTTGGCATATTAATTGCATTTATCTATTTATAAGTACAAAATAGGAGTTCTTATGAATGTATGTGATCTATGCAATGTATCCCTAGGGGCGGATTCCATCCGCTACTCGTCAAAGCAGATAAAAAAAGCGGTGGGAGCCGGGCTGCGTCCAGATTCTATTCTTTTAAATTTCGGGACTGCCCTGGGCATGTCCAAAGCAGAAACTGAACAACGCTGGGTACAGCAGGTAATGTCAGGTAATAACGATTGGCTGCTATGCCCCATCTGCGCAGCCAGATTTGAGCGATTCATTCCATAACAAATGTTAGTAATTGAAAATAATATCAATTAGAGGAGATAAAATGAAAAAACAAATAATAATTTCAATAGCATTGTTCATTGTTTTCCCTAACCTTGTATCCGGTTGGACCAGAACTTATGGGGGAAATATGCCTGATGAGGGCAATTCAATCCAACAAACATCTGATGGAGGATATATTATTGCTGGATATACAGAGTCTTATGGTGCTGGTGGTTCAGACTTATATCTAATTAAGACTGATGACTGGGGAAATATCACCTGGAGTAAGACTTATGGGGGAAGTGAAATTGATGTTGGCTATTCAGTTCAGCAAACCACAAATGGAGGATATATTGTACTTGGTTCTACCGAGTCATTTGGAGTTGGAGGAGAAGATATTTACCTAATTAAAACAAACAGTAATGGCGATACTCTATGGTCTAATACCGGTGGAGGACAACATTTCGATCGAGGGAACTGTATTCAGCAAACTACTGATGGAGGTTTTATTATCACTGGTTCAACTTCATCATACGGAGCTGGAAGCTACGATATTTTTCTAGCAAAAACTGATCAAAACGGAGACAGTGTATGGGCTAGGACTTTTGGAGGTTCTTCTGTAGATCGAGGTTTATTTGTTCAACAGACTGATGATGAGGGCTATATTGTAGTTGGTTATACCTATTCTTTTGGAGGAGGTAATTATTCAGATATTATCCTAGTTAAAACTGATGATGATGGGGATTCATCCTGGACTAAAATTATTGGAACCACCCAGACTGATAAAGCTTTTTCAGTTCAGCAAACTACTGATGGGGGTTACATTATAGTTGGCTATACCATTAATAATGGAGTTGAATCTGATATTTGGTTAATTAAAACCGATAATTATGGTAACACTATGTGGATAAAATCTATTGGAACTAGTTCTTTCGATGAATGGGGTTATTCAGTTCAGCAAACCACTGACGGAGGATATATCATTGTCGGTGATTGCTGGACTGGTTATCCCAACTATTTTGATATATGGTTAATTAAAACTAATAGTAATGGAGATACTCTATGGACTAAAACTTTTGGGATTGCTAATCATGATTATGGAAAATTTGTAAAGCAAACCACTGATGGAGGATATATTATCCTTGGCAATTCAGAAATATCCATGTATGACAGTGACATATATTTAATTAAAACTGACGCCTATGGGGTAGCAGTAGAAGAAATTATTTTATCTTATCCTTTTGAGACATCATTTCATATTGATCAGTTAACCGATAATTCAGTAAATCTGGAATTTTGTTTATACCAGAACAGTACTGTTAAGCTAAATATTTTTGACCTTACCGGAAGATTTATTTCTACTCCTTTATCTCAATCTTATTCAGCAGGAAATCATAATATCAACTTCAATATTGAAAATAAAGGCGTTTATTTCTTCAACCTGAAGATAGATCAGAATAACTATTCTGGAAAATTTTTAGTTCTATAGAAATAACACTCATTGACATGATTAACTTTTAATTCTTATTTATTTGCTTGAAAGTAAATAAAATAATTTACATATAATTCATTAATATTTAATATTTCCGATTTTCGGAAATATTTCTGTATTTTAGAAATTCAACCAATTCCCCGCCAAATACTCTTTCCATAAATGTACTTAAAGAAGTAGCATAGGCATTTGTGATCATTCTGGCATATAAATTGCATTATGCTTTTATGTTTATCAATATTTTAAAAAGTGCTTATAAGGGAATTTTAAGGAGGAACTTATGAAATTCAGATTAGTGGTTATTGTTATTTTGTTAACCTCATCAGCGTTGAGTGCTTCTGCAACCCACATCTGGCCCCAATCAGGGACCAATGATACCTTGATAAATGCACATATATTCGGGAGTAACTTCAATTCAAGCACCTCCCCTTTGAAGCTAGTCAGATCGGGTAATCCTGAAATAAATGCCACCAATATAACCGTGGTTAATGACAATTATCTAACCTGTGATTTCAATTTAAACGGTTCGATAACTGGAATTTATGACCTGGTAATAAACTTGGATACCCTGAAAATGTGCTATACCATTAATGAAAGAATTACCCAACCATATTTTTTCGCTACCAGTACAGTTAATAATTGCCATAAATCACTTAGCGCAGTCGCAGTAGGGGACGGGAACAATGATGGAGAAATGGAAATATACGGTTGCACTGGTTGCGGCAAGATCTATCAATGCAAATACAACGGAACCTCCTGGGATACTACCATTGTCGGTTCGGTGGTTAGTTGGATAAATGATATTAAAGTCGGAGACGGTAACAATGACGGGGAATTAGAAGTTTACATTGCTTATACCGATAGCGTGTTCCAGTATAAATGGAATGGAAGTTCCTGGGACAGTACCAGCATCGGGATCGGCTGTAAGAAAATGGCAATAGGTGACGGAAACAACGATGGAATGCAGGAAGTTTACTGTGTCCGGGACAGCATTATATATCAGCATAAATATGTTAGTAACTCATGGCATATCATGAATATAGGTCCCGGTTATTACCCCCTTCTCTCTATTGCAATAGGAGATGGTAATAACGACGGGGAATTAGAAGTTTACGGAGGTGGAGGGGGTTATATGCAAAACGGTTATCTGTATCAATATAAATGGGTAGTAAATCACTGGGAACGAACTACCGTAGTTTATCATTACCAAATGGGAGTTAGCAACATCGTGGTCTGTGATGGCAATAAAGATGGTGAATTTGAAGTTTACGAATCCTATTACAGATTTCTCGCCCAGCATAAATGGGATGGCAGCACCTGGAATAGCACTCCGTTTGCAACAAATATAAACAATCAAATATATGAGCTTACCTGTGGAGATGGTAACAACGATGGTGAAATTGAAATTTATGCTGCTTACGATAATTATTCAGTTTATCAACATAAATTCAACGGTTCTTCCTGGGATTATATAATTATTGGCACTCTCCCTGATTGGATTGAAGGTTTAGCAGTAGGAGATGGCAACAATAACGGACTTATTGAAATATATGCAGGTTGCCGGGATAGTATGATCTATCAGTTTAGAACTGCATTGTCTCAAAACATTTTACTTTACGATACTTTTCATGATTTTGGGAATATTCCCCCAGGTGATTCAGGTTATTGGCAATATTTAGTTCTAGAAAACACCGGAGAAAAGCAACTGATAATAGACAGTGTAATATCAACCAATAATGTATATTCCTTAGATATCTTTCACTGGTTTCCAGATACCATACTGCCTAATAATATTTTGCCATTAGAAGTATATTTTCACCCTTTAGTGCAATATCACTATCCAGGAACCCTGAAAGTGTATTCCGATGACCCCGATGAGCCCTTGAGATTGGTCTATCTGGAAGGGCTATGTGATATAACTCCCCCGGTCATTGAATCAACTACCATTGTAAATGATACTACTTATCCCGGTCCCTACCTAATCAATGCGAAGATAACCGATAATCTTATCCTGGATACTGCTCTATTGTTTTATAAAAGAACTGAAGATGCCGTCTGGGACTCAACTGAATTAACCTGTTCCAGCGATAACTGGTATACTGGTGAGATCCCCCAGGTTACCCTGAATCCGGATACGGTTAAATACTATATCTACGCCAGAGACAGAGGATTAAATGAGAGTACTGATCCGGATAGCGCCCCTTCATTATATTATTCATTTATCTGTACTTCATTGGGAATTGAGGAAGAATTAACCAAGAATAGTCAATTTTCCTGCGCATTTACTACTCCGGCCAGAGAACAAATTACCTTTCATATTACCTTGCCCCTAACCGGTGATATTTCCTTAACTATATATGACATTTCGGGAAGACAGCTATCCAACCTCATCCCCCGTCAATCATTTACCTCCGGGGATCATCTGTTAACTTATAAACCGGAGAAACCAGGCTTGTACTTCTACATACTAGAAGCTGCTAATTTAACTGATATGGGAAAATTTCTTATAGTTGATTAGATCTATTCTTAATCAGTCAGGGAGAAAGTCCTTGTTTTCTCCCTGACTTCAATATGATTTAACTTTAAATATGGCTTCGACAATCATTCATTTTTCTCAATAAAAATGCGGACATTATCCCCATCGGAAGACTGGACATTTACCAGATCTTCATCCATCTCATCCACTAACTCATCCAGATGTTCTATGATATTCTTAATGTCAATTCCTTCATCTTCAATGTCTTCCATTGCGCTGTGAGGTATGAACTTGGTTATGGATTTTGCCAGTTTCAGGGGCACGCTTATCCGGACATTGTCCCCGTCCTTGGAATCTACAATGATCTTAATCTTGGCCCGGGGATATTTCCCGGTGTTAGAGGTTGATGTAGGGCTGTTTTTATCTGTACTCAAAGTTATCGCCTTGGATATCTTCTTATGGTGATCCGGTTTTACCTGATCGATGGCACTTAAAAGACGCTCCGCTTCATCTACGCTGATTTTACCCTCATTGAGCATCTCCAATATTTTAGTCTTTTCGTTCATTTTAAAACTCCTTTATATTCTGATATTTACTACTACGTTATCCCTGCTGTTTACATCCACTTCCAGGGTGTCGCTGAATCCAAGCATCGGGGCTCTTTTGAATATTAAGATAATATCCGCAATCAGCAGCACCAACGGCTTGAATACACTGTAGCGGATGGCTACCTGTTCATTGATCACCCGGATGTAGGAGTAAACCGGCATTATGGGAACTTTGACATTGAAACAGGTCAACACATACTCCACGTAGCTGATCAGAAGATAGATGATCAGAATTGATGCGGTGACCGGATGGAAGCTTAATCCCAGCCAAAACATTATCCCCATCAACAGGGAAGTGGCAATCATAAACCCCACTCTCACTCCTCTGGTCTTTATCACCAGACCTTTTATAGCCCAGTACAACAACCAGAGGATGATCAACAAGATTACTTTCAACATAATTTATCCTTTTAGTGATTTAATTAATTTTTCCGCCTGTTCAGAAGTGATCTTTCCTTC
>LKUE01000129.1 GCA_001412365.1 Desulfuromonas sp. SDB | reverse complement strand
ACCCCCATCCGGAATTAATAACCACCGATGAACACAGTACCCACCAACACACAGCCCCACAGGAACACAGAGAATAAAAGATGCTGCTGCGCAGGGGGAGTGCGGTACGGTAACGTACTGCTAAGCTGTTTGAAAAACAGCCATTAACCACAGATCCACCTGCCACTAATGGCAGGTAAACACAGTGCCCGGTACAGTGTTTACCTGTGGCTAATATTCAGGGTAGTGGAGTGTTCACTGCGAAACAGCATCCTTATCTATCAGTGTTCTGTTAACAGGAGTGCTGAGGTCCGGTACAGTGTTTACCTGTGGCTAATATTCAGGTGGTGGGTGGCAGAAGATTTTATGAATCAGCATGAATTAAAACCAGAGGACGGGTAACTCCTGCTCTAATTTGAGTTCTTCCGGAAAGGCTGGCAGGCATTTGATTATGGGATAAAAAGAAGTTTTGGTATTCAGCATTCATATCAATTGCACCGAAGCCTTCAGTTAATATCAAAGTGAAAGAAATGTTTTCGTCTCCGGTTAAAGGTACTCCTAATTCCTCTCCGTAAAACTTCACCCACTCCAAGTTGGGGATGGACGGGGCGATTACTCCTGCTGCATGTGAGTTGGCGCAACTAATCAGAAATTGTTTGTTAACTGGTTTAAAACTCACCACAATATTTTGATTTAAATTTTTTAAGGGCAGGGAGTTTAAGATATTTAATACACCAAAATTTTCTCCTCCAAACCCGATTTGTCCATATAAAAACTTACCTGTTTCTGAAATGACTACTTTGGTATTTTCAATTACCTCGGTTACTGTTCCTTTGGCAAATGAATAAAGAGGAATGGGTTGAACATCATACTGTATGGTCACTGTACCCGTTTCCAGGTTGATATTTTTAATGATTCCGGTGGAGGGAGCTTTAATGAACAGCTTGTTTCTGGGGATTGAAACCAGGTGAATGCCTTTTTCAACAAAATCCCCCTGTTGAAATCTCAGATAGGATTTTATTTCTTTTGGTTTGACATTAATTCTTTTGGCAACATTTATAGTTACCGGCTTGTCGGAGTAATCCTGGATTTCACGTAAAATTAAAAGTCCATTTTGATCAATCTTGATCAGCTTACCTCTTACCGGAGAACGGTATAAGGTTTCCCCTAATAAACCAGATTTTTCCCTAAAGATACTATCCCCTATATGGATAGTATCACCAAGTTTGACCATTAAGCCCTCATTTAACTTTTCAGAATTTAAGGGATGATCATATCCCACTAAACTTTGAACATCCACAATATAAATCTTGGGAGGGGTAAAGGTGTTTTCGCCAACCACTGTATGCGGTTCTACCAAGTCCCCTCGGGTGACGAAAATTTTACCGGGATAGGGAAGTTTTCTTTCAAAATGATATGTGCCTGAATTGATGGGCAGGTGCTTTGGAAATAAATTAGTTTTAAATTCTTCAAGTTCTACATTAAACTCAGGAATATCGTATTGATTTAAAGGTTGGTCAATATGGTTTAGCCCTCTTCCTCTACAGTCAATGAGAATGGGTAAATCAGTTTCAAGATGTAATTCATCAATATTTTTTATCAAGCTTATATTTTTTGAAGCTTTTAAAGTGATGCTTCCTCCGGATTTTAGAAAAATAACATCTCCTCCGTTTAAGTTAACACTGAGATCACTGTTGTCCTGTTTTACAGTTAAAACCTTTTTCCCTTTTTTTATCTTTCCTACAGGAGCGATGATGTAGCCAATCTCCTTAAGGCAATCATTTTCAAATAAATTTAGAGCTACAGACTGGTCTAAATCAGATAAAATACCCAGGTGGGGGCTTTTAAAAGTTCGATCAACAGCAAGTTTGGTTATCCCGGAGGGTTTAAATGCATCGCTGATGATTCTTATGGCATCAAGTGGGTTTTTAAGGTGGGATAATATACCTCCTGCCCCAATAATCAGGTCAACATCAGAAAGTTGAAAAGTATTGTTTTTATCTTCGATATAAAATGTTTCCATGAAAGGATCATAATCCCGTTTTTTTCTTATCCGGTCGAA
>LKUE01000128.1 GCA_001412365.1 Desulfuromonas sp. SDB | reverse complement strand
GACAAAAGTTTAATTTTTTCAATTAGTTTTTTAACTTCCACCATAAGTGGTGAAGTAGAAGTTATAAAGATACAGATTATATCCGGATCGGAAATGGTTTTTTGAAATTCACCGGGAGAATAAAAATCCTGCTCGATAAAAATAGTTTTATAATTGTCTTGTTTTAATACTGAAGATATCTGCATTAAACTTAAGGGAGGATAAGGCGGGGGGTGTCCGTAGATGTGTTTTTGAGATGGTGAAATCAGGGCAACTTTATTTTTGGGCAATTAATACCTCCCCGGTTCTGCCTGGTATTTTATCAAAAGCCAGTTGGCACTGAGGTAGAGGTGGGGAAAGGGGATATTCACTGAGTAAGTGGAAAGTGCATCCACGGTTTATATTAAGTTGGATAAACTGCTTAAATTCGGAGAAGTAACCTGTTCCTTCCATTTCTGCATGAGCACAGTAAATATCATGGTTATTCAAGGGAAAGGGAAAGGATCCCCCCGTCATCAATATTTCATCCAGGGTTGGCAGATTGACCGGTATTTGTACGGTTGATAATACTTTTCCTTTAGATGATTTAGGAAGAAAAGGATAGGCACTTCTGACATCACTGGCAAAATCAAAGTTAAGTTCATCCTGCAGCTCCAGTACCGGAAAAGACATCCTCCATCCCGGAGCCCCGGTATAGGGGGGAGTAACCCCGTACCGCTGTTTAAAAGCACATTTGCTTTGTCTGATGATGTTAATTGCTCTTAACGGGGTAAGATACTTAAAGTCTCTTATCCAGTGAAAATGATTATATCCGTGTACGCCAATTTCATGCCCCCTGGATATCAGGTTTAGGGCGATTTCACGGAAAGGAGGGGTTTTAATTTTAGCAGGCGGTTTAAGATAACTTCTTCGTAATTTTAATATCCTCTTGGCAAAACCATTTTCTCTGAAAATCCTGGGCAGGCTTGCCCAGCTGTCATCACCGCCGGTAGTTAGAAAAAAAGACGCAGGAACTTTTAGATCAGATAAAAGTTCCAACAATCTTGGAATTCCAGCGGATATTCCCCAAAAGGTATCCCCGTCAATTCTAAGATAACATTTTTTTGTGGACATACTTTTGGCGTGCCCGAAAGGACTCGAACCTTCAATCTTCGGATCCGGAATCCGCTGCTCTATCCATTGAGCTACGGGCACGCGCAGGAAAAAATTATTTTACTTTCTTTTTATGTCTGTTTTTCCTACGTCTTTTTTTCTGCTTATGAGTTCTAATCTTCTGTAATTTCTTTTTTCTACCGCAGGGCAAATGTTCCTCCTTTAATTTTTCTTAACTGATTCTTTTAGATATCTTGCTGGCTTGAAGGTAGGAGCTGGATGATCGGGAATGTTCATCATCTGTTTAGTACGAGGGTTAATTGCTTGGCGTCCTTTGCGGTTTTTTACCTTAAATACTCCAAATCCCCTGATTTCAACCCGATGATGATTGGCTATAGTATTCACTAAAGCGTTTATAAAAGCATTGACAACAATTCCAGTATCTTTTTTGGGAAAACCGGTGGCTTCAGCGACTTCATTTATTAAATCCATCTTAGTCTTGGTTGGCTCTCTCATCTTAACTCCTTTGTTTATATCATTGTCTTTTATTTTTTCAGATTCTACCAATTTTCTGTCATTAATGGTATCAAATCTTTTGCAAATTCTTCTAAAACACGATTTTTCCCAATTTCTTCATCTTCATTGTATGCGGAATAAGTTTCTTTTGCAACCATAACCTTATCATCCCAAATGGTATCACCGTTTAATTGATCCAGGTAAAATACGGAAATATTCATGGTTACTTGGTATTCTTTGACCTCTTCTTCCGCAGTGTAGGAATAAGCTTCATGGGCATAGGAAAGAATGGTTAATTGAAGATATAAATCCGCATTCTGATCATCACTTAAACCTAGTCTTCCATCCTTGATGAATTCATTGCGCACTGCTGATGTAAGAGGCTGTTCCAATCCGTACATGGTTGACTGGTTGTCTGAAATGGGGATATGGATGGTCTTGGTGTGTTCAGGGAATGCACCTCCCCTGAATGAATAGCTGACACAATTAGTTCCCGCTAAAAACAATATTATTGTAATTTTCATTATATTTTTTCTAATCAGTTTTGTCTCCATTGATAACTTAGTTTGACTAAATCAAGCAGCAATTATAGTATAATATTGTCAATGAAAAAAGTAAAAAATCCATTTTTATCTATTGATAATTATCAATGTTTTGCTTGTTCTCCTTTTAATAAATCGGGATTGCGCTTACAATTTTTAGTTGATTCAGACCGGGTTTACACTGATTTTTATTTAAATAGAAAATTTGAAGGATTCCCCGGAATTACCCACGGAGGAATTCAATCCACTATTGTTGATGAAACCATGTTCTGGGCTGTGCTGGAATTTGTTAAAAAATTATCAGTAACCGGCAAAATGGAGATTCAGTTTAAAAAACCGCTGAGTGTTGAGAAAAAGTTAACTTGTTATGCCAGGGTGGTTAAAGCAAACTCACGAATGGTGAACTGCACAAGTGAAATTGTGGACCGAGGAAATGAGGTTTACTGTAAAGCCCGGGGAGTTTATATTATACCCAGTCGGAAGATGTGGGAACAAGCCAGTTCGGTAGATCTTACTAAAACTGATCTGGTTAATTACATGTAATTTAATAATTTACCGATCGGAAAAAATTAGTTTTTCCCCAACCGTGCTAAAATTGATGTACTTCTGAATAGAAGATATTTGATTGGTAAAATTCAGTTTCTCCTCTGCAGGTATAGCAAGTTCAACTATTACTTTATTTAAAAAATTTTCCTGATAGTTAAGTAGATGAAAATTCTCCAATATTTTTTTCAGTTCATTGAATACAGGATAATCTGCAGTAATAGTTATAAAAATCGCATTATAGGCTTTCAACAACTTGGCTTGGGAAATTACTTGATCGGCGGAGAAGGCAAAAGCACGGGCTAATCCTCCTTTTCCCAGTTTTATCCCTCCGAAGTACCTGCTTATAATTATTATACAATTAGTTAATTTTCTGGATTGAAGGCTGACTAAAATTGGCTGCCCGGCGGTTCCGGCAGGTTCACCATCATCAGAATACTTTTGATAGTTCCCTATTACCGCAGCATAAGGATGATGTCTTGCTTTGTGATGAAGTTTTTTGCGATTATTGATTATCTCATTTATTTCAGTAATATTATCCAATGGGCTGAAATATGATATAAACCTGCTTTTTTTTACTGTATAGCTGAATTCATGAGATTGATCGGGTTTAAACAAATCCATTTAAAGATTAGTTTTCCGTAATTTTTTTAATCCAACTAAGGGAAAAACAGTGGTGAAAATTATTGTTTCAACCACCACCCCAAGTTGACATATGGCAAAAAATTGATAATTTATTTCTCCTCCGAAAAAATAAGTTCTGCTGAAGTAATGATAAGCCCATTGATTTAATATCATTAGGGAGGTGATCAGATAAAACAAACTGATCACTGCGGAGATTATGCCTCCGGAACCAGCAGCTAAACGGGATGGATTCTTTTCCTTAAAATTTGGATAAAGACATCCTATCCCGATATTTATACCGGTAATACCCCAGGCAAATAAAAATATATTTACTATGCTGAAGATTGAAATAAATGTGTTAATATTGAGAAAAATATTTCCAATGGTTACCAGCAATGTTCCTATGAACAATATGGTCAATAAGCTGACGATGAACTTTACGGTTAGAAACGTTCTAATATTGGTGTAAGTTCTGATAAACCAGAAACTGTTCCCCTCCAGGCTTATGGAAGGATAGGCAAATCTTACTGAAATGGTCACCATCAGATAAGCCACAAAGGCGATGTTGGCGAAAGAAACAAAGGTGAGAAAAAGGGGCATTTTTACATTGAATGAGGAATTGATGATTCCAAACACGTATACCAGCATTAACAGCATCAAAATCAAGCTTTGACCCCATTGAGTGGGATCTCTGAAAAATACAATTATATCCTTGGTCATCAACACTCTTCCAATTTGCATCCATTTAAGGTTAATTTTAGGAAAATCCTGATACTTTTTATTATTGTTAGATGAGGTAACCGGAATTTTCAGAAAAAGTTTTCTGTATCTATGAGCGGAAAACAGCAGTAAAAGCAATCCCCCCAAACTAAAACTTATTAAAATTGACAACGGTCTTAACCAATTACCCTGGGGAACACTGAGTTCCCGGAGCAGCATCGCCAAATATTCAGAGGGCATATATCTGAATGCAGGCACTTCAACGGACCTTATGTATTCAAATACCGCATTAAGGGTGAGCATTTGGGGAACATCCAGAAGATTATTCATTTTGAAAATTAAGTACAAAATGACTCCCAAGGATGCCAGTCCAATGATAGTTACCGTATATTTGAATCTGGAAAAGCTCAGAAAACCTGGGATCATAATAAAAATCAGAAATATGCCGATAGAAGCGGTGATAATTAAAAACAACAACAATCCAATAATTGCAAACAGGTAAAATTTAAAACCACTATTATAAGTGTTGCCCAATGCCATAATTATGGGGATGTCCACGATTAAACTAGCCCAGGAAGCGTAAATTATATTCTCGGCAAGTCTGATTGTGAAAATTTTCCTGAAGGAAATGGGCAGGGAAAATAAAAATTCCACTTCGGGGGACCTGAAAAATGTGGACATGGAAGTTATAATATTACTGATGATTAAAAATAAGAAAAAAGCACTGAAGGTCAAGGAAATTAGTCTGATTATTATCACTTCCCCAATAAATTCCTGAACTACCAGAAAACCGAATATTCTGCTTAGAATTGAATAGATACCTAAATAAAATAAGGAGATAACTGCAATAAAAGAAAGTATCTTGATGAAACTTTGCATATTTAATTGGAAAATATTTCGGCGCAAGGTAGTTAATTTTAAAAGGAGTAATTTATACATAACTCATTCTGAGGAGGTTGGGGTTGGGGAGAGTGTTGATGAGGTTGGATACTGATCTACTTGTTCAGCAGTTATCTGAAGAAAGACTTCTTCTAAAGACTTGTCTTTTTCCTGAACAATTTGTTTAGGACTTCCCAGGTAGATCAATTTTCCATGATGAATTACTCCCACCAGGTCACATATTTCTTCAGCTAAACTCAGGGTATGGGTGGATATAAATACAATATTGCCGGATTGGGATTGTTTTTTAAACAAGTCCTTAACTTTTTTTGCGGAAAGAGGGTCCAGACCTACCATAGGTTCATCCACCAAAAGCAGGTAGGGGTTATGAATTAGAGCACTGGCGATGACTATTCTTTGTTTCATTCCATGGGAATAACTTTCAATAAGATTATCCAGCCAATCCCCGAATCCCAGGAATTTATTTAATTCATTGATCTGGTTGTCGATAATTTTTCGATCAATTTTAAAAATATCACCGGCAAACTGAATAAATTCTCTTCCGGTTAGCTTTTCATACAAGAAAGGTGTATCCGGAATATAGCCGATTAGCTTTTTCACTTCCTGGGGTTTTTTGGTTACATTGGTCCCCTTAATGGTGATTTCCCCTTTAGTTGGTTCAATTAAGGTGGAAATTAATTTAATGGTGGTGGTTTTTCCGGCGCCATTGGGACCGATAAAGCCGAAAATAGTATGGTCCGGTATTTCCAGGTTTAAATTGTCTATGGCTAAATTTGAACCGTAGTATTTGACAAGATTAGTTATTTTTAACATCAAAATTCCTATTTTTAATGGTTGCAAAAATAATATTATAAATTCAAAAAGAAATTTTTAAAACTTTTTTTCATTTATTCACAAAAATATAACTGCTTCATCTTTTTTTAAAAGAAGTATTGAATGAAACCTTAACCTCCTGTTGATTTTTGAAATTTTCACCATTTCTATTGATTATTATGATGAGCTGATTGATAATTTGTATATGAGATTAATTGATCCTGAACAGTTAATAAAGCTAAATAATTTAAATATCATATCCCGGGTGGTGGTAGAGGGTTTGTTCAGTGGATATCATCGAAGCCCTTATAAAGGTTTTTCGGTGGAGTTTTCTCAACATCGTCCATATTTTCCCCAGGATGAAATTAAAACTATTGACTGGAAAGTGTATGGACGAACCGATAAATTTGTAGTTAAGGAATTTGAGGATAGGACTAATCTGCAGTGCTATATTCTCCTGGATGTTTCCAGTTCAATGAATTACTCCAGCGGAAAAATAAAAAAAATTGAATATGCGAAAATTTTAACTGCCTGCTTAACTTACCTTTTAATATCTCAGCGCGATTTAGTGGGATTAATCTTGTTTAGTGACAGATTAATTGATTTTTTAAAGCCGAAGAGCACTAATCTTCATCAAAATCAAATTTTTTCTCGGTTAAACAATATCCGCACAGAAGGCAGCACTTCTATTGGAAATATTCTTTATCAAATTGGAGAAAGGATTACTAAGAGGAGTATGATTATTTTAATTTCAGATTTAATTAAGCCTCCCCATGATTTCATAGTTCCTTTAAAAGGATTAAGATACAAGGGAAATGAGGTAGTGGTTTTTTGGATTAAAGATCCTGCGGAAAGAAATTTTTCATTAACCGGGAAACTTGCCTTGACAGATCCTGAAAGTGGATTAAAAATTTCAATATCAGCAGAGCAGAGCAGAAAATATTTAAATCAAAAAATTTCTGAATTAGAAGAACATATAAGTGAACAGGCAAAAAAGCACAATATAACCATGCATATTGCGGATACTTCTGTAGCTGTTAATAAATTACTCTATGATTTTGTTGATTTAAGAAGAAAAATTACATAATATTATACAATTTTTAGTTAAACATAATTGGATTGCATTATTAAAGAGTTAGGACGACCGAGTTATGGAAAAGTTTAAAATAATGATCGCTGATGATGATCCTACTGTGATTACTTATCTAAGCGATATTCTTCTGGAACAGGGATATGATGTGGTTAGGGAAGATAACGGCAATGATGCGGTGGATACATTATTTAAGGAAGAATTTCATCTAGTGATTATTGATGTAGCAATGCCGGGGATGAGTGGATATGCTATTTGTAAACAACTGCGGGAAAATTCCCAAACTAAAGGATTGCCGGTAATTCTGTTAGCAGTAGATGTTGACTCTTCATCAAGAATTGAAGCGTGGAGATCGGGAGCAAACATAATATTGAACAAGCCGATAAACAAAGCTGAAATCCTGTTAATTGTTGAAAATTTTATTACTCAGAATTACTACCCTGAATATTTTCTCAGCAATATTAAAGGATTTGGTGGAAAGATTGAAAGTTTTCCGGTGGTTGATTTACTTCAGTTTATGGAGATGGGAGGAAAAACCGGCTGTATAAAGTTGAAAAGTGTTCTCAAGACCGCGGTGGTTTATTTTGATTCGGGAACAATTGTTCATGCGGAGTCAGGACGGTTAAAGGGAAGTAATGCAATTTATCATATTATCAGCTGGGAAGAAGGTTTGTTCACCTATGCTCCCAATGCCCAACCGGAAGAAGTAACCATCAGGGAAACTTTATCCCATCTGTTGCTGGAAGGGGTAAGGCTGATGGATGAGGAGTCCAGGGATAACGTGGCGGTAGATGAACTGACTAATGCTCTGCTAAAGGTAGGAATGGCTGAAGATGCGGAGAGGAGAATCGAAAGCATATCCCAGAAAGTAACCAAAGAGAAAAAGAAGATATTTGAGATATTGGTGATTGATATGTGGTCAGAGGAGAGAAAGAATATTTTAAATTTCATTATTGATGGATTTGTTGATTATTTGGGCAAAGAAGTGGGAATTACCAAGAAACACAGTGCCATTTCCAGTTTTGCCCGAATTGATATATCCCCGGAAGTATCCCTGGAAATTGTTGTCAGCAGCGGAAAGAAAAAATTTAATTTGCTGTGGCAGGTATTTTTGGAACAGGCAAATGCCCTTATTTTAATGATAGATCCACGATTGGAGGATACCAAGGATGATGTGGATGAATTAACTAAGAGGCTGAAACCAATTCAGGATAAACTGCCGGTGGTAGTGTTATCCCCGGTAGGGGAAAAAGCAGGAATTTTAAAATTAGAAAAACCAAAATGGTTTGCGGTCCCTGAATACTACATGGTCAACATAGAGGAAGTTTTGAAGTATATTTTTGATTATACTGAATCCCAGTTTGTTGAACAGGTAGAAATGAAAAGATGAAAAAAATTATATTGGTTTCCACCGGTGGAACCATTAGTATGATGAAAAAAGGGGAGCGGGGAATAGTTCCCACCATAAGGGGTGAAGAATTACTGGAGATGATTCCCTTTGAATCCCAATTGGTGGAATTTGAAGTTTGTGAATTCTCCAATATCCCCAGCCCCTGGATGACTCCCCGGAAAATGCTGGAATTAGCCAATAAAATTAAAAGTTTATCCAGCATCTGCGATGGTTTGGTAATAACTCATGGCACCGATACATTGGAAGAAACTGCCTACTTCCTGTCATTGATTTTAAAACCGGACTGTCCTGTAGTCATGACTGCGGCGATGAGAGCTCCTCCTGACCTGGGATTGGATGGACCCCGGAATCTTTACGATTCAATTCAGGTAGTGCTAAGCGAACAAGCGGCGGGGAGGGGAGTAATGGTGGTCATGAATAATGAAATTTTTTCACCCCGGGAGGTAATGAAAATTTCCACTACCAGTGTGACTGGTTTTACTGCACCAAATTACGGGTGTTGGGGGACAGTGGATTTGAAAGTTATGTTTTACCATCAACCATCACCTCAGTCACCCTTGGAAATTGAAGATGTCAATGCCCGAGTGGAGCTGGTTAAAGCCACTGCTGGTTCGGATTCCAGAATTATCTTGGGATTATTGGAACAGCCGGTGGATGGTCTGGTGATAGAGGCGTTGGGGAGGGGAAATGTACCACCCGGTATGCTGGAAGGAATTGAACAAGCAGTGTCAAAAATTCCAGTAGTTATAACTACCCGGGTACTCCAGGGAAGAGTTGCTCCAGTTTACGGTTATTCGGGGGGAGGTAAAACCTTGGCGGAAATGGGTTGTTATTTTGCAGAAGATTTATCCGGGCCCAAAGCCCGAATTAAACTAATTATATTATTAAGCGCAGGAAAATTACATGAACTTGGGAGGTATTTTACACGATTATGAAAAGTTTAGCATTTTGTTTAATCATAGTTGCCCTGGTGGGTTTTTTTATGCCAGCGATGGTCAATGCAACCACTCATACTGTATCCAGCGGAGAAACTTTAACTTCAATTGCCCAGCGTTATGGCACTACGGTAGAATCGTTAAAAAGAGCTAATAATCTCAGCTCTGATTTCATCAGAGAAGGGCAGCGTTTGACTATACCTGGTCAGACTCAATCCGGTGATCTTTATGTGGTTCAATGGGGTGAAACACTATCCGGTATTGCAGATAAATTCGGAGTAAGTGTTTCTCAGATAAAATCTGCAAATAACTTAAGTTCAGATTTTATTCGGGAAGGTCAGCGGTTGGCTATTCCCGGTCATTATCCTCCCCCTACCTATACCACTACCACTACCACCACTTACACCAGACCTACTTCAACAGTTGATATTCCCGATGAACATAAACAGCAAAAACCAGCTGTTTTTGAATTTTCAAAATACCTTCCCCCCCCCTTAGCTTCGGAGTTGGATATCATTGAGGAGACTCATGAATTTACCGAAGAGGTTGTTGAAGTACCTTCGGAAAAATCTGAATTGATCAACAGCATCTTGAATTCTGCATTATCTTATCTGGGAACACCCTATGTGTACGGCGGAATAGACCGATCTGGTTTTGACTGCAGCGGTTTGGTTTACCGTGTTTTCGGAGATCATGGAATAGATCTTCCCAGAACAGTGACCGGTTTGGAGACAGCAGGTCAGGAGATAGAGAAACAGGATTTAGAACCTGGGGATTTATTAATTTTCTACGATCCAAAACATGTGGGCATATATATCGGGGGGGGCAGATTTATTCATTCTTCCTCTTACCGTAACCGGGGAGTAATTGTAAGTTCACTGGAACGGGATGCTTATGCCAGCCGATATCAGATGGCGCGTCGAGTAATATTTTAATTTGAGTTAAAATTTCTGAATTGTTTAAACCTAAAATTGAAATTGCCCTAACTGGAATAAATACAATACCAGCTGTAATCAAATAATCGGGAATTAATTGCCACCGGTCATTTAAGAGAAGTTAATGGTTAACCCCTGTACTGGGTTAACTCAAAGCTTGATTTTCAACTAAGGGGTAATATTGTTAAATACCTAGAAATTCCCTAGTAAAACTTTAGTAAATCACGGTTATATTTTTTATACCTCTTGCTAAA
>LKUE01000127.1 GCA_001412365.1 Desulfuromonas sp. SDB | reverse complement strand
AATTGTTTTTAGAAGAAATTAAAAATCAATATAGATCAATACTTACGCATTTTGAACCTCTTGTTAGAAAGTATCAATTATCCCAAAGATATGATCAAAATGAAGTTTTCTTAATTACGGATAAACTGGCGGATATAAAACTTCACCGGAATCAAATCATTCGCCTTGCAGGGAAGGAGCTTTTTGATCTTCTGAATGATATTCAGGTAAGAAAACTTAGAAACATGAGAGAAGCAAATTTCCCTGCCGAAAAAATTTTACCGGACAATTATCTTATTAATCCTATCCTTCATACAAACAATCCTACCGACGATTTTCTTCTGATTGAAGAGTATGTACTTTTAGGACAGAGATCGGAAGATCCGGACAACTACACAAGCATCAAATTGATAATCCATGAGCTGCTTGGTAAAACTGATTTAGGGCAGAATAACTTTGGAAGCGAGAGTATTACACAGGCGAATAAACTCAATAATAAGAAAGACAATCTTTTCATTCATGCCATGGAAAACTTGCTTGATCCATGGATAATGGAGCCAAGTAATATTGACCGCTTGTTCAACTATTTTGATTCGCAGGAACTCTACAAAAATGCCAAGAAGGCAAAAGAATCAAAAGATGCTCTTCGAAAAATTAAAGAACAAATAAAAACCCAGCGTAAATTGCTCAATATTTTGTACCGCAAATTTAAAAAATCTCATCTGCTTAAACAAATCATTGCGGCCTTTGAAATGAAATCAGTATATAGCAGATACTGTCCGCCAATGGTACCGCGGCAGATAAGAGAATTTCTTGTGGATTTCTGGTCAAGAATATCGATTATCTATCAACAAAAGCGCCTTAAATCTTCTTACAGTCAGGATTTCTCCTTTACGCCGCTTCAGGAGACTATAAAACTGATCAACAAAACTTCCGCTAAAGAAAAAAAACAGTATTTACTGATGTTTTTAAAGCAATTCTCCCGTTATCATCGGGACATTTGCAATTTTCGTGTTATTAAGGACGCAATGGATTCCATAAATCTGGCAACAGAAGAAAATATTATTTTATTATCACGGGAAAACCACTCACTCTTTGAGTTTTTGCTTCCGGATGAAAAGATCAAAGAAGAAAAAGCGATTGCTAATCATGTTATAATCAAGGCGGATATTCGCGGATCAATGATTATTAATCATACAATGAGGAACAGGGGATTAAATGTGGCTTCGCATTTCAGTCTGAATTTTTTTGATCCTATTTCTGCTGTTCTTGCTGATTATGGAGCAGCAAAGGTATTTATTGAAGGTGACGCTATCATCTTGTCCATCTTCGAAAAAGAAGACGCCGCACAAGTGAACTACAGCGTGGCCCGCGCATGCGGATTAGCAATAAAAATGCTGCAAATTGTACGCAATTATAATGAAAAAAATAAAGAAAATAATCTTCCCGTTCTGGAACTGGGAATCGGAATCTGTTATTGCCAGGGGCCGCCGTCTTTTTTATTTGACGGTGATTCCCGAATAATGATTTCTCCGGCTATTAATCAGGCGGATCGTCTGTCCAGCTGCGATAAAATACTGCGAAAAATATTTAAAAGTCAAAATGATTTGTTTAATTTATTTGTCTTTGAAAATGAATCCGTAGAAATTGCTGAAACAGATACAGATGAATCTTATTTCCGGTATAATGTCAACGGAATCGAGCTCAACGAAGATGGATTCAACAAACTTGCCAAAGAAATAAACCTGCAAATCTTCACATATCCGTCAGGAGATGATGAAAGTATGAAATTTTATACAGGTAAAGTTCCCCTGGCCAATAGTAATTATCAACGTATCATCATTCGGGAAGCATTGATTCATAAAGTGCAACCGACTGCGCTTGATGTGACAGGGAAAATATCAAAAAAATATTATGAAGTTTGCACACACCATAAAATTTACAACTATATAGATAGTCACTCATAAATTAAATGATGTATATATACGTAAAACACTCTATTGCAACCGAATCCAATAAAATAATAAATATGTTGGAACCATTTTGACAAGAACAATCCTATACATGATATTTGATGAACATTCCAAAACAAAAAAAATTT
>LKUE01000126.1 GCA_001412365.1 Desulfuromonas sp. SDB | reverse complement strand
ATCCTTTTAGTTAGGATAAGCACCTTTTCTCTTTCCTGCCAGAAATATTTACACATAAAATTTTACTCTACCGAAGTTTTTCAGCAAGTAATCCAGCACCGATAAGTGCTGCCCGGGATTTCAACTGGGAAGGATAAATTTTTATCTGTCGCTGGGAGAAGTTGATTAAATGATGCTTGAAATGGAATTTTAAATCTTCAATAAATAAGCGGTAAGCTGAGGATATTCCTCCTCCCAGAACAATCCCGTCGAAATCAAAGAAATTTACTGCATTAGCCAGGGCTATTCCCAGGTAAATGCTCAATTTTCTGAATATTTCCAGGGCAACCAGATCCCCTTTTAATCCCTGATTGTATATTTCCTCAGGACTACAGGATTTTGAACAGGAGGTGGCAATCCCCTGCTGTATATATCCAGCTAAATCTCTCTGCATCGCTTTTTTCCCCACTAAACTCTCCAAACAGCCCCTCCGCCCGCAGGAACATAGCGGACCTTCGGGAACAACAACGGTATGACCTAATTCACCGGCTGCTCCATTAACCCCCCGGTATATTTCATTATTTATTACTACTCCTGAACCAACTCCAGTTCCCAGGGTAATTCCCAAAACATGGGAGCATTTTTGCCCAGCTCCAATTTTACTTTCCGCATAGGTGAACAGATTGGCATCATTGTCTACCACTACCGGAACATTCCACTTTTCCCGGAGTACCCTGCTGATATTCTTTCCTTCCCATTCACTGGTATTTGGAGAAAATCTCACAGTTTGTTTTTTAAAATCCACTATCCCCGGAAAACCAATTCCCACTGCTTTAACCTCAGAAAATTTCTGAAATAATTCATCCAGAGCTTCCACCGTTTGGCTGAATTGTCCTCCGGAGGGAGTGGTTATGGAATTATCCTGAAATTGGAGATAATCCTTTTCAATCAGCCCGTATTTGATTTTGGTTCCCCCAAAATCTAAAGCTAAAATTGACATCAGCTTTCTCCATAAGGGTCATAAACTTTCTCCCCGTCAATATACATCTGTTCAACTTCAATTTGCAGTAAATTGTTTTCATCAGGAAATTGGTTTAATACCGCAATATCTGCTTGAAATCCAGGAATAATTTTACCCCGGTTAGTATCCCCCAGACATCTGGCTGAATGAAAAGTATAACGTTTGATTGCCTCGGTTAAACTGAGTCGCTGGACGGGAAGGGGGGAATTTACGGTACCCTGGATGCCGTAAAATGGATTGACGGGCATATTGTCGCTGCCAAAACAAAAATTGCATTTCCGGTTTAATATTTCTTTAAGGGGATTGTTAAACCTGTATATTTCATCAGGGAGGACCTGTTGATATAGCTGTCCGGGAAATGACCAGTTGTTGATGAAATTTGGTTGTACACAAAGCTGAATGCCCATGTCTGCAACTTGGTCAATTGCCTCCGGAGAAGGCAATTCAAAATGTTCAATGCGGATATTCTCAGTATTTTTTAAATGTAATTTTTTAGCTGAGGATAATATTAAATCTATCGCCCTGTCTCCAATTGCGTGAATCCAAATTTTCCAATGATCGTTTAGAGCAGATTTCAATAATTCACCTAACTCATTCTGCTCCATAAGCAAAATTCCCCGTCTAGCTGAGGCAGGCGCATCCTTATAGACAAAACTGACTGCAGCAGTTTTCCCTCCGATGGATCCGTCCAGAAAAATCTTCAACGCTCTCAGCGAGACCGGATCATCTCCTAAACTGGGGTAAAAGCCCCCCTGCTGCAAGTTTTTAAAATCCTGCTGGTTAACCGATAATCTAAATTTTACTTTAAGTTGATGTTGATGACTAGCCCTGGCTATTATTTTTCTCCCCAAAGATGAAGTTATTTCACCTACTGCTGAAATACCCTGCCGGAAACATTCCTGCTGAGCTGACTGCAATGCTTGATTGATCATCTCTGGTGATGGGGGAAAGTAATTGTAAATTTTTAACACTGGATCTTCCACCACTATCCCCTCTTTAAAATCAATAAATCTTTTATCTACCAGGTTTTCAATTTTTTTGAGGGCAGGGGAGTTAAAAACGGCAAGATGACCGCATATTCTTCTCATCACAATGGGACAACTGGTGGATATTTTATCTAGATCCTTTTTACTGGGCAGAATTGGTTTAATCCATCTGTACTGATCAAAATCAGTGGCGATAACTGCCGGTGTATCCGGGTTCAAACTGAGATAAGCGGAAATTTTATTCAAGGCATCATCATAACTTTCAACTTGTTCAAGAGAAACCTGGATTCTTCCCAGGGACCATTGAAAAAAATGGGTATGGGCATCAGTAAATGCTGGAATTAACGTTTTTTCCCGGAGGTTCAGTATGGATAAGGCAGGATAGCTGGTTTTTTTCCCCGATGGTTCTATTTGATCAAATTTTCCGGATTTTATATATATGTCCTTTAATTCAGATTCAGGAAATATTATCGCATTTTTAATGAGTAAATCAAAGATCACAGGGATTCCTGGTCAATTATGTACTGTAAATAATTTTTTAATGGCGGATACGATTCTTGCTGAAGTATTTTATTCCAGGATGGTAGTACTATCCTTGAGGAGTCAATACTTTCTGCAGATAGGTTAAACCAGCTTTGGTAAACAGCTGCCCGTTGATAGGGATCAAAACTTTCCAGACTGTCTTGAATGAAGTTCTGGGAACACTGCAACGGATTTGAAGCTAATCCGCAGATCACTGATAATTTTGAAATGGAATCAAGATTCGGATATAGCTGAATAATCTGATCTATGCCCTCCTGGTTTAATTTTGAAATTATTTCAGCCATAGTCGCTCTAACTACCACATTGGAATCTTCAATACAGTGAATGAACCAAGGTAATTGGCAGTCCAGGGGAATGCCGATTTTTGCCAGTGAAATTAAAGCATATAATTTAACTGTGAATACTGAATCATTTACCAGTTTGATCAAATTGTATAAAGCCAGGGAATCATCGAGGATGTACAATATCCGGGCAATATTTGCTCTAACTTGGTAATTGCTGTCATTTACCAGAGAAATACATTGTGAAATTAAAAAGGTATCTTTAATCTCCCCGGCAGTATAGATAGAAGCAAGCTTGATATCCATATCTTCTGAATGTAAGCCTTGAACTAAACTGGTTCTGCCCCTGGTCTCCATTTTTTTAAATATTTCCACCAAACTGTGGAATTCCCTGGCGGAACATCCTGAAAATTTATTTATTAAATATCTGCCGATACTGTCTTCCGGAAAATTTGCCAGAGATTCTCTGGCTGGTTCATTTAGCTCAAGATAATCAATTCTTCCCACCGATGCTCTGATAAACAAGCTGTCCAAATAAGATAATTCCGGGGGACTACCTGACAACAACAGAAAGAGAAGTATAGTGATCATAAACTGTCTTCCATGTCAATAAAAGCCCCAAAGGTAGACCGTAAAATAATGGTGTTGTTTTGACCTGGTCCGATGTATTGATCCTGGTCCCGCAAATCCAGGAAAATGCTTGATCCTCTATAGCCCCTTCTGATATCCGACCATCCCCGGGTATTTGAATTATTATGTACTTGATAAAAGTCTTTACCCGCAGCGTCAATGAATATACTCCAGGAATTGGCATTTCCCGCTCCTTGAGCTAAATCTTGAGCCAGGTATTGATCATTACCTCCCTGATCAATTAAAATACCTGCAGCTAAATCATGACCGCAGCCCTGGGATACTGATTTGCTGTAGTAAAGATCATTACCGTCAATTTCCAGAATAGTTCCCACAGCCAGATGCACTCCGGAAGCCTGGGTGTATTGGGAAGCAGTGTAGATATCATTTCCCCCTCCCTCTAAAATACCTCCAAAACCGTACCAGTATGCTGCACCCTGGGCAAATACATCGGCAGCATAGTTATCATTACCCCCTTGATCTATTAAAATACCGAATCCTCCGGGCAATTCCGGACGAAATCCTATGGAAAATCCCTGACCGAAGGAAAGATACCGCTGGTTAAATCTTAACCGGTCAGGATAGAGGCCGGTGCAGGAATATTGATCATTCCCGGTTGAATCCCACAGAATTCCTATACCGTACACTCCGGCCATGCCTTGGGAATTAGCCTGGGAAATATAGACATCATTACCGCAATGGTCCATTAATAAACCTAAACCATAACCTCCTGCTCCGCATGATCCCACTGACCCCAGGTAGATGTCATCACCTTGCAGATCCTGCAGGATGGATATTCCCAGGATAGATGAGCCCAGGGCAATGTAATTTCCTCGGTATAAATCGTTGCCTGAACTGTCAATTATTACTGAAACTCCCAAAAAACTGCCGGCTGGAGCAAAATCCTGCTGTGCAAAGTAGCGGTCATCTCCCTGGCAGTCAATAATACAAATTACTGATTTAATGCTGGGATCGAGATAATAGCAGTCATCACCGCCCAGATCTATAATTATTCCCCGGGATAGTTTGTAACAATCTGATCTCCTGGATCCAATAATTACTGGACCATAGTCAGTTTGAAGGTAATAAAGAACTGGACATTCACTGTAACTGCAGCTGGTTAAATGGGTGTCCGGAAGTTCAACTGATAACAGGGATAGAGTGATTAAACCCGATTTAAACAGAGGGGTGATATCGAATTCTGATATTAATTTTTTGAAAATTTCAACAGTGTCTTTATAGATTAAGGAATTTAAATATTCCTGGTAGGGGTCTAAATCTTCCAGGATATCATCATGCCTGAGCAGATCATGAGTATAATTCCATAATGATTCTGAATATTCCTGGGAATAATAGTCCAGTTGAGTTGAAGCAAGCACAAAAATACCTGGCAGTGAATTATCTTCAGGAAGTGGATAATCAACGGTAAGGTTGTATTCTGATATACAGGTTTCTATTATTTTATGTAAATCACCTGAATTCAACTGATCGGCATAATAATGCAGAAAATCCACACTGTATAAAGGGCTATCCATTATTTTCTGCACAGACTTTAATAACCAGAAATTAGATGAGGATAGGGGGATGTGGATATCCTGCTCATCTGCCTGTAAATAGCCTAACGCCCTGTAAAACTGGGGGCGCCAAATATCCTCAGAAGAATGTTCATAAGAATCATAACTCATCTCCTGTGAATGGATTGGTAAAACCTGGATAACTATTAACCCTGCGGCAAAAACAGCAGTTCTGATTAGCTTCGAAAAATTTATCATAATTATCATAAAATGTATTTTAAAATTATTAATAATAAGTTATAAATTAATACAAGCTAAGTCAAATTGGAAATAAATGTTGTTTTACTTCAAGCATTGAAGTAAGTTTACACTTAATTTTATTTAGATGAGAAAATTACACTAGAAAAATATCTTTTAATGGTAAAACCAATCAGAGGAGGAAAAATGAACAAGAGTATAATTCTAGGTTTACTGATTGTTTTCCTTACTTCTGCATTACTGGCTGTTCCTGAACATAATCCCGGTAATGTTATTGTGAAGTTCAGAAGTGATTTAAGAGGAGAACAAATTCTGAGTTTATCCGGAAATCAAGTTGTCTCCGCATATCCCGGTTTAAATAAAATTTTATCTGAATACAATTTTATCCAATATCATCAACTCATTCCTGAATATGATCATTCCAGGAATGTTGATTACCAGCTCGACTTGATCTATGTACTTCACTCCGCCCACGATCAAAGTGCAGTTAACAGTATTTCCCAGTTAAATGCCAGTCCCTGGGTTGAATATGCCGAGTTGGATTTAAAATTAAAATTTGAACGGATAACCATCAATCCCTGGCAGCCCCTGCTAACCCCTAATGATCCCTACTACAGTTCTCAATGGTTTCTGCCCAATATCAATGCTACTCAGGCATGGGATATACAAACCGGAAACCACAGTCATATTTGCGCAATTGTAGATGACGGATGTGAAAAAGACCATGCTGATCTCACCGGCAATTATGTAAACGGATACGACTATGTGGACAATGACAATGATCCCACTCCTCCCAGTTCCGGAGATAACCATGGAACCCATTGCTCAGGTTTAGCAGCGGCGAGAAGCAACAACTCAATAGGAATTGCTTCCATAGGATTCAACATCGGTTTAATGGGGGTACGTTCATATTACATATCCGAGGCAGTACAGGGAATTTACTTTGCCAGTCAAAATGGTGCCGATGCCATCTCCATGAGCTGGACTTGCGGCACTTCTCCGAATTCTTCAGTGCAAAATGCAATCAACGATGCCTACAACAACTACGATGTAGTTTGTCTGGCTGCAGCCGGAAATTACAACACTTCCACCACCTACTATCCTGCCGCCGGCAGCAATTGCGTAGCGGTAGCGGCAACTGCCTCCAACAACCAAAAAGCCAGTTTTTCCAATTATGGAACCTGGATTGATATTTCCGCTCCCGGAGTAAATATGTACTCCACCGTACCTTACGGAAGTTATCAGTACATGGACGGAACTTCAATGTCTACTCCCCTCACCGCCGGATTGGTGACATTGATCAGATGCGAATTTCCCGGAGAGAGTAATGCACAGATTATTCAACGCTTGTACAACTCAGCAGATGCCATGAGCAGTTGTTATTACTACAACCAGGGGTGGATGGGTGCAGGTAAAATAAACGCCTACGCAGCTTTGCAGGGCGGTTCTCCGGATACCAGCATCACCGTAACCTCCCCCAACGGAGGGGAAACCTGGTATGTTGGTTCATCTCACAGCATTTCCTGGACAGATAACAATGTCAGTTCTTTTGACGTACATTACAGTACCAACAATGGTTCTACCTGGACTCAATTAACCTCCAATACCGGCAGCAATGCTTACTCCTGGACCATACCCAACACTCCCAGCTCGCAATGTCTGGTCAGGGTTCGCGATCATAGTCATCCCTCTTCTATTTATGATTTAAGTGATGCAGTTTTCACCATTGACACCACTTCCACCGGCTCATGCGATACGGTTACTTACTGGGATTGGGGAGTGGTGGAGACCCGGTTTAACTACGGTGATCCCCCGGAATGGATGGGAATGGGAGCCAGATTTACTCCCACCGAATTAAGTCCTCACAGCGGCAAGTACATCGAACAGATAATATTCCAGCTGGGTGCAGGGAATAATCCAGCCAACGATGCCAAATTCTATATCTTTGGAGACAGCACTTCTACCAATCCCGGTGATACCTTAGTAGAAATGTCGTTTACAGTGACCGGCGACTCCCAATGGTATGTATTTGACCTGGGAACAAATCATGTACCGGTCAATGCCAGCGGGGACATGTGGCTGCTGGTAGGATTTACCTATGAATCCGGAGTCTTTCCTTTTCCCGCTAATACCGGTTCTTATTACAGCGGAAAGAGCGACTGGGCTTGGACTAATACCGGCGGATGGGAAAAACTTGGTGATTACGGTTTTTATGACGGTTGGCCGGTAGGAGCAGTGGTATGTAATCAACAGGGTATTGCCGAAGAAATCGGAACAAATTTAAGCTCCAATTTAGTATTGCAGGCATCTCCTGTCAGTGGAATTAATAACTACCAGATAAATTTCTCTATCCCTGTGGATGGAAATATTTCTTTGAAATTATACGATCTGGTGGGAAGAGAACAGCTGAATATTGCTGAAGGATGGTTTAATTCAGGTACTCATCAGGTTAATGTAGATGGGTCAAAATTAACCAGCGGTTCATATTTCCTGAGATTGTCCACAACTTACGGCTCTACAGTATATAAATTAGCTGTAACTAAGTAGTGGCGGGAAATTATTTGTTCTGCTAAATTAATTCAGCAGATTTAAAGAAATAAACTGGTTGAATTTATAAATTTTATAATAATATTTCGGGGCGTAGCGCAGTCCGGCAGCGCGCCTGGTTCGGGACCAGGAGGTCGGAGGTTCAAATCCTCTCGCCCCGAAAACCTCAATATTCTTTTATTGACCAATTAGTTTAAATAGTATTAATATTAAGGCATGAAGTCTGAATACAGTACAATATTCACTTATCCCCATCAATTAATAAATCAAATTTCAAATATTGGGGTATTTAAAAGATATTTACTGCTTGGATCCGATTTTTCCGCTAAAAAAAAGGTAACCAATTACCTGTTTGACAACTTAATCAACCCTAAAACTCATCAGTTTGACCGTATACTGATTTGGGCAGATGAAAAAGATGCATTTTCCAGGTTATTGGAAGCTATAAGCACTCCCCCCGTAGATTCAAAAAAAAAGATAATATTAGTTTATAATACTGAAAAATTGTTAAACCGTAATTATCAAGATAAATTGCCTGTCCTGGAATTCTCATCTGATCTTCATTGCGTAGTTTTCCTGTCTGATTCAGGAGAAAGTAAAAACTTCAGAAAAAGCAGAAAAACCCCCGCTTTAATAAAATGTTTATCTGAAATCTCACAAACTGCAATATTTCTGGACCCTTTTCCCAATCAACGGAAGGATTTTATTCAGAAGCTGACTGAATCCTATAACTTAACCTTATCCTCTGATCAAATCAGCAAAATTGATCTTTACGGTCCCTCCACCGCTGCTGAATTAAATCTGCTTATGGAACAACTATCAATTGTTGCCGATAGTGGGGGCAGGTTAAATCTTTCGGATATACTGGCATCTCAGGACAGTATTGATATTTTATCCTATAATATTGCCAATCGCGATTATCAGGATTCCTTTGCCTCATTTGATAATGCGGTAAACTGGGGGCATCGCCCCGGTGAAATCCTGGCGGTTTTATCAAAATACTTCAATTTGTTAAATGCAGTGAAACCGCATATTGAGCTTGGAAATGGTTTTGCTATTCAAAAAAAATTACTTCAGCAGGGAGTTTACATCACTCCGGAATTAGCCAACCGCTTATCTTACCAAACCAGGTACTGGAGTAAGACTGATATTAAAAAGGCAAGGGAATTAATGTACAAAACCATGATATCTATACGACTTGGAAAAATTCAAGAAAAACTTGCTGTTTTAACCTTGATTAATGATATAATGGCTATTTAAAATAAAAAAAAGGAGTAAATGATGGAAGGCGATCTCAGCTTTGATGAAATCCTTTCACAGATTGATAGTTTAAAAAAACTTCTGGAGAAAGTAGAAAAGCATAAAAACGAAGTAAAGGAAGATGTATATCTACGGGTTAAAAAGGATTATCAAGAGCGGATTGCAGTTTGGCAAAGTAAACTTCAAGGCATGACCACTGATGTCCAGGGTAAGATAGAAGAAATTAATATGAAACAAAATATGCTAAAAAACGAATACAATGGAATTGAAGAGAAGCTGGAGGAACTTAATTTACGCAATATGGTGGGTGAATTAGATGAAAGCAGTTATCAAATTCAACAGTCTGAATTTCAATCAAGCAAAGAGGAAATTACCAAAAAAATAACTGAACTCCAGAATATGAAAAACAGTCTTAGCCGGGTGATTGAAGAAGCAGTTTCCAAACCTGAAATTGAAATACCAGCATCTCAAACAGAACAAGATATACTTCATCCTCCTCCTTTATTTGATGGTATTGGATCTGAAGAAGAAGAAGAATCTGTTCCCCCTCAGGAAAATACTGAAGAAGAAGATTCATTAATTCCAAGTTTTGCAGATTCATCTGAAGAACCTTCCGAAGAGTTTGATGATACTTTTGACAGCGTGTTTCAACCCCCTGAACAAGAAAAAACTTCTGAATCTTCCGAAGTGAATTTAGATGTGGAGCCGAAAACAGAAGGAACAAAAATAAAGTGCAGTAAATGCGGCGCTGAAAATCAGCCTGATGCATGGTATTGTGAGAATTGCGGAGCACCTTTATTTCCTTAATTTAAAGATATTTATGAAAAAATTATACATTATATTAACTACCTGTTTGTTGATAATTTCCTGTACCTCCAAAGAAATTATCGTCAGAAAAAATAGAATTCACCGTTTTAGTGATTTTGAAATTATAACTGAAACTTATTTGGATATTTGGGAAATGGTTTTAATCCCCGAAGGTTATTTTATAATGGGTTCAGACTACAGTTTTCCCGATGAATCCCCAACCCATGAAGTATTTTTACCTGCATATTATATTGATAGATATGAGGTAACTTGTTATCAGTACCAGTTGTTCTGCAATGCCACTGGCCATCCTGCACCTCGAGACTGGCCTGGAGGAATTTGTCCGGAATACAGGCTTTATGAACCGGTGAGGTGGGTTTCCTATGAAGATGCCCGGGCTTATGCACAGTGGCTGGGTAAACAAATTCCCTCTGAACAGCAATGGGAAAAGGCTGCCCGGGGAGTGGATTTAAGGACCTTCCCCTGGGGAGATGATTGGAATGATCAATACTGCCGCAGTGCTGAACAGCGGTTTGATATTCCTCAGTTAATCGGGTGGTACGGTTCATTCGGAGCAAGCCCCTGGGGAGTTTATGATATGGCAGGGAATGTCGCTGAATGGACCTCTAGCTGGTACAACTCCTATCCCGGAAGTAGCGCTCAAAGCGAATACTTCGGAACAATAGTTAAAGTTATCCGGGGGGGCTCCTATATGAATACCAAAGACTTGGCTTCAGTAACCTACCGGGGTATTCATTATCCCTCTATACCCTCACCTCATCTGGGTTTCAGATGTGTTTACCTTCCCCAGGATATGGATAGCTTGCCCATAAGAATTCACCTGGAACCAGGAGGGATGATTGAATGGTAGCTACTAAGATTAATCAAATCAAGGCTAAGCTGCTAGAGCGGGGATTAGACGCTTTGGTGGTAACCAAGCCCCTGGATATTTATTTTTTAGCCAATGT
>LKUE01000125.1 GCA_001412365.1 Desulfuromonas sp. SDB | reverse complement strand
GAATTAAAAATTTTTTAAATTTAACTTGAGAATTAACAAATGATATCAATACTTTTAGTTAAGAAAATATTAGCTTAAAATATATTATTTATGTTATTATCTTAAATTATGAAAAGCAGTGCATTAAAAATTCATAGAAATGCTGTATTGACCGTAATTTTAATAATTATTCAAACAAATTATATATTTGGTTTAGCTGTAGTCCATGGACCCCGGATAAATGCGGTGTTTGAGGATTCTGCATTTATAACGGTGGAAACTGATTTATCCTCTCAGTTAATTATACGGTGGGGACTATCCGGATATCCTTATTCCGATTCTCTGTTTACAGCTGATTCTGATTCATTTCATAATATTGTCTTATACGGACTTTCCGGTTACCGACATTACCATTATTCGGCAACTGTTTTCAACTTCAATGACACTGTAGAAATTCCGGATAGAGAATTCAACACTCCTGCTCTACCCGGACAGCAGTTTAGTTTTGTGATTATCGGAGATCCACAGAACTGGGGTCAGTCTGCTCCTACTCCGGAGATATTTAAAAAACTGGTTTTGCTGATAGTTCAGGATAATCCGGATTTTGTCCTGCTGCTGGGGGATGCGGTGTACGGAAGTGATGATTCAGTTCAACTGTTGTGGCAATGGGATAATTGGAAACAAGCTACGGATACCCTGGCTTATTCCACCCCTATCTACATGGTTATCGGCAATCACGATGCCCTTACCTATTATCATGACTTGCCGTTTGGAGAAAAGATTTTTAAAAATGAATTTATGATGCCTCAAAATGGTCCATCTCCCTACTACCAGGAACTGGTTTATTGTTTTAACTGGGGAGATGCCTGCTTTTTCATCCTGGATTCCGATTTGTACTACAATCCCTCGGTAATTGATCAAGTTCAGCGAGCTTGGCTGTTTGATCAGCTCAATCAGTGTACCTCTTCCTTAAGGTTTGCCGCCCAGCATGAATACGCTTGGGGTCCTTACGGCGGCAGCGGTCATTATTTAGGCGATTATCCCGACCAAAGAGATGCTTACTGGAAAGTGCTCAGGGATGGAAATGTGATTATGGATTTCTGCGGACACTTGCACCTTTACAATAGCGATTTTTTCGGCATTAATTATCCCGATACTATTTCCTGTATAAAGCAGTTGGTTTCAGGGGGAGGGGGAGGACCGTTGGTCAGCGGATTTGGAGGGGATTTCTATCATTACTGCAGAATTCAGGTTAATAGCACTCAAATAGTGGTGGAGGTAATAGATACTCTGGGTACAGTGGTAGATTATTTTACCTTAGTGGGAATTGAAGAACTGGCAACTCCAAGCCGGGAGGAGAGTTGCTGGGATTGGCTGATGGAAAACATCTCCGGCTTCTCCGGATTATCCCCCCTAAATCAGCGGTTGATTATTTCTGATCTGTCCGGCAGAATTATTGATAATCAATATGTCAGCCAAGGTCAGTTATATAATTTCAATCCTGCCCACTCAGGCATTTATTTTTTGATGAGTATTGATGAACGGGGAATGAATACTAAAAAATTTTGTATACTGAGGTGAGTTAATATTGGATGTTTCAATTATTCAAATTATTGTAGTAATTTTATTATGGTTTGGCTTGGGTATAGTGATATTCAGATATACCCGGGGAGCATTTCTTCTCCAGAATAGATTTATCCTTCATCTGCTGAATTTCTTTTTCTGGCTGTGGTTTTGCATTTTCTTTTTATTTGTAAATTCCTTTATATGGAGATTTCATAAACTGCTGGGGGGTATAGTCTTATTTATTTTAGCTTATCTGGCAGTGGATTTTGTGGATTGGGTTTTATCGGGAAGGTTCAGCTATCCCCGGACTAAAAAGAAAATACCGGGAGTGCTTAGAAATATAATTAAGTTTCTGTTATTGATAATTTTCATACTGGGAATACTTCACTATCATTTCAATATTGCCCTGACCGGTATCTCCATTACTTCGGCAGTTTTGGCGGGTATTTTAGGTTTTGCCCTCCAGGAGACATTGGGAAATCTTCTATCCGGTATCGCTCTGAATATGGATTCACCATTTAAGCATGGCGATTGGGTACAGGTTGGAGATGATGAAGGATGGGTGGTGGATATTTCCTGGCGTTCAACTACCATTCATACCCGGGAAGATGATATTGTGGTTGTCCCCAATTCCATGGTAAGTTCGAGCAGACTTATAAATTATTCCCGTCCCCAGCGTTGGAAGGCGTTAAAAGTGGAAGTGGGAGTGGCTTATGACAGTTCTCCCGCTATTGTAAAAAAGATAATGAAAAGCGCCGCTGAGGATTCAAGATATATCCGCAAAGAACCTGAACCTAAATGCTGGTTAATGGAATTTCAGGATTTTTCCATCCGGTACTGTTTGAAATTCTGGGTCAGGGATTACACTGATGCTTATGATGCCGCTGATGATGTGCGGACTAGAATTTGGTATGCTTTTAGAAGAAATGATATTGAAATACCTTTCCCCATCAGGGTTCTGAAAAATTATAAATCTTCTGCTGCCGATGATGAAACCAGATATATAAATATATTCAATATTCTCCGAGAAGTGGACTTATTTAAGCCGCTTACCGATGAAGATCTGGAAATTTTATCCCGGGGTGTGGAAAGGACCGTTTACGGCAAGGGAGATATCATCATCCATCAGAATGATTTGGGATCTTCTATGTTCGTAGTGGTTAGAGGTGATTTATCAGTAGAAGTGATGAACAAATGGGGAAATTATCAGAAAATCGGTGAATTGTCCCAGGGAGCCATTGTTGGGGAGATGTCTTTGTTGACCGGAGAAAAACGTTCAGCTACAGTTAGAGCATTGACTGAAGTTGAATTAATTGTTATAAATAAAAATGCTTTTGGTCAAATTTTAATTAAAAATCCCAAAATTGCAGAGCATTTAAGCAGCATGCTGGCGAGGAGGAAAGAAGAAATACAGACAAAAACTACTGACGGTATTTCCCAGGATGATGAACAGACTCAGCATGATAGAACTTCAATCCTCCATAAAATGCAGTACTTTTTTGGTTTAACCAGGAAATAAAATGTGGTTTAGAAGAAAAAGAATTGATCATGACAAGATGAGTTCATTAAGAGAATGGATTGAATCCATTGCGGTGGCAGTATACTTTGTATTAATTGTGAGGATGGTTTTAATCCAGTCCTTCCGCATCCCCACTCCCAGCATGGTGGATACTTTAAAGGTGGGGGATTTATTATTTGTGGAAAGATTAGCCTACGGTCCCAGGGTGGCTTATCATGTCGGAGATGAAGAACTTTGGAATATCCACCTTCCCGGGTATTCCCAACCCCAAATTGGGGACATTGTAGTTTTCCGCTATCCCCTAGATGGGCGGGATTTTGTAAAGAGGTGTATTGCCCTTCCCCAGGACACGGTGATGATTAGATCAGGTGTGGTTTTTGTAAATGGCAGAGCGCTGGATGAACCTTATGTGAAGTTTTCTTATGAACCCTACCCTCCACCCTCCTGGGCGGATACCGCTGATTCCCAATTTTGGGAACAGTATCAGCTGGCTTGGGAAAACAGAGAACTTATGGAATGGTTATCTGAATTTCTGGTTAACCGGAGGTTCACCGATCCGGATTTACCCAGGTCCAACCGTGAATTTTTTCAAATGCTGGCAGATAATTTTGGTCCGGTGATTATCCCTGAAGGTAATTATTTTGTGATGGGGGACAACCGTCAGAATTCTGATGATGCCAGATTTTGGGGTCCGTTGCCGGAAAAGGAATTAAGGGGCAGACCCCTGATTTTATATTTTTCCTTTTCCACCAAGGATGATCAGGAAAAAAGCATTCCCTTTTGGAGATGGATTAAGTGGAATCGAATTGGCAGGTTAGTGAGATCGTGAAAATATTAAATAGTTTGTTGACAATTAACCCATTGTCATTATAATAGAAAATTCAATGCTGGGGTGTCGTCCAATGGCAGGACTCATGACTCTGGATCATGCTATCGGGGTTCAAATCCCTGCACCCCAGCCAGATCAACTAATCACCAAAAAAGAGAGCATATCATAGCAGATAATCTGTGGTCAGACGAAATAAAAAGCAGAATTAATTTAATTCTGTCAAATTTTTTCCCCAACTGTAAAATTTTACAATTGCATCTTCTTAAAAAAAACGATCTGGAAGAAATAGTGGAAAACCTCATCAATTTTTCCGCAAATTTATCTGACCATAATCATAGAATCCCAGATTTAGGGTGTGTATACTTAGGATTGGAGCTGGATACAGGGGGATATTATCTTGATATCACTATTAACAGAGACTTAATAGAATTAAAAGATAATGCAAATAGTTTTTGGAAAATTCTAGCTCTTCCTAAAAAAGTTGATAAACCTATGGATCCTTATCTGAAGCAGATTATCCTGCCAGTGGTGGAAATTTTCGCAAACTTTTTAAATATCTGGAGTGTGGAGAAATTATCGGTTTTTCCTTATCTTCCTGAAGTCCTCTTTTATGATTATGATTTTGATAATTTTGACTTTATCCTGGTTTCCTTAATATCTCCACTGAGTATTGAAGAAATTCAGATGACCTACCAGTACAGCAATTCATTTTTAATATCAGGTGAATTTGAATCCATTACCGGAAGTTCGGTAAGTTTATGGGATTTAAAGATTGATTTTAATAAGATCTGTAATCATCAGGGGCATTGGCATGGAGACTTGGATGACTTAGCCCGAATTTTATCTACCACCCCTGAAAAAGTGCTGGCAGAAATTCAAAAAGAATCCAAAGAATTTCTCAATATAAATTCTGCAAATTTCAATTACTGCGGATCGAAGTTGATGATGATTCAAAAAAATAATAAAATCCACCTGTACACCCCGGATTATTTTGTTAATGTGGATAAAAGCTGATCTGCATTTACATTTAAAGAATGAACCCCTGGAAAAGCAGACCTTGGGTTTAAAAGACCCTTATTGGATAATTAATCAGGCAAAGCTTTATAAATTCAATGCACTGGCTTTTGCCTGCCATGGAATGGTTTTTTACAATGATAAATTATGGAAATATGCAAAAGAACGGGGCATCACTTTGGTTACTGCAACTGAAACTTATTTTATGGGTAAACACCTGTTGATTTATGGAATAGAAGATGTTCCCAGCAAGGTAAGTTTGGATGATATTGAGAATCTAAAACAGCAGGGGGCGGTGGTAGTGGTACCTCATCCATTTCTTTCTTCATCAACTTCGCTGGGACCCTGGATTGTAAATAATATGGAATTTAAACCTGACGCTTTAGAACTCACCCATTTTTCCAGCTGGTTCTGGGATATTAATTTAAAAACCAGAAAATTAGCGGAAAAGCTTGGTATACCCTTGATTGCAGGATCAGATACCCATGCCTGGTTTCAATTCAATACTGCTTATTCTTACCTAGAAGTTGAAGATAATAATGAAAAATCAATATTAAATTCAATTAGAAAAGGGAAAATAATTCCAATAAATAAATGGTTAACTCCCTGGGAGTTTACCCGGGAATTGCTGTGGGAGGCAGGGAATAGGTTGAAAAGAATGGGCAAACCGGTCCAGCCCCCGGCTGATGATCAAATTGTAAGGACCACCCACCGCATGGAAAATTGATATTTCCCCCTTTTTCAATTAAGTTGACACATTTTTATAAGTTTCTCCTGATAAATATTTTAAATTAAGCTTAAACTTAGGCAATTTTAATTAATCACCCTTGACAAATGTAAAAATTTTTGTTACGTTAACAACTCAAGAATAGATCGCGGGGTGGAGCAGTGGTAGCTCGCTGGGCTCATAACCCAGAGGTCGGGGGTTCAAATCCCTCCCCCGCAACCAATAAGA
>LKUE01000124.1 GCA_001412365.1 Desulfuromonas sp. SDB | reverse complement strand
AAAAGAAAAAAAATATCCAAAGACTTGAGCTGTGAGATTCATTTGTGAGAAGCAAAATCATCTATTCTAGCAAGCCCTCTTTTAATCATTGTCTCTACTGATTTATTAGTATTTACATAGAGAATATTGATATCCGGATATTCATTTTGAAAAACTCTAAAAATCTCATCAACAAACGCTTGTCCTACTGATTTCACACCTTTGAAATCCAATACAATTGTTTTAAATTTTTCCAAACCTATTAAAAGTCGTTTTGCCTGTGATCTAGAAACATGAGGATCATTTAGATCTGAACTTAATGCTACTGCTACTATTGTTTTTCCAAAACCAATTTCTTTATCCGAATATTGCTTAAATATTTCTTCAATAGTTCTTTCAGATTTTAATGATATCTGCATTGTTATTAATGTCCCTTTTTCAAGCTCATTGTTTTTTTCTGGAGATAGGAACCAATCATTAATTTTGTATGTGTAATACATATCACTGGAAAGTATTGAAAACTTATCAAATATTCTAGATGTAAAAAATATACCTTCTCCAGTATGTTTCGATGGATCTGTAGTGAATTTACCTTTGGTTAAGTGTAAAACCGCTTCCTTAACAGATTCTAAATTGAGTGCTTTTTGAATTTTAGTAAATATTCCAACTCCATCATCCATGATCTTGATAAATAGAGTGTCATTTTTTATCTCAATAGATGAGAATATTACTGATCCATTTGAGTGATCAATTGCATTATTAAATATTTCAGTAAATCCATAAAAACAAATTTGGTAAATATTATCCGGACATGATATTACAATAGGCTTTACATAAAGAGACCAAACTCTATCTTCTGCTAATCCTAATTTGATTTTCTCAGCAAACTCTATATAATTTCCACTTGATAGAAAATATTGAGTCCACCTTGTACGGCCTGTTTTAATTAGATTTCCGTTTTTAACCTCTTTTGCTAGATAACGATGTGCATGTTGCCTTGAAAAATTAAACTTCTTAGCTAAAACATTTGCAATATCACCAGGATGTTGTTGAACATTCTCTAAAATGAATTTTCTAATAATCTCATTTTTGTTCATATTTTCGTAATAACTAATTTTAATTTCTTTGTAACATGCTTTTTGTTTCTTTGTAACATATTTTTTAAGCTTTTGTAACATGCTTTTTGTTTCTTTGTAACATATCAATGTTTGTTTTGTAATAAATTATCTTAATATAAATTGTAATTTTATTCAATTTGCAATATCTCCCCATTGATCTTCAACAATAGGCTTTAAGATGATTTATAATAATGATAAAATAACTTTATGAGTTTTTTATTGGTTTCAAAGATAACAGTTTTATTATCCCTGTATCTGCTTCCTCAAACCCAGATGTGGTCAAGATATTATGGTGGATCTGTGAAAGATGAAGCTTTTCGATTAAACATATCTGACAATAAGAATTATATACTAGTTGGACTAACAGAATCATTTGGTGCAGGAAAAAGTGATATTTATGTACTTTATTTAGATTCTTTCGGAGATACCTGTTGGACTGTGGTTATTGGGGTACTGTCAAGTTTCTTGTGTAAATTCATTATTTTTCCAATTCCTTGAAAAAG
>LKUE01000123.1 GCA_001412365.1 Desulfuromonas sp. SDB | reverse complement strand
AATACTCATGATTTTTTCAATTCTGATCAGCTCAATTAGATATCCTTGATGTGGACGGTGTTTTTTTTAATTTAGTAAAATTTTTTAATTTTTATATTTTTTCTACAGCGACTAAAGTGATCAGCCCCCCTACAACAATGGCAGGGATTGCCGGCGATGGAAATTCTGGTACTGGGGGAGACAGACCGTAGTTTTTTTCTCAATTGACTCGCTATACTTCATAATAAGATGATCTACGTCCCACACTTCCATAACGAATTTGGTGGTTATAACTGCTGGACCTGATTTAAGTACTTTTTTTTTTACTAATATCGACCCACTTCCATCGCACACATTTAGATTATAAATACCCGAACCCTCGAAGAATGCAGCCGGAGGTCCTGAAATAACTTCTAATTCCAGTGGGTTATAGAACATTCGAAGTATGCCATCTAGTTCCGCCCCAAAATCAGAGGTGATATCAAATTCAACAATATCATCCGGATAAACAGAATTTGGAGTATCAACAACATCCAAATAAATCATGCCCGCGCTCACAGTGCCAATGCACAATGAAATCAGTAAATACCAAATATAATCCGTTTCATCATTTTTTACCTCTTTTCATCAGGCTTACAAAATAACTATTTTAAATGAACTTAATTCAAAATAACATTTTATAATTATATATACTATATTATTATTATTATTATTATTGTAATAAATCATCCCGTAAAAGGGCATCACCCTCAATGATATGATTATCCAATCATTAGAATATTAAAATCACATTGAGGCTTTGAAGGAGTGAGGACTCCCGGAAGTGCGACTGATCGTCTGCGATGATTTTAATGGGATCCTTTGGGCAGCATAAGCTACCCTCGCCGGAGGATTATAGTAAAAGGATTTAGTGCATTGCATGAGCGTAATGCATAAACAGTATCCCTTTACTGCGAACAAATCGGAAAAATGAACTGATGGAAAAGACAAGATGGGATTGGAATGGAGAAGCAAGTTCGTAGGGGCATTTTCAACTTTGGAATGACTCTTCCGATTGGCTGATTCCAACCTGACAAAATTAGCGAAGTGTAGACAACCGGCAGAAGGTATTTGATGATGGAGAAGAAATAATTAAGCAAGAAGACCAGGTATTACTATTTTATGGTTAGGTGAAGCACTAACAGACAAATTCACATCAGGAGCGATTAAAATTTTATTGAGAAGGGATAACAATGAAAGTTGACCTGAAATTTGCGTCAGATGACGATGAACAATTATGGAATACTATTGTTGATTCTTCATACCATGGAACAATATTTCATACATATAAATGGCTTAAAATTATCGAAAAGTACTCAAACTCAAGATTATATCCCATCATTGGATACCGAGGTTCTGTTGTTGTTGGATTATATCCTCTATTTTTTTCAAAACACTT
>LKUE01000122.1 GCA_001412365.1 Desulfuromonas sp. SDB | reverse complement strand
TCATGAAACAATCCTTTCATCCTTTTAACCTTACTTCGGCAGGTGAATCTGCGTTCCATTCTCTCCGGGGTGCTGTGGTTACTGTGTTCTTCCGTGTTCATCTGTGGTTAGGTAAATGGAAAATTTAAAAATTACCTCATTGAAGCAGTGGATGTAGAGGATGGTAAGGGTGAAGTCATCTACTAGGCATATTTCGGCGGTTGTGGGGGGATGCTGGTTTACCGGAAGGGAATCCTTTATCTAGCGGCTACTGCCGCCCAGCACCAGAGGGATAAAGGAGAACCGGAGTTATGGAAAGCACTGAGCCAAGCTTATGCTGATGCCGACCCCAGAATACATGAGCATATTGTATTTTTCAAGAACTAACCAGGATGTTTAAGACAATAATATAAAAACATTTACAATACTAGCATATGACTTTATAATACAGGTCAAATGACATTAATCATAAGGAGTATTTATGGAATACGATTATCTATATGAAATGTACAAAATCCCCAAAAAGAAGATCAATCAGATCAACAACGAAACTGAGTTGATATCGGTAGTGTTCAATGATTTTAATGTACAGAATGCAAAAAATTTTATTTCCTATTCAGATTTGTCCCTGAATGAAATTTCCCAGATTGTTCCGGTTTCCTTAAGTACACTACAGAGAACATTTAAGAACAAGAAAAAATTAAACTCTGCCCTCAGTGAGGTTTTCATTGAACTGGGGGAAATATACAAGATCGGACTGCAGGCTTTTGATGGAAATAAAGAAAGACTGAACGAATATCTGCATACTGAAAACCCCTATTTCAACCATAAACGGCCTCTGGATATCATGAATACCCATAAGGGACGGGATCTGGTGAAAGATGAGCTGCTGAGAATTGAATACAGCGGATTCAGCTGATGATTTTATACAGGATCGCCAAGAAGAAATATGCTGAAGATCTAAGCGGATACGGGGCTAAAATAACAGGAGGACGCTGGAACCGGAAAGGGCTTCCTGCATTATATCTGGCGGAAAGCCGCTCATTGAGTATCTTGGAAATTATAGTTCACTGCAATACGATAACTGATTTAAACGGCAGAATATTGCTGTCCATTGAAATTCCGGATAAATCAATAGATACTGTTGACCGGGCTGAACTCCCTGATAAATGGAACATGAAACCTTACCATTCATCCACGGTTAACTACGGTTCAAACTGGCTGATATCTAACCAGAATTTACTGCTTAAAATACCATCGGCTATTGTCCCCGAAGAATACATCTTCATCGCCAATCCCAAGCATAAAAAATACTCTAAAATTAAGATAATTGAAAAAAAACTATTTGAACCTGATCAGCGATTGGTGCTTTTAGAAACAACTAATCTTTTATAGCTAATTTAAGGATCTTCTCCACAAAATCCCGGACTCTGGTTTCCTTTAATTCTGCGTATTTCTTTCTATCCTGTCTGGTTTCATCAGCAATCCGCATTTTCAGGTTTTCATACTCAATTCTTGCCCATTTGTTTTTTCTCAAGAAATCACGGAAGATGATATGGCGTTTGAATTCAACTGCTTCCTGGTGACTGACATATAGATGATGGTCAATATCATCAAGCACCTCCAGGATGATTACTCTATCTCGTTTAAAAGCTTCCCTACCGGTTATTCCCAGGTTTCCCTGATGTGAATATCCGATTTCAGTCAGTTTGGTTTTGATCTTTTCAAAATCATTTTTGTTTTCATAAGTAATGTCGATGTCAATAATCGGTTTGGCTCCCAATCCTTCTACCGCGGTACTGCCCACATGCTCAATTACCATAGAAATACCGGTTAGACTGGTTTCCAGAATTTGTTTAATTGACTGGAATTGATCCGCCCAGTCGGGATTATGGGGTTTGATTAACATCGTTTATTATATTGTAAATAAAATTGTTTAAATAATTCTTTTTATCAGATATTTAAACGAGTTAGCTACTTCTTCTTCATCAGGTATTTCTGAATAAGCTAATGCAGATATTTCAGTTTTATATGCAGATTTTATTTTTTTCCAGATATTATCAAAATCGGTTATTAATGGTGATACAGTAATTGATTTTTTTCGCCATCCCAGTGGTTCACTAAATAATTCTTTGTCATGATTTAATAATTGATTAAATTTAATTTTAAAATCCTCGGATTTAATGAAGTAAATGCAATCAATATCATTGGCAAGAAAATACAAATCATAAAAATGTCTAATTTTATTTGAAATATTTTCAACTGGTTTTTCATCAAAAGAAAACCTAATCAGGGAAACCATTTTTTCCAACAAAGTTTGTTCTTTATTCAGAACATTGATTTTAAAAGGCTGTAAATTATATTGCTGAATAATATCAATATTTCCAGTTATATCTAAAAAATCATATATCTTACTTTTAATAAGACAATCACTGTATGGATAAGGATTGGCAAATGAATTTATTTCTATAATCAGTTTATTATTTATGTTATTTGTATATATACTATCGTATTTGTGAACTGATTTTCTATACCGTGATCCTTTACTGGTAACACCATCAACATGAATTTCAGTTATATCTCTTGCTATTTCCTTCTCAATCTTCCGAATAATATTTTTCATTTTATTTCCTGATTTTACATCATCAGTTTTAACCGCAATATCAATGTCTTCAGAAAAACGCTTAATTAAGTTATAACCTTTAGCAAGTGAGGTTCCTCCTTTAAAAACAGAAATATCAGAATACTTACTATTTGAAAGATTATTTAAAATCAAAGTTATCCAAAAATCTTTTTCAACAAAGGTTTCTCTCATATTCAGCGAATTTGCAGCTTTTTGGATAGATTCTTTTAGTAGTTCTTTATTTTGATGTAAATTCATTTTAAGTTATATTCCATTTTTCTATAGTTGGTAAAAAAATTTT
>LKUE01000121.1 GCA_001412365.1 Desulfuromonas sp. SDB | reverse complement strand
GCATATCCCGTAGTTCAACCAAATCGAATAAATATTCTTCACCATCTCTGTATTTGTCCATGAACATATAACCCATGGTTATAACTTCATCCCTTCTGTTAAAAGCGTAGATTAAAACAACATCCTCACCAAGTAATTCATGTAGATAGAATAAGTGAGAATCATCTTCATCTTCTAAATCCAGTATCTCTACTCTTTTGATTTGTTCCCTGGTCATCCCCCAGGTTACACCCCTAAAGGAAAATTCTTCATTTTCCAAAACCTCACTATTTAAAGTATCACCAGAGAAGGCTAAAAATGATAAGAAAAGAATTATAGCTACAAAGAATTTACTCTTCATATCTCCCTCCAAATAAAATGTTATCCTTTATCTATATATTTATGATAACAAAAATTTATTTCTTTTCTAATCAATCATTTAAAGAGTCATTATTTCTTTATAATTCCAATGCTACAATCAAAAAACATTTATACCCTTACACAGATACCAAATCATTGTCTTCTGGCTTATCCTGATGGAAATTTCTCTGTACTACTGAATATTTTCTGATATATTTTCTGACTTCAATCTTGCTTCATTCATTTTGTCCAGATGTTCCTTAGAAATTTGCTTCTTTTTCCTATTTGGATTTGTTCCAAACCGAAATGGATATAAAGGACAATCAGTTGCTGAACATTTTTTCACTTCCCTTGCACTACAACCCATACAATGAAGACAAAAATATCGAATTGCTTTTCCAAATGTTTTCGCTTGTCTCTTGTTATCTTTCATTTTATACACTCCTTTTTTTCTCAAAATTTTCTCTTTCAAAATCGCCAAAAATAAATTGTTTCAACTCTTCATACACATCCCCAAGTTCTGTTTCAATATTGTATCTATTCAACAGTTCAAGATACTTAGGATATTTCTTTATAAGATCATTTATTCTCTGTCGCCCATATCCTAAAATTTCTAAACACCTTTTGAATTCTTCTTTATCACTGCAAAATTTTTGTAAACTGAATGCATTCATAACATCCCAAAATTCACTCTTTGGATTTTGGGGATTGTATAATTTCGCTTGTTCAGCAATCCCTATACAACTAGGAGTTTGCTGATCAATTATTTTGTCAAATTTCATACTTTTATCTTTTTCTCTAAGAATATTTCCAATATATTCTTTTGATTTTGTTTCCAAATAATCAATGATATCCGGGCGAAACATATCACCAAATTTGACTATTCCCAGATTTCTATTTATAAAATCTTTATCAAAGAATGGTTCAATCTTTATAATATTTGCCAATGGATCAATTCCATTATTTACAAAATCTTGATCAGTCCATTTGTCTTTCCTACGATATTTCCGTAATGGTACATAAACTCTGATTCCTCTATTCTTTGTTCCAATGTAAATATAATCTTCACGGTGAACCATATTTCGTTGATATGGAACTGTTAGACGCTGGAATAACTTAATATACGATGAATAATTAAATTTTGTATAAATAAAAAAATCCATATCAATTCGTATTACCAATGCTTCGTAAAAATCTATGCAATCAAATCCAAGCTCACTAAGAATTTTCTCAACATATGTTATGACATCAAGAAATTGGTTATATGAGGAAATTTTCTTTAAATTATGTCCGTAGATTATTTTATTTGGATTGAACGATACTAATAATCCTAGTTTATTGTAGCAACAACCCAAATTATATTCCTTCACAAATTTTGATCTTAACTTCATTCCATTGTTATATGAGGTAAAAAATTCTTTTATATATTTATGATCACCAATTTGAAAATCACCATTTCTTATCCTGATCTGAATTTTATCCATGAAACCTGTGTCCAAAAATAATGGATATTCAATAACTATGGTTGTCAAACTTCTTTTCCAAAAGTAAATCTGCAACTTCAGAATCTATTTCATCTTCTGTTTTTACAGGATTTGATGATATCCAATTATCAAGATCTTCTTTTAGGAAATATAATTTCTTGCCATTAGGTTTATAATGTTTAATTTTCTTCCATGATGTCAGCTTATACAGGTAAGATAATTCAATATCTAAATATTCTGCAGCTTCTTCGGCGCTCAAATATTCCTTATATCTGTATTTACCAAATCTCCTTTTAATCTGTTGGAATCTGTTAAATCTCTTCTTACTGTACCCAGATCTTGTTGAATCATTTGGCTTTTCATATACAGAGTTCTTCTTATCAGTTTTGCGACGACCCCACTTTTCTTTTCTCAAGCCATTCTCCTTTTCATTTGAATTTTTATAATTCCTTCTACTATCAATAATTTTTTTCATAAATACCTCCTTAGGCATTTTTGTGTTGTAGTAACAATTCCTTCATTCGAGAAAAACAAGCTGATTTTATTCATACCTACTCCTTTCTTTTTAATCTGTTTCTAAAACATTCTTTCCTATATTTAATTATTAAAAACTCAAACTTTTTGATGCCTTTTTAGGCATTTTTTTAACTTTTTTTAAATATTTTTTCTGATATTTGCCAAATAACGAATTAAAGTAATATAGAAATATTGGGAAATTTAAGAAAATCACAAAATTATTGAGGAAGTATATATTTTGACAATTTATTCGTTTTTGTGCCCATTCTTTTAATTATTAAATTTTTCAAAAATTTAATTAATGATTTATTAGTAATTTTTGGAAATAAATATTTTGCAATAATATTTATCAAAAAATAGTATATAATTAATAAAATTGAAGGTTGAGATATGAAATTATATTCCAAGATAAAGAAAAGATTTTATGAGATTCTGGATAAAGCAGAACCGGGAGATAAAACTAGTAGAATTTTTGATATTTTCATCATGACCTTGATTATCTTAAATATAATTTCTGTGGTTCTTGAAACAGAAAAAGGTATTTATTCGTGTTGGGAAACACAATTCTACTATTTTGAATTAATTTCAATTATTATATTTTCCATTGAATACATTTTAAGAATTTGGAGTTGTACTTCTAATCCAATATACAATGGAAGATTCAAAGGTAGAATTAAATTCTTTTTTTCGGGTATGGCATTAATTGATTTATTTGCAATACTTCCATTTTATATACCAATGGTTATTCCAATAGATCTAAGATTCATTAGGATATTACGATTATTCAGAATGTTCAGGCTTTTTAAAATGGGAAGATATTCAAAATCTTTTGAAATTGTAAAAGCAGTAATAAAAGACAAAAAAGAAGAATTGATAATAGCATTAATTTTTACATTAATATTGTTATTTCTTTCTTCATCAGTAATGTATTTTGTTGAAAATACGGCACAACCAGATAAATTCTCAAGTATCTTAGATTCTATGTGGTGGGGTATGTCCACTTTAACCACAGTGGGTTATGGTGATGTTTATCCTGTAACACCACTAGGAAAATTTTTAGGGATGATTATTTCAATCTTGGGTATTGGTGTTTTTGCATTACCCACAGGTATTCTTGCATCGGGATTTTCAGAGGAAATTAAAAAACATAAACAAAGAAAATTTAATAGTGAGGAGGAAAAATAAATGGCAAAACCATATAAAAAAATGGATTTT
>LKUE01000120.1 GCA_001412365.1 Desulfuromonas sp. SDB | reverse complement strand
AAATTAGTGGTAAACAATTCCGGTGTTGGGTGGTGTGCTCTGTGTTGGGTCGGGATGTGATGGGCTGGGCTCTGTGTTTATCTGTGGTTTGTGTTTAGGGTGTTGGGGGATGATGTGATGGGTGGGGGGGCTTAAACCCGGGTAATATCCAGCCCCAAATCCGCCAACCTCACATCCAAACTTTCATACCCCCGGTCAATCTGATGAGCATTGTCAATTATACTCTCACCCTGGGCAATGGAAGCGGCAATCAACAATGCCATTCCCGCCCGGATATCCGGGCTGGACAGATGTTGAGCGCTTAATTTGGAAGGACCTACCACCACTGCCCGGTGAGGATCACAGAGGACGATTCTTGCCCCCATGGAGACCAGCTTATCAACAAAGAACATCCTGCTTTCAAACATCTTTTCAAAAATTAATACTGTCCCTTTAGCCTGAGTGGCTATAACCAGAGCAATACTGGTTAAGTCAGCAGGAAAACTGGGCCAGGGACCATCGGCAAGAGTGGGGATGGCATTTCCAATATCCGGTTTAATTTCCAAACTCTGATTACTGCTCACTGTTAATTTACTCTGATTTATTTGCACTTCTATTCCCAGTCTTTTAAAATGAAAAACAATGGGATGAATATATTCCAGTTTAACCGGTTCAATAGTTAAATCACTTTTAGTTATAGCTGCCAATGCAATTAAACTTCCAATTTCAATGTGATCAGAACACACCCTCACTGTTGTTCCCTTAAGTGCTTTATTCCCCTTTATCACCAGATTATTTGTACCCGACCCGGTGATTGCAACTCCCATAGAAGAGAGCATTGTGCACAGGTCCTGGATATGAGGTTCTGAAGCAGCATTCTTTATTACTACTTCCCCGGCTATACCTGCAGAAGCCATTAACGCATTTTCAGTCCCGGTAACACTGGGTTCATCCAGAAATATTACTGCAGGTTGAAGACCATGATCAGCTTTCAGACAGTAATAATTTCCTGCCATGTGGCAACTGATTCCCATGCTAGCAAAAGACTGAAAATGGGTGTCCAGTCTTCTCCTGCCGATCACATCTCCTCCCGGAGGGGGGATTTTCACCTCACCGCATCGAGCCAACAACGGTCCAGCTAACAGTATGGAAGCTCTGATTTTTTTACATAAATTGGAATCAAGTTCGGTAGTGGTTATCCGGGATGCTTTAATCCTCAGCTGGTGATCTTCCCGCCAGGACCATTCTGCCCCCAAGGAACCAATCAACTCCAGCATAAACACGACATCTCTAATCCGGGGAACATTACTGATTATCACTTCCTCATCGGTAAGTAAACTTGCCGCAATCATGGGCAGTGCAGCATTTTTATTTCCCCGGGGAGTAAATGTCCCCGATATTTTATTGCCTCCTAAAATTTTAAAACTATCCATATTAGTCATTTCTTCATTTCTCATTTCTTAATTTTTCATTT
>LKUE01000119.1 GCA_001412365.1 Desulfuromonas sp. SDB | reverse complement strand
TTTGTTTACTGATTATTATGGTAAAAGAAAAAAATATTTTATTAAAAATGCCGTATCTTACTTTATAATGTTATATAAATGCAATTTTAGTTTTTTTAATGATTATTATTTTACTTTGTGTTGTCTTATGTTACAATAAGTTGCTGGCTAAATAATAAAATATTGACAATGAATTGTTTCCCTAATTCTTCTGGTTTTAAGTAACGATATGATGAGATATAAATTAAATGGTTGTCACAAGGGAGGATAAGATGAACGAGGAACAAGGCATTATTTTTACCCGGAAAGCTTCAGGACTGGTAAGGGAACTATCCTGGTTTGACGTTTTCATTTTTGTAGTTGCCGGACCTGCTGCATCCGGAGTTATATTTTATTCAGTATCTACTGCTGCAGATTTTCCAGGAGCAAACTTGCCATTGGCTTTTTTAATTGGTTTGTTCATCTTTTTTCCCATAACCCTTCTAGTTGCTATCACCTCAGCTACCATGCCCCGTTCGGGAGGATTGTATATAGCAGTGAGTAGAGTATTAGGTCCGACAGTGGGGTTTATAAGCGCATGGCTGTTATTTATTGGATATGGAATATCCAGTGGAGTATTAGGGTTTATTGTGGTGGGATTAATCGGCTCGAGCTTTTCCACTGCTGCCTTAAGCAGCGGAGTTCCCTGGTTAGCTAATATTGGATCAGCTATGCAGACTTCATTATGGCAGACTGTAGGCGGAGTTCTGTGGGTTATCTTTTTCTGGTTAATTGCTTATAAGGGTATTAGGAAAGTTAAAAAAATCATGAGAATTCTTTTCTTTCTTCCCTTAATCGGAACATTAATTGCCATAGTATGGTTTCTTTTTTCAGGAGGAATAGGCAGTATTGAGTCCGCTTTTGATGCCACCTGGGGGGCTGGAGCTTTTTCCATGATTGAAGAAAAAGCATTAAGCCTGGGTTATCAAACCAGCGGATTTTCCTGGAGCAGTACCATAAGTGCTTTGATTGTAGTGATTTGGGCATACACCAGCATAACTATAATAAATTATGCAGGAGGTGAAATTAAAACCCCTAAAACCAGCATGATCAGAGGATTTATGATAGGAACTTTTTTTGTTGGGATTTTTTATGTGGTAATTGTCCTCTCAGTGTACAAAGCTTTTGGGAATTTTATCAGTTATTATGACTTCCTTTACGATAATCATCCTGAAGTATTAAAATCAATTATGGGGGGATTGGTTAAGCCATCCATACCCTTCTACTTCATGCCTTTGGCTAGAAATGTATGGTTTGGTCTATTGGTTTCTGTGGCTATTGCACTGTGGTTTGCCAATTCAATTCTACCTGGATTTTTAGCGAATTCCAGGCTTGCTTTTGCCATGTCCATGGATAAATCTTTTCCTAAAGCGCTAGCCAAAGTTAACCGGAGGACAGGATCTCCCACCAATGCAGTTCATCTAAATGCGTTGTTTTGCTTTTTGGGAGTATTTATGATGACTTTATCCGTTAATGTAATCCTCTCCATTCTCACTTTGACTGTGTTTTTTATATTTTGGCCTTACGGTTTGAGCTCAATGCTTCTTCCCTATCATAAACCAGAAATTTATGAACGTTCTCCAGCTAAGTGGTCAGTATTTAAAATACCTTTAATTACGATTTTAGGAGCATTTACTTTTATGGTTGGATGGTTTTTCATCTATTTATCCTTTAAAAATTTTTCACCGCTGATAATGTTTACTTTAATTATAGTCATGCTGATAGGCTTGATTGTTTACCTCTATCAGCAGAATAAAAATAAACAACAGGGAATTGATGTAAGTAAAATTTATTCACAAATTCCGCCTGAATAGAAGGAGGATATATTGTCAAGATTGTTTTTTGCAGTAGACGTCCACGGAGCTTCAAGTGTTTGGAGGAAATGGCTTAAAATTCCTGAAATGTACAATGTCCAGGCATTATTGCTTTGTGGTGATCTAACTGGAAAATCTCTAGTACCTATAATTAAAAAGAAAAATGGGAAGTACAACGCCTTTTACTTTGGAAAAAACTGGACTTTGGAAACAGAACAGGAAATTGAAGATATCAAGAACCGGATACATGATGCCGGAGCTTATACCCTGGAATGCGATATGGATAAGGTTAGAGAATTACAAGATGATCCAGGCAAAGTTGACAAAATAATGCTGGAGGAAATGAAGAAAAGACTGCAACATTGGCTGGATCTTTTAGTTGATAAGATTGATTTAGATAAGGTTGATGTGGTGGTTATGCCGGGAAATGACGATGATTGGGAGATGGATAAAGTAATAAAATCTTATCAGAACCAGGGGGTGGTATGGGCGTTGGATGAAGTGATAGATGTTCTGGGCATTCCCACTATTAGTCTTGACTATGTGAATCCTACTCCCTGGGACACCCCCAGAGAGGACAGTGAAAAAGGAATGGCTAAAAGAATTGAAAAAATTGTAGCTAAGCTGAAAGATCCATCACAAGCCATCTTTAATTTTCATGCTCCTCCCTATGGAACCATGCTGGATTTAGCCCCTGAGCTGGATGCTAACCGAAAACCGGTTACCATTGCCGGTCAGGTTAATTTTGTCCATGTGGGATCAAAAGCGGTCACTAAAGCATTGGAGAAATATCAACCTTTAATTGGTTTACATGGTCATATACACGAATCTTACGGCAATGACAAGGTTGGTAAAACTCCGGTGGTAAACCCAGGTTCGGAGTATGGAGAGGGAATTTTAAGAGGTTATATAGTTGAAGTTAACCATGGAGAAATTGAAAATTACTGGAAAGTGGAAGGCTGATGACTGGACAAAATATAAATAAAATCCCCTTTATTGATGATCCTTTGGTATTAAACGAAGGGATATTAAAAAAACAGGAACAAAAATTTCAGCAACTGCTAGATCAACTGTTAGCCTCTGCCAAAGAATACTGTGCAGATATTAGATTGATTGGTTCGATGGCATTTAGAATTAAATGTCCCGATTTCAGATCTCTTGAATATAAAAATCTTCGCTACCTTACTGATTTGGATTTTATATGTCTGTCCCCAGATATTTATAAACTCCAGGATATGTTTTTAGACCTAGGCTGGGTTGAAAATCAAAATGTACTGAGATTGCATGGAGATAAAAGACGGATTTTTTATCATCCTACTGAAGAACTTCATTCCGACATTTTTATTGATAAATTAAGGTTTTGCCATGTAATTGATTTTAAAAAAAGATTGACCATTGATTATCCCACAATCAGTTTAGCAGATTTACTTTTAGAAAAAATGCAGATAGTGGAAATAAATAAAAAAGATCTGGTAGATACTTTTGTACTGTTAAAGCAATATGATTTTTCTGATGAGGAAAAAGAAGATTTTATCAATCTCGGTTACATTAAAAGTTTACTGAGTAATAACTGGGGATTTTATAAAACCTTTACCGAAAATTTATACAAAGGAAAAAAATTAATTCCACAGTACCTGGATGGACAAGATCAGCAGGAGGTGTTGGATAAATTAGACAGGCTGAATGAAGAATTACAAAATTCCGCCAAATCTTTTAAATGGAAACTTCGCTCCTGGATTGGGGATAAGATTAAATGGTATCGGGAGGTGGAAGACTTACAGAGAGATTAAAATCTAGATGTTCCGAAATTTTAACTTATCTTTTCAATCAATTCAGTTACAATTAATAAAATTTAATAGGGAGTAAAAATGGTGGTTTTCCTGTTTTTATTTGTTGTATCTGAATTAATGCCTTTAAAATATACCGATCCTTTAAATAGATTGCCTGCGGATTATCAGCAATATATTGAAAAACAAAACTTACAGACTTTTAAAGTTAAAAGATTAACTGTCGGGACTGGAAGGGATTCAAATTTAGTTGCAGTTATAGTTAATGACAGCCTTTATCCCCTTATAGAAAATTCCCTTAATCAATATATAAGTGATCTGTCCAATGAAGGATTCTGTACGGTATTGTACAGATTTATCGGTGGAACTCCCCAGGATTTGCGGAATGTTTTAATCGGAGAGTTATCCCATGATATGGTGGGAGCTATAATGGTGGGAGATTTGCCTATAGCCTGGTGGGAAGGGGGGTATTACCAGGAAAATTGTCCGGTAGACCTTTATTTTTCAGATCTGGATGGTTACTGGAATGATGTTGACCAAAACGGAATTTTTGATCAGCATTCTTCCGGCTCAGGAGATCCACAGCCGGAAATCTGGGTAGGGCGTCTTTACTGTTCTCAATTAACTTACGGCAGTCAATCTAATCTGCTCAACAGCTATTTCCAAAGAAACCACCAGTACCGAATTGGAAATCTAACCTTGCCCTACCGAGGATTAGTTTACAATGAAGTTCAGTTCTATCCCCATGATCATGGCATGAGTAATTTGTTTTCCAATGTCACTATGATTAACGATGAAAATACAACCACCGCTTTTGACTACAAGCAGAGATTATTAAATGGCTATCACTTCATGTTCTTAGGAGCTCATTCCTCCTGCTGGGCGCATACATTCTTCCTTCAGGGTGATGTGTTTGGAGGAGGATCGGTATTCAATTTTGAAATCCCTTTTACTGATCCCCATGTCTTTTTTTATTTTTTGAACTGTTGTATGGCTGGACGTTTTACTGAAACAGATAATTTAGCCAACTGGTATTTGTTTTCCAATTCCTACAGCTTGGCGGTAGTCACCAGCAGTGAGCTGATGTACGGAATAAACAGTTTATCTGGTTTTTTTCTGGATCTAAATAATCAGCTGACTTTGGGGGAGTCGTTTAAAAATTGGCACTCCGGTAATTATTCTATGTTTACCGGTACTTTAATTTTAGGTGATCCTTCCTTGAAAATTACTGACAATTCCAAACTTCAAACTGAAAGTCCTTCACCGGTTTATTCACATATAGTAAATACCAGTTGGACTGAATATCCGGTGGAGAACAGTAGTTTTGTAAATGGCCATCCCTCCGCTGTCATTGCAGACAGTAAACTCTGGCTTTTCTGGGATTCCGGAAGAATTGTCCGGGGGGATATATTTGGATGTTTTCATGACCAGGGAAGTTTCAGTCAGCCTGAATCAATCGGCTGGCACGAGTATTACGATTTCTATGCTTCCGCGGTTGAAGACAGTGAACAAAGACTTTGGGTTGCCTGGCAAAGCTTCAGAGATTACGTTGGTTACTATACACACTTCAATATTTACACCAGTTATTATTATAATGGAACCTGGTCCACTCCTCAGCATGTCCTGCCTTTAGGAGATTGGCATGATGTTCAGCCTTCTCTGGCAGCAGGAGGCGATGACCGGGTATGGGTTGGGTTTAGAAGTTTTAGAAACGGGAATGCAGATATTTACTGTTCTTATGCCCAGGGAGGAGGGGCTTGGAGTAATTCAACTGCAGTAACATTAACCCCTCAAGATGAAACTGATCCGGTAGTTATAGTTGATTTAAACAATGAAGTTTGGGTGTTCTGGACTAGATCTGAACAGGGATTTTACCAGATATTTGGAGATCATTTTGACGGTTCCTGGCAGGGAAATTTCCAGATAACCACTGGGCAGTTTGACCATTGCCGCCCCCAGGCTGCTTTAGGGAGTGATGGAAAAATTTGGCTGGTTTGGTATTCCTGGCTTAATGATCAGGGGGATATTTTTTATTGCTACAGGGATTCAGCGGGATGGTCTTCTCCTCAGGCAATTACTTCTGACCCGGGAAATGATATCAAACCAGTGATAACTGTTGATCAGGAAAATAAAGCTTGGATTGCCTGGATGTCCGACCGGGATGGTGATTATGATATTTACTATTCTCATTACAGCAATGGATGGAGTGTTCCCCAATACATCACCGGTAATCAGTACAATGATATTGATCCGGATGTTGCCAGCTTAAACAACGATATTTGGGTGGCGTGGGCAACTGATAAAAACAATTACTGGAATATATATGCTGCTAAAACCTCGATTATGGGGGTAGAAGAAAACCCGGTTCAAGTTGTAGAAGCACAGAATATTATTATGGATTACCAGGTTGGTAATGAATTTATAAGCTTCAATGCCCCTGCTCCTTATCAGGTGAGAATTTTTTCGGTTGATGGAAGATTAATTGGCAGAGGTAACAGTGAAAATGAGGTTTACGCCTGGCAGATAAATTCCTTAACCGCTGGATTGTATTTTGCCGTAGTGAGGACAGAAACTAGCCGGCAATGTTTTAAATTCCAGTACCTCGAATAAGTTTTATAAAAAATACAATTAGATTATCTGTTAACTTAATTCAGATTAATTTCAATATCTTGGTATTCATTTGAATAAAAGATATTTTATATCAAATTATCATAATAAAAGGTTAATTTGCTATTCTACTATATATATAGTAGAAAATGCCATAGAGTCATGCACCGTCCCCAGTTTTAAAAAGTAGATGTTTGGTGAAAGGTGCCCAAGATCGTAAGTTACATTGGCGGTTCCATTCGCCTGTATATTGTCCTGAAAAATCATTTGTCCGCTTATATTGTATATCTTAAGAGGGTAATTGCCCTGGCAGGATGAACTGAAGTTTATGGTTATGGTCTGGTGTTTTTGGCTAATTGTTACGGAGGAGTTCATTGATGTGTTTTCATGTGGTGGATGTTCAACTCCCAAACAGGTATAAAATATTTTCTCAAAGTAAATATCATTATCGGTTTGATAGTTCACCGCGTGAGTCCAAATAAGATAGAGGTAATTTGGCATGCTGTAAAAAGACGGTTCAGTGTTGTTTACCGCATCTGAAGTTATGGGGACTTCGGTTTCCCAAATGGTGGGAACATAAGCCCTCCGATAGTAGAGATTGTAAGCAACTGTGTATTTTGCATAAAAAACCAGGTAAGCCCCATCAGGGGCGATTCCACAGAATGGATCATGAGAATTTTTGTTGGTGGTCAGTTGGGTTTCTCCTGACCAGTTTAATCTATCCGGAGATGTTTTAACGAACACATCGTATTCATAGGTGCTTCCGGTTCTACGGTGGTATGCAGCCATATAGGTGCCGTCAGCATGTCGGCAAATTCTGGCCCGGTAGGCATTGGCTTGAACTTGGGTTTTTAAGCTGTCCCACTGTCCTTGCCATGGTTGATGAGCCACATAAGCTCCGTAACCCATCGCAATATAAGTCATGGTCAGGGAGTTATCATTTTCCCTGATGACAATGGGATCGTAAACACTTTGCCCTGACTGCCATCCTAAATTTATCTGCCCCTGGGGAATCCAGTTAATGCCGTCTGTAGATTGAGTCCGGTAAATTTTATAAGCACCCCCTTCATTGGATGCATAAAATAACATGAAAGTGTCTCCGGGCAGGCTGATCAATGAAAAAGTGGACTGGTTTCCTGAATTTATCACTGCGGGATGCAGAGTTCCCCAGGTATTTCCATCATCAGTAGATATGATTGAATACAGATCTCCTGAATTCCAGTCGGGATTTCTTTCAATCACTGCCAAAATATTTCCGTTGGAAAATTGACACATTCTTCCGATGACATCGTTTTCTACTCCTGAGGTTACGGGAACAGGAGTGGAGTACAGGTTAAACCAAAGCATTAAAATTATAAAAACTATTGAGTAGATCATAATGTCTCCCTATGGTAATTTTACTTTAGATGAAATTATAACATTTTTTTCCAGGAGTATTTAGTTTATATTCTTAGTTTGACTTTTTGTTTTAATATTTTAAAATTAGCTTATGTTTTTAATTTTTCTTATTCTGCTTTGTGATTACAGCGCTTTTTCGGTGATGCCGCCAAAACCGGGTTTATGTGATGATCAGGGCAGAATTATTTCAACCGGAACTACTTATCCCGGACATATTTTTAATATTGAACAGCCCTCCTACAATCTCTTAACCGAGGGGGGGAAAGCGCCTCCAACACTGCATACCGGGGTGATTTTATTTGATTATGCCGATTTAGTTCATTCCTGGAACCATACTCCTTCAGATTATGAACAGCTGCTTTTTTCAACTTCCAATCCGGGAAGCATGTATTCCTTTTATCAGGAAATAAGCTACGGACAGTTTACAGTTACGGGTACGGTAACTAATTGGGTCCAGAGTTATTATCCCCACACCACTTATGCCCTTCACTACTACGGATTGGAATGGATTTTCGATCCCTACACCCAGGATCAAAGCATAGGAGTTTATATGCTGGTAAGAGATGCAGTTTATCTGGCGGAATCATGGGGGTTTGATCTAAATTTATTGGATCAGGACGGTGATCATGTAGCCCATGGTTTATTTGTGGTTCATGCCGGACCTGGAGCTGAAGCCACCGGGGATACCACTGATGTTTGGTCCCATAAAGCCGATGCCCGGGAATTATGTGAACTTATACGGCAGGAATATGATCCGGATTGCCCTTACATTGTTTCCCGGGGATGCACTCTGGGAGTTTACTCCATGGAACCGGAAATGACTGATGAGGGGGATTTAATAACGGTAGGAGTTTTTTGCCATGAATTTCTGCATGTCCTGGGCGCTCCCGATCTTTACAATACTTCTTCGGGAAGCTATGTGTGCGGCAGATTTGAACTGATGGATGCGGGAAGTTGGAACCGTCTTTCCGGTGAATCTCCGGGGATGAGGCCAGCCCATCCTTCCCTGTGGTTAAAAATGCTGATGGGATGGGTAGATCCGGATTCATTGGAAAGAGAAACCCCCGGTGTCCCCGATGAAATGATTCAGGCAACCATTGATGGTGCTGCCACTCCGGTATATCCTAAGGTCTGGAGAATTCTGAGAAATCCGGGAGGAGTTGACTGGACTGATCAAAGCCCCGGTCAAGGGGAGTATTTCCTGGTGGAAAACCGCAGCAAAACCGGGTTTTTCGAAGTGGCTCTTCCTGATGACGGGTTAGCGGTATGGCATGTAGATGAATCTCAACCGGACAACAATGATGAGGAACACCGACTGGTATCTCTGGTGTTAGCCAGTGGTGATCCTTCCACCAAAACTTACGGAGAATCAGGAGATTTATTTTCTGATAATACTATGCAGTTGGGAACCAGGGAACTTCCATCCCCCTACATGTGGGATGGAACTCCCAGCGGGATAAAAGTGCTGAATATTTCCCCTCCGGGCATGGTTATGCATGCGGATTTAGAAGCAGGACCGGTGTTTTTGGGCAGAGTTTTCTCCTACCCCAATCCATTTAAAAAACTGTCTTCCGGAGATTTTTGCCGGATAAAATATCAGCCCATCGGACGAAAAACAGAAGGGCAGTATCCAACGTTTAGAATTATAATTTTCAATATTGCCGGGGAGGTGGTCAGAGTGCTGGACGATCCCTCCGAGATTAATCCCATGGGCAGGGAAGCCTTCTGGGATGGCAGAAACGACAGCGGAGATGAAGTGTCCAGCGGAATGTACTTGTACATTATTGAATTGACCCCGTTCACCGGAGAAAGGAACTTTGGCAGAATAACCTTTATTCATTGACAGGTAATATGATCAGTTTAAGAAAAATATATGTATTGATTCTATCTTTTTTGACTCTAACCGGAATAATATACAGTTCCACTCCGGGAGTTACCGGCAGTACTTTTTTAAAAATCGGTATAGGTGCCAGACCGGTAGCGCTGGGAGGAGCATATACCGCAGTAGCGGATGATGCTAACTGCATGTTTTGGAACCCGGCAGGACTGGCTCAGACTTATGCGCTGGGAGGAACTTTATCTTTTCTCAATTTGTTTGAAGATATCAATTACGGGGCGGGGGCATTTTTAATCAGAATGAAAGCATTGGGGGTTTTGGGAATCGGGGGAGCTTTACTTACCGCTACAGATATGGAGAGAGATGAAAACGGGCAGGAATTAGGTGAATTTTCCAACTATGATGCCATGGTCATATTTTCTTACGGAAGAGAAGTTATCCCTGATTTTTTCATGGTGGGGGGATCGTTCAGGGGAATCCAGAGTAAATTAGCGGATGAAACTGCCCGGACCTTTACGGTGGATGCAGGAGTACTGGTGCTTCCCACCAGTTATTTCCGGTTAGGAGCGGCAATTAAAAATGTAGGACCTGGAGTTGTATTTATTGATGAGCGGGATATGCCTCCCACAGAACTCCGTACCGGAGCGGCATTAGTCCTTCCTGCAAATTTGCAATCTACTTATCTGAGGTTAACTCTCAGCGGGGATTTAGGGATTGATGATTTTGACCGGATTAATTCAGGAGTGGGAGCGGAGTTGATGATTATGCCCACTGAACTGGATTTTTCGTTTAAAGGATTTTCAGCCAGGGTGGGATACAGCCCTTCCGACCGCACCGGTGATTGGAGCGGCTTTTCTCTGGGATTGGGAGTGCTGATGCCCTTGTCCGGAGATAATTACTTTTCCATTGATGCGGTTCATTATTCTTACGGATACTTGGGGGCGGCAGACCGGGTATCTTTTACATTGAAATTTTAATTATATATATGTTACATTTTAAAAAACGGATGATTTTCAACTTGCATTAAGTGAGGAGGTGCAAAGTGGAGCAGTGGCCAAAATGTTTGATTTGTGATAACGGGGTTTTAATTCCCTTATCAGATTACGGAAGAGAGGGTGCAACCATTAAGTACAAAGCTTGGGTTTGCACAAATCCCAAGTGTGGATTTCATCTCCGCATAGACAATGGTGAAATATCAATTGGAGATGTTGCCGCCATTGGCAATGCTAATGCTAACATAAAAAAAAGAATATAATCTGATCGGTTAGTTTAAACCAAGTTCATCCCTTAGATAGCGGCCAGTTATTGATTTGTTGTTGCGGGACACCTCTTCCGGTGAGCCCGTGGCAACAACCATTCCTCCTTTGTCTCCCCCTTCCGGACCTAAATCAATTATATAATCAGCACATTTGATTATGTCCATATTGTGTTCAACAATGATCAGAGAATCACCCCGGTCCACCAGCTGATTTAAAACTTTCAGCAGAATTTTTATATCCGCAAAATGAAGACCGGTTGTAGGTTCATCTAAAATGTACAATGTGTTTCCCGAACCTCCCTTGGACAGCTCTCGGGTCAATTTTAACCGCTGGGCTTCGCCTCCGGATAAGTGAGGAGCTGGCTGCCCTAAATGGAGATAGCCTAATCCCACCGACGTAAGCAGGTTAAGCTTTTTGGTTATATCTTTGAATGGAGAGAAAAATTTCTCCGCTTCGGTCACCGTCATTTCCAGAATTTCGGCAATATTTTTATTTTTAAAGTAAATTTCCAATGTTTCCTGATTAAATCTTTGACCGTTGCACTGATCACAGGTTATGTAAATATCGGGCAAGAAATGCATTTCAATTTTAATATTTCCCTGTCCTTCACATTTTTCACATCGCCCCCCCTTTACATTAAAACTGAATCTTCCCACCTTATATCCTCTGGCTTTACTTTCGGGCAAGTTGGCAAAGAGCTCCCGGATAGAGGTAAAGATTCCGGTATAGGTAGCTGGATTTGATCGGGAAGTTCTGCCGATGGGAGATTGATTTATGTTGATAACCCGGTCCAGATGACTCAGTCCCTTGATGTGTTTGTGTTTTCCCGGCATGATATTGGTCAGAGGAGAAAAGTGTTTTTTTAAAGCCTTATACACCACTTCCTCCAGCAGAGAGCTTTTTCCTGAACCGGAAACCCCGGTAATGCAGATGAAGGTGTTGAGAGGAAATTTTACATCAATTGTCTTTAAATTGTTCTGCTGCGCTCCTATCACTTCCAGATATTTATTATTTCCGGTTCTTCTCTGGGGGGGGATGTGAATCCGCTGTTTGCGGGATAAAAACATACCAGTGGGAGTTGACGCTTTTTTAACCTGCTCTACTGGTCCTTCCGCCACCACTTTACCTCCGGTCCGTCCGGCTCCGGGACCCAGATCAATAATATGATCGGCAGTTTCAATTATCTGCCGGTCATGTTCTACCACGATTACGTTGTTTTCCATATCCCTTAACTCAATCAGGGTTTTCAATAACCGTCCGGTATCCCGGGGATGGAGTCCTATGGAAGGTTCATCCAGCACATAAGTTACCCCTACTAATCCGCTTCCAATCTGAGTAGCCAGATGGACCCGCTGATCTTCTCCCCCCGACAAAGTCTCCACCTTCCGGTCCAGGGAAATGTAATCAAGTCCCACTTCAACCATAAATCTTATTCTGTTTTTAATTTCTCTTAATATGGGCTTGGCTATTTTTTCATTAAAAGAACTGAGTTTGATCTGATCCAGGAAAAATTTTTGCAATTCATTTACGGGAAGAGAGGAAAGAGCAGCAATACTTTGATTGTTTATTTTATAAGATAAAGCTTCCTCGGATAATCTCTTCCCTTGACAACAGGGGCAGGGAGAAAAGGACATATATTTTTCAATTTCCCTGCGGATCCAATTGGATTCAGTTTGTTTGTAGCGTCTTTCTAAATTAGGAATTAATCCTTCGAAAAAACCCGGTTCCCCCCAGAATATAATTTGTTGAGCCTGGGGGGGGATGGAGTGGAAGGGTTGAGAAAGTTTGAAATTAAATTTATTACTGAGTTGTTTCATTTTAGTTAAAACTATTTTTCCCTGCAAAGTTCCCCAGGGTATAATTGCCCCATCCAGCAGGGATATGTCCTGGTCGGGAGCTAATAACTCGGGAAGAATTTCTACTTTTGTTCCTAATCCCCCGCATTCCGAACAAGCTCCTTCCGGACTGTTAAAAGAAAAAAGGCGGTGATCTGGAGAGGGAAGGGACAGGTGACATTGGGGGCAAATTGGATTCAGGGCATAGAAATTATTTGTTTGAGCATCTACATCTCTTACCGCAACCATATAATCGGATTCTTTTAAAGCAGTTTCAATTGATTCGGAAACTCTTTGCCGGGATAACTCCTCTCCAGTGATCAGTCTGTCCACCACCACAAAAATATCATGTTTTGCCGTTTTTTTAAGTGAAGAAATTTCCTCTAAGAAGAAAAGTTCATTGTCAATTAACACCCGTATATATCCCTTGCGTCTTAATTTATTAAACAGGCGCTGGAAGCTTCCCTGCTTGTTGATAACCATGGGAGCCAAGATCATTATTTTTTGGGCAAAGGGCATCTTGAATATTTCATCTATAATTTCTTTCTGGGTGTAGGCTTTGATTGGTTTTTTGCATTGAGGGCAATGAGGAGTAGCCACCCTGGCGTAAAGCAGTCTCAGGTAATCATAAATCTCAGTTATGGTTCCTACAGTAGATCGTGGATTCCGGGCAATTTTTCTTTGGGCAATGGAGATAGCCGGAGACAATCCGTCAATTCGTTCCGCATCCGGTTTTTCCATTATCCCTAAAAATTGCCGGGCGTATGAAGACAGAGATTCCACATATCTTCTCTGCCCTTCTGCATAGATTGTATCAAAAGCAAGTGAGGATTTTCCTGAACCGGAAATACCGGTTATCACCACCAGTTTATTTCGGGGAATATCTAAATTGATGCTTTTTAAATTGTGTACTTTTGCTTTTCTTATGACAATAAATTTTTCTTTCATCTATGTTTCCTGATTATTTAGTTTAAATAAAAATCAATATATATCTGATCAGCTTAATTGTTTTGAAAAACTATTGTAATATTTATATGAAAAAAGAAAAATTAAAATTATAAAAATTATTTTAAAAAATATTAAATTTTCTCTTGACATTCATCCTTTCTTTCAATAACATTTTTCTTGCTAAATTGTAATTAAGTTATTGCAATTAGCTAACAGGAATATTTTGTTCTTTGATAATTCTATATAGAAGCTGATTGTTCAGTTTTGTGTGTCAAGTTATTAAGGGCAATTGGTGGATGCCTAGGCACAGACAGGCGATGAAGGACGTGGCTGGCTGCGATAAGCCCCGGGTAGTTGTCAAGCAAACTATGATCCGGGGATTTCCGAATGGGAAAACCTATCTGGGGTTATGCCCAGATACTTCTGAAATGAACACATAGTTTTAGAAGAGCTAACCAGGAGAACTGAAACATCTCAGTAACCTGAGGAAAAGAAAGTAATAACGATTTCCTAAGTAGCGGCGAGCGAACGGGAAACATGCCTAAACCGGTTATGTGTTAAAGCGGTGGCGCGTTGCATAATCGGGGTCGTGGGACTTAAACATGGATCAGGCCACACTGGTCCGGAAAGTCATAAAACAGCTTGCTTAGTTGAAGCGTTCTGGAAAGTTCTGCCATAGAAGGTGACAGCCCTGTAAATTAAAAGTGGTTGTCTTTCCGTTTAAGTTCCCAAGTAGGACAGGACACGAGAAATCCTGTTTGAATCTGGGAGGACCATCTCCTAAGGCTAAATACTCGTCTGTGACCGATAGTGAACAAGTACCGTGAGGGAAAGGTGAAAAG
>LKUE01000118.1 GCA_001412365.1 Desulfuromonas sp. SDB | reverse complement strand
GTCTTCATGATAAGGTTCTCTTCTTATTATAATAGTAGGATCAAAGGCATTCTGCTTTTCTATTCGGTATTTTACTTCCGGCTCGTATTCAACAATACCGTTCTCCACTACGTAGCCATCTACTATCCCATCTGCTATTTTGATAATGCGAAATCCATCATAGCTCAGCATTATAACTCCCATGCCTTGATCTTGTATTCATCAGCTTTGGCATCTCGCTGGATTTCAGTGATACGATACAATATGCCATTGATCTGTATTTGATTGAATAGTGATAATGAGTATTTAGCGAGGTTATCAATAACAGCCGTCAGCTCCCAAATTTGACTTAAAAAATCAGCATAGTAATCAGTAACGACTTCTTTAATGGCATTTGTATCACCAAGCAGGCAATCCAATGTAGAAACTTCGGGACTCGGTCTATTCAGTCTTTTCTTTTTAGAATCAACAACATCAGCAGGATCAATGGTTACAATCTCATTCGATATTTCATCTTTATTCGCAAGTTTAATAGTTCCATTTGGCTCGGATATTAAGGTGAGATTATGCAGCATTAAAGCTGCTTTGAGAACAGAAAATATCTCCGTATCCTCTCCGCCCAATTCATAAAAACCTTTGGGATACATATTATATGGAATAGCATTCCCTGTATATTGAACTGCCTTTCTTAAAGTAACATTCTGAATGCCGCTGGTAGGATAATCTTCCGGATTCAATGTGAAACTGTAAGTTCTCCCTTCAAAGTTAAATGGATTTTGCTCCAACCAATCATTATTGGAATAGTAGTCAGCAAGCAGATCTTCTCTCTCTGCCACCATTTCATTATATTCATCTTCCTGATAAACTGACGTTCTCGTATCGACATCCATATCGGTAATTTGATGCCAGCAAATATGATTATAAAATCTATATGTTCGAGCATACACTTTGCATTGATAACTGCTCCATTCATGATGTTCTCGAAAGATGATTATCCGAAACTCAGGAGTGTAAAAGTTATTTGTTCTGAAACCTGATTGGATAATCAGGTCTCCATTCCAGTTGATAAATCTGTAGATAAGCTGCCGCCATTCGAATTTCAGTATTTCCAGATCTGTCTTATCAATTACAAGCGGTGACCAGCCCGTATTCCAGATATGATCTAAATTCAGTCCCGATAAGTATTCGGTTTGCTGTACCATATATCCAAAACAATAGCCCGGATGATATCCCTGCAGAAGAGCAAACATCATCCTTGCTTCTGAGAATTTCGACAGCAGTTTTAAATAATCATAGCAGGTAAAACTCACCACATCTGTTTTGGCATTAAAGCTGACAAAGGAAGTATC
>LKUE01000117.1 GCA_001412365.1 Desulfuromonas sp. SDB | reverse complement strand
TTTACCATGTTACTGGGATTACCGCTTGTCATTTACAATAAAACTCTGTCTGGGAGTCTTCTCCACTACTTCCTGATAAACTCGTATATCTTCTTGAGACACTCCAACTTCATCACCATTTCACCGATGACAAACTTGTAAGTTGCATACACCGGAGAATCTTACATCATAGCTATTATTTCTTGATATACTTTATCTGCTAGACAATATAACTGTTAATTACTTGAACTAAAAATAAATCTGCTAAAATGCTGCCGTTCAACCTCCGCCTTATAAAAATATGCCTAAAAGAATTAGAACCGCAAAAAACACCACAATGATGCCTATTATTCCATATTCAGGATGAGACAGTGATTCATTTTTGCTTTTCAGTAAGCCAGAAAACCCATCACCTAATCCCCAGATTGGATAAACAGTACCATTCCATATTCCGTGAACAAAACCAGAAATCAACAAAGACCCAGATTTATAGTAGAAGACACCAAATACAACTCCCGCCAGTCCCGAACCAAGAGCATACATAAAAACCTGTTTTTTGTTCAAGCCGAGAACAAACTTTCCAAAAGGAATATGCCATATTCCAAAGATTGCCGAAGCAATTATAATGGCTATAACTGGTGAGACTGCTTGGGTAAGCTGTCTCTGAATAAGTCCTCGAAAAACCAACTCCTCAGTGAAAATTGCAATAACTGTATTTAGAACCATTTGAAGCAGAATATTTACTGATAATTTTTTATACCCTCTGATATCTAATTTTTCTCGAACTCGTAATAGACCGGTTGTGTAACCTGTCCATAAAACCGCAGCTAAAACGCTACTTACAGTCAAGAATCCCCAAATATATTTATCTAATGTGGAAAATCTAAATCCAAGTTGGCTGAAACTCTCATCTCGATTTACAATTAATTGAAAAGCAATGCCGATAATACCAATAAGGAAAGGAATTAAATGTATTTTCTTTTTGCCCCAGATAAGAGGCAAGAGGAATGAAGCAAGATAGACAATAATAACTATGATAATGGTTTTCACTAATGAATTACCCAACATGTTATTCTATCCTTTTTTGAATTCACCTCAAAACATAAGATTAGGAGTATTAATGAGAAAAGCAATCGATATTTTTACAACCCCAAACAGTAGGTGGAATGTTCCAGTATCCTTCTCCCCCAAAAATATAAGATACAGATGGAAACTAGAGATTATAATATAATGACAGAAATTTATCACCGGTAAAATCAAGTGCTGTCTTGTCCAAGAAAATTCCTGTTACATGGGTTTTATTTGGTTTCAACATAATTAATATTTTTTGAATCACTTTTTGGAAATGGAATTACTTTTGTCTTTTTATTTTCGGCTTTCCAAAGATCAAGTTTAATTTGCATCTTCATCCAACTTTCTGGAGAAGTATTTGTTGCTTTGGCAATTCTTACCGCCATATCAGGACTTAAAGATGATTTTTCGTTGATAAGTTCTGATAATGTTTTTCTGGTTACACCTAAATACCTGGCGGATTCTGTTACTGTAAATCCTAAAGGAATTAAAACCTCTTCTTTTAGAATAACTCCAGGATGAATGGGTTTTCTTTTTGTTATCATAATTCACCTCTTTCTAATGATAATCAAGATAATCTACTATATATGCATCTCCATCTTTAAAATAAAAGGTAACCCTCCAATTTTCATTAACCCAGACGGACCATATTTTTTGTTTTTTCTCTTTTACCAAATGTAATTTAAAACCTGGTAAATTCATATCTTGTGAATTATTTGCTGCATCTAATCGGTCTAAAATCCTTGCCAGTTTTGATGCATGTTCTGGGCAAGTACCTTTTTTGATTCCAGTAAT
>LKUE01000116.1 GCA_001412365.1 Desulfuromonas sp. SDB | reverse complement strand
TTATAAGATAAACTAAGTTAATTGTGCAATTAATCATTGATGCAAAAATTGCAGCCAAGGACATTCCAATTATATTGTATCTATTAAATAGAAATAAACCTGAAATAAGCAAGAATGTAGTTGATATTAAATAACTGATTGCTTCAATTTTTGCATGACCGATAAAACCTAATATCCCTCCGGTAATAATTGTTAATGAATTAAACAAGATTAATAATGATAAGATTTTTAGTATAATTATCGATTCATTAAATTCAGGATTTAGAAGTATGATGATTCTATTTGCTGATAAAAAAACATAAATCATTAGTGGCAAAAAGAGTAGAAAACTGATTTCCAAAAGTCTTGAAATTTTAATTGAAACAGAATCAATGGATTTTTCTTTGTAATGAGTTAAAGCAGTTGATACTGAGAAAATAATTGCTTGAGAAGGAATTGTTAAAATTAGAACAATTTTTGATGCTAAACCGTAATATCCAATTTGTTCAGGATTAGAGAATTTTCCAAGCAATAAAATTGGTAATTGAATAAATACAATAGCTGATAATGTTGTAACAGATAAAGGTAGTGCATATTTTGAAATATTTTTTATATCTTTGAAAATAAATAAATTTTTGGATAATGTTAATTTAATTTTTTTGAATCTATAAATAAGGAGTAATAAAATAACTGAAAAAGCAATTATTTTGCTGATATTATAACTGGTTATAACACCTAATAAACCTTGATTTAAAATAACTACAAAGAAGATTGAAAAAGTAAAATAAAGAATAACATCACTTAAAATACCAATCGAACGTAAGGAAGATGAATGCAAACCCTGTAGTATACGTCCAAAAAACAATAAATACGAACAGAATATAAAACCAATTGCTATATAATGTATATAATTTGATAAATTTGGCTGATTTAATATAGTAGTAGCTACAAAATTGGGGAAAAAGAAAATTAAGATGAATATTATTAATATTGTGATAGTTCTTAAAACAAATCCAGAGATTATGCAAGAGAATACATTAATTTTTCTAGAAATACTTTTAGCTATAAAAACTGATGTTGATACACCTATGCCTAAATCAGCAAAAGCTTCTAATACTGCCAAAAATGAAATTATTAATGTGAGATATCCATAATCAGTTTTTGTTAAACTATTGACGAATATATAAGCTATTATTCCACCTAATAAAGCTCTAATAAAGAGTGCAATCCCATTTAAAACTGCACTTAATTTTATTTCCTTGAAATTGGGATTAATATCCATCTTTGTATTTTATCTCTTGGTAAATCTTAAAAGTTTCGTTCATCATTTTATCCATACTAAAATGTTTGATAATTCTTTTATATGCTTGTAATCCCATTTTAAAAAGTTGTTGTTTTGATATATTCATAAATAGAGATATCCATTTATATTCATTAGTAGGATCAATTAAATATCCAGTCTGATTATGAATTACAATTTCTCTTAATCCATCAATATTACTTGCTATTACAGGCTTTTTACAGGCACCAGCTTCAATGGCTACTATACCGAAGCCTTCCCATCTAGATGGCATAATTACTGCGTCAACATTATAAATTAATCGGGGTATCCAATTAATATTTCCTAGAATAGTGATATTATTATTGAGTCTATAATCTCTTATTTTATTTTCTATTGAAGATCTAAAAATTCCATCCCCTGCAAAATAAAAATGATATTTTTCAATGATATTTTTATTAAGTTTAGATAAAATATTTAAAAGGAATAAATGACCTTTTTGTTCAACCATGCGTCCAATCAGTGCTACATTAATTATGTTATTATCTGATAAGATAATTCTTTTATATTTTGTTGCATTAAACTTTTTTATATCTACACCATGATAAATTATATCTACTTTATCTGGAGAATAATTTGTATGATCGAGAAGATAATTTCTAACTGATTTTGAAATCGCAATAACTTTATCAGTATATTTCAATCTATACAAATCTTTATATCTTGATATAATGTCACTTTTATATGTTTTAATTCTAAATTGATTTGTATTATGCTCTGTGGAAATTAATTTTAAATGTGGGCATCTTTTTTTAATTAAACAACTAATAAAATCAGCTAAATTAAGATTTGAATGAATAATATCGATATTATTACTTTTTACAAACTTATATGCTTTATTAATTTCTAGCAATGAAGAGATAAATTTAAAGGATTTAAAATTTAAAGTTTTAATTTTAATAGATCTCGGTATTTCTTGGAGAAGATCTTTTTCGGAATTTGGTTTAATTATAAGTAAATATAATTCTACAGGAAATTTATTAAGAAGAAAATACTTTAATATTTCAATAATATATCTTTCAGCACCTCCATAAACTAAATTTGGTATAATATAGCATATTTTTATCATAATCAGCTTTTTGATACTAACAGATTACAATTTTTTTGTAAATAATATATTTGTTAAAAACTTTAATTTGTGATACAAGTTAAAAATGTTACAGCCATTAGATATTAGAGCAATTCTATATGAAAGATATTGTGTAAATAAATTAGGATTTTTATCAGCAGTTTTTGGATTCATTATTTTAATTCCAATATTCTATTTTAAAATTCAATTAGGTGTTTTATTTTATATATTAATGATTATTCCAGGGTTATTATTTTTACCAATTCTTTTAAGTGAAGAAATCATTGGAATTATTATCTTATTTTTTTTGTTGTTTTCAAGTATTTCTGCAGTATTTGGACGGTTAGTTAAACCGTCTTTACTATTATTAATGATCTTACTGATTATTAATTATTTACATAATAATTGGAAAAATATTCATTGGAGCAGACTACATTTATTTATTGCTATTTATATTATTGCAATAATGTTTTCACTATTATTTACTTTTGATTTTATTAGGGTAAAAATCGATGTATATGACTTATTGAAGGCTATAGTTTATTTTTTTTTAATAACTGAAATAACAATATTGTGTATTAAGAAATATACTTTAAAATCAATAGAAATTATATTTAATACTATCATTCTTGCTTGTGTAGTAGGTTCTGTTGTATCGATATATTTTTTCATTAAAAATCCATTTATTGCTCAACTTGAAAAACTTGGTGGGTTTTCAGTTCGAACCAGAGGTTGGATGGAAGATCCAAATTATTTTGCTATGGTTTTAGATTCGGTATTAATAATTTCCTATTTTATGTTGGTTAAAACGAAATCGATAATTTTAAAATCTCTTTATATTATTTCGATAATTCTATTGATAGCTGGGATAATCTTAAGTTTATCCCGCGGAGGTTTTTTTGGTTTAATTTGTGTATTTCTAATTGTTTTATATAACGAGAGAAAAAAGAAATTAACCTGGATAATTTTATCATTTTTGATAATTTTATTCTTTATTTTTTTTGGTCAAGATTTTATTTCCAGATTAGAAACCTTATCTAATTTTGGTTCATCTAGAGATGAGTCTCTATATGGTAGGCTTCAATTTATCAAAATCGGAATTGATAATATTATAAAGAGTCCAATTTTCGGAATAGGTTTTGGTGATTTTCATGAATCAGTAACTCATTTTTATGCTGAAAATACTGTTATTTACAATATAGCTCATAATATATGGCTTCAAATTGCTGCTGAAACAGGTTTATTTGGTTTATTTAGTTATTTGGGAATTATTATTTCTTCAATTACTTTATTATATAACTCAAAAAAACAAATAAAAAATCAACATAATAAAAAAATCATCTATTATGTAAAAGCATTATTTTTTGCCCAGATAATATTTTTTATTCCAGCAACATTTTTAAGTGTTCATTTACATTTCGCAATTTGGTCATATTGGGCTTTAACTGTTGCCTTAATTTGGGGTATATATAAAGGAGGATTAGATGAAACCGGTGAATGAGCTTAATTTACTAAATATAATAACTTCAATAAAAAATAATCGAAATATATTCCTTTTTAATATTATTATGATACCTACATTGATTCTAATAATCTCTTTTATTATTCCTGAACAATATACATCATCAGCTATGATATTATCTCCTGAAGAACATTTTGATCCACTTTTATATGGATTCACTGGAATAGGTGAAGGTATGAGTTCAAGTATAAGCAAGGCTATTTTGGGGGGAGGGGCAGTTTCTGAATTATGGGTTACGATTATTAGAAGCAGAACAATTCTTTTAAGTGTTATGGATAAATTTAACCTTTGGGATTTATGGGATATTGAAACACAAAAAGGTGCAATTGAAAGTATGAATAAGGTTATCGCCACAACAATAACCCCAGAAGGGGTGATATTTCTGACAGTAACAACTGAAGATCCAAAATTATCCCAAAATATTGCTACTGAATTAATTATTCAACTTGACAATACAAATCAGCAATTAATGCAAAATTATGCAAGTAATAGAAAATTATTCATTGAAAATAGATTACTAATGGTTAAAGATTCAATGCAAAATTTGGAAGATACTATAGTAAAATTTTCGACAAATCATGGAATTTTCAATATTGAACTAGAAGCAGAACCAATGTTACTAGCTTTAAGTACTATAAAATCACAAGAAATTTTGTTAGAAGCTGAATTGGCTGGTCTAAGTAGTGAACAAACTGCATTTCATCCACAACGTAGAAATATTCAAAATAGGTTGAATAGTATAAAAGAACAGATTAAACAAATTGAAATTGAGGGAGGAGAAGGATTTGGTTTAGGTTTCGCAGTACCATTAGAAGATTTACCAGAATTAGCAGTGGAATATGCAAGATTACAAATGGATTATTTAGTTCAAACTGAGATTTATACCTTATTAGTTCAAGAATATGAAAGGGCTAAGATAGCTGAAAACAAGAATACCCCCACACTTAAAGTTATTGATTGGCCTCATCTTCCCGATGAAAAATCTTATCCAAAAAGATCGATATTCCTTATTGTAGGAGTAATTTTAGGTGGATTTATAGGTATTTTAATGGTTTTGTTTAAAGAAAAGATTCAAAAAGATTTATCAGATCTTAACTATAATCAAAAAATACGAAATATTCTTTATTCATGGAAATAAGTTTAATATGCATTCTTGTGAAATAGAAGAGTAAAAACAGTTCTTAAAAGTATTTTTATATCGAAATCCCAGGACCAATTTTCAATGTAGTATAAGTCATATTCAACTCGTTCTCTAATCGATGAATTTGCCCTCAAATCATTAGCTTGAGCCCAACCGGTAATTCCCGGTTTTACTTTATGTCTTTCCATATATCTTGGTATTTCTTCCCGGAATTTCTCCACAAAAAACTCTCTTTCCGGTCGGGGACCGATTATACTCATATCCCCTTTAAGAACATTGAACAATTGTGGAAGTTCATCAATACTGGTTGCCCTGATAAAGGATCCAAATTTAGTTTTACGAGGGTCATTTTCCTGGGTCCACACTGGTCCAGTCTCTTTTTCCGCATTCTGTTTCATTGATCTGAATTTAATCATATCAAATTTTTTTCCATTTTTACCGATTCGTTCCTGAATAT
>LKUE01000115.1 GCA_001412365.1 Desulfuromonas sp. SDB | reverse complement strand
GAGACCTTATGATAAAAAACACAAAGGCAAGTCTCAACTTTGTATGGTAAATTTAGTTCGCCAAAACACAAATAAACCTAAAGGAGACTTGCCATGGATAAAGGTAGCAAACTTGATTTCAGCGGTCAACACATTTACGTGGGCATGGACGTCCATAAGAAGAGTTGGAGTGTGAGCATCCATACCGAGCAGTTTGAACATAAGACCTTTACCCAACCACCGGAGGTTGATAAACTGACGTGCTATTTGGCGAGAACATTTCCGGGAGCGACGTATCATACGGTTTATGAAGCCGGATTCAGCGGTTTCTGGCTTCATGATCAATTAAAAGAAAAAGGCATTGATTGCATGGTCGTTAATCCTGCGGATGTTCCGACAAAAAATAAAGAAAGAGCCGGCAAAACAGACCGGGTCGACTGCCGGAAACTGGCGCGCAGTCTTCGTAATGGGGATATGAAAGGCATCTACGTACCTCCGAGAGTCAAAGTGGAAGATCGCACCCTTGTGCGCACCCGTCAGAGCATGGTCAGAAAACAAACACGGTGCAAAAACCAGATCACATCGATCTTGTTTTTCTACGGGATCACGATTCCCGAAGAGAGCCGTTGGTCCAGGCGTTTTATCCATTGGCTGGAATCCATCCACATGGAAAGAGCCAGCGGTGATTTCGCCCTCAAAGCGCATCTCGAGGAGTTAACGCACCTGCGACAGATTATCGCTAATCTGAATCGGGCTATCTTGAGCTTATCGAGAACAGAAGAATATCGATCCGACGTCCTTCTGTTGAAATCCGTTCCAGGCATCAGTACCCTCACGGCCATGATTTTACTGACTGAACTAGCCGATATTTCCCGGTTTTCTTCTCTGGATAAGCTGGCCAGTTATGCAGGATTGGTTCCCGATATCAAATCCAGCGGCGAAACGGAATATTCTACCGGCATTACGTTTAGGAGAAATGCCGCCATGAGATCATTGCTTATAGAATCGTCCTGGGTTGCTGTGCGTAAAGATCCGGCCTTGATGATGGCTTTCGATAAACTCTCCAGGAGAATGAAAAAGACTCAAGCCATTGTGCACATTGCCAGAAAGCTTTTGAACCGTATCCGATTCGTTTTAAAGAATCGGCAAAAATATGTTCCGGCGGTTATGTCGTTGTGAAAGAACAGAGGGTAAGCAATTTGATAATCACAGATTCGCGGGCAACGCATTGTCATCCCTGCAGCCTTGTTATAGAGTCTGCCATATTCGAGACTGCGTGCCCGCACTTTAAAACCTGACCAAGATAATGCAGCGGCGTATTTCAGTCTGTCTGCTGATAGAAGGTTGATTTTAAAGATTGCTTTATACTCTTTTTTAAAAGAACAGGGGTCATCGCCCATTATAGATTATTTGGACTTGCTTTTTTACATAGAGG
>LKUE01000114.1 GCA_001412365.1 Desulfuromonas sp. SDB | reverse complement strand
GCATAATTTTGAACTTTCCGATAAAAAATAACTGCTAATCCATACTTACATTTATCTTTTAAAATAAATCCTGTGTACAAATAAATTTTTATCAGTTCTTTTTTATATCCTTGTTGTTTATAAATGTTCTTCGCTTTTCGATAATAGCTTAAAGCTCTTAAGTATTCACCAGTATTGTAATAATAAAAACCAAGTCCAAAGAAATTATCTGCTTGAAGTTCTGAATTGTTCTGGGAAAGTTCAAGATTATCATGATAAATTACAAAAACTTTAGCATATTCTCCTATGGTAGTGTAGATTTCGGCAATATTCATTTTTATGTTTACTATTCTAGGTTTAGGTAAATTATAATTTAAAAGCTGATGGTAATGGTCAATTGCTGATTTGTTATAATAATTCTTTTTATCCCAATCACCTGCTTTTTCCAAATACTCAATTGCCTTTTCATCAATTCCTGCCTTTTGATAGTGATAAGCCAAATTAGAAAAGAAACTTGGTTGTCCAGGATAAGTCTTTTCCAAAATATTTCCAATACTTCCATGGTATTGTCTCAACTGTTGTTTTGATTGCATCTCATAGGCAACTTCTTTGATAAGAATATGATGAAAAATTAAAATATCATCATCTTTTTTATCCCAGATATTTTTTTCAATCCCTTCGGAAATTACTCTGTTGAACTTTTTTGGTTTTAACTTAATGTTTAATTTTTTCAATATTTCTGTAAATAACGAACAATCAATCTCCGATCCATAAGCTGAAGAAATGAATATTAAATTTTTTAATTCCCTGGAAAGATGATCAATCCTGGACATGATCATGTCATTTATATTGGTGGGAATTTCAATTTGTTTGCAAGTTAGTTTTAAAGCATTTTCAGCAAACTCCAGTAAATTTGATTCAACCAGAAAATTACAATACTGTTCCAGAAAAAAAGGATTGCCCTGAACTTTTTGATGTATGTTTATATATAAATTTTCGGAAATATTATTTTTTAGAAGTTTTTCAATTATAATTTTCTCACTTTCTTTACTAAGACCTTTTAATTCTATAACCGTCTTTTCAATTCCTTTAACATAATCAAAAGCTGGCTTTTCTTTATTTTCGGTATAGCGGCTGGTGATGATAAAAGGAGATGAAATCTTTGAATCCAATATTAATCTATTAAAAACCTCTCTGGAATTAAAATCCATCCAATGCAAATCTTCGATAAAAAGTATACATTTATTTTTACTGATTAAAATTTTCAATAATAAATAGACTAATTCAATTAATTGCTTTTGATAATCTTGGGGTGGCAGATTGGATAAAAATGACTTCTCATTTGAAAATCCAAATAAAGAAGAGATAACATCAAAAAATTCGTCCAATTGGAAATTCAATTTTTCTATGTATTTTTGTAAATTGTAGTTTTCAATAAACTTGAGAAAATTGTTCTTTAATTTAACTAAACTAAAATTTCTGGGGATTACTTCCTGATGATTAACTAGCTTATTAAAAGTTGTTAAAATACAGTTAAAATTCTTTTTTAAAATACTGTCAGTCTGAAATTCAAATATTTTAATATTTTCAGGTATATTTTCTTTTAATTCATATAGCAATCTGCTTTTGCCGATTCCCGGTTCTCCATAAATATAGGCAAGTATTTTTTTAGAGGAGGAAAGAGACCTATTTATCTTGTCTTTAAGTTTATTTAATTCCTTCTCTCTTCCAACTAAGTCTGTCCGGTATTTAAGCTTTAAGGTTATTGTTCTTTTCCCCAGTACTTTATAAATTGGTTGAAGATTTTTAAATCCCTTTAATTTTTTATTTCCAATATGTTTTACCTGGTATTCCTCATTAATTTTCTGGGATAAGTCATGGTTGGTTAGAATTTGATTTGAACCAGCTTTTTTCATTAAACGAGCAGAAAGATTTACCACTGATCCCAGACAAATGTATTCTGCACGGGATCTACTTCCTCGAAAACCTGAGTAAACTTGCCCGTAACTAATTCCAATTGAAGGTTGAAAATTTTCAATTTCGTTTACTTCCAATACAAAATCAACTGCATGAAGATAAATCTTTTCCTGAGTGGAAGGTGCCCCGAAGAATACCAACAAAAATGATCCCTTGTCCCCGAAATTGATATTGTTGAAGTAACCACCGTATTGATGAACTAAATCTATTATTTTACTCAATGAAGTGTGAATATTAGTTTCATTTGAAAATGATATAAAACAGGTAGCTACGTTTCGAAAATCACCTGATTGCGATAAATTAAATAAATATTCAGGATAGAATCCAAGATTTAACTGGTTTTTAATCTTCCTAATTTCTTTTCTACCTCTGAAAATAAAATCAATATTTTTAAGTTTGAATTTTGAATTATCAATTTTAGTGAATTTTATCTTTTCTTGTTTTATTAAAGATTTAATACTATAGTCAAAAATTATATCATTACCCTGGCAGTATTTCTCACATTCCGCTGATTGATATAGTGGTTCTCCCCGGAAATAATAAGCATTTTGATGTTGATTGAATATTATCCCCCAGATAACTTTTCCATAGGAAATGCCTATTTTAACCGAGAAATTAAATGAACCGAATTTGGTTTTGTAACTGCCTTGCTTAATAAACTGATCAAGAATTTCCTGGGCACTGGTAAATATTCTTCTGACTAAATTTTTATCTTTTGGAAAAACTGCGCAAAAAGCATCTCCGGCAAAGTGGGTTATGAATCCACTGTTTTTGTATATTGTTTCTATTCTCGGAGAAAAAATCTCATTAATCAGATTGGATAGAACTTCTGCTCCTTCCTTGCCATTTTTCATCAATTGTTCGGTGGTTCCAGTGAAACCGGATATGTCCACGAATAGTACCCCTGCCCATAGTTCCCCTTCCTTATAAGCTTTGTTTAAATTTCTGAATATAAGAAATTTATCCGCAATAAAACTGGGTATTAGATTAGGATACATATTTGTTTTACTTCTGTTCGATTTTAATACAAAATAGTTTATTGTATTTTATTTATATCCTAAATACCGTATTTGTAAACTAAAATGAATTGGATTATTGAAGAAAAAATCTCTGAAGGCTCTTTTTCAAATGTATACAGGGTAAGGAATGCTAGAGATAATAGAATTGCCGCTTTAAAAATAATCCATCAAGCCTTACATAATCAGGATCAGCGGAGAAGATTTAAAAGAAGCTTTATCGCTGCTAAGAAATTAAATAATCCCCATTTGGTTAAAATGATTGAATGGATAGAACAAGAGGATAAAGTCGGATTTGTAATGGAGTATGTAGATGGTGATTCTTTAAGAGCGTATATTCAGAAAATTCATAATTATGATCTGAATCTCGATCAGGTAATATCAATTATATGCCAAGTTTGTGAAGGTTTAAATGAATTACATGGAAATCAAATAGTTCATCGAGATCTTAAACCGGAAAATATATTGATTGATAAGAGTGACCAAGTAAAAATTACCGATTTTGACTTGATGAAGTTAAATGATGATCTTCAACTGACAATGGAAGGTTTGTTTTTGGGATCAATTCACTATTCTTCGCCTGAGCAATGTGTTAACGCCAGTAAAATTGACCATAGAAGTGATTTATATTCTTTGGGGATTATTTTATTTGAAATGCTTACTGGAAAACCGCCTTTTACCGGTAATAGTTTTGCCGAAATTGCAATGGCTCATATAAATCAAGATATAAAGGATTTAAGCAAACCTCAATCTGAATTGCCGGATCCAGCTAAGAAAATTATCTGTAAACTTTTGCATAAAAAGCCTTATAAACGATATGAATCCTGTCAGGAGTTATCTTACCAATTAGTTAGATTGCTATCCTCTACCTCTACTGTTTGCCCTTTGTTAGTGGACACTAAGATAATGTTTGGAACTATGTTCTTGGGAAGAAAAACTGAATTGAAAGAATTAAAGAAAGGATTTGAAAGAGCAAACAATAAGCAGGGATCAGGAGTATATATATATGGGGAAGGAGGAATCGGTAAGTCTAGGCTATGGGAGGAATTTAAACTGAATTTGGATTTAGAACAAATCCCTGCTATAACTGTAAATCTCAAGGAACATGGGTATTTACATCAGCCTTTTAAAATACTGATAAACAGCTTGATAAACTCATGTCAGTTAATTTCGGAGTTAAAGAGAGTGAAACTTCTGGGCAATCTGGCTTCTGATTTGATGAATATTGATCCAGATTTGAAGAATTATGAATTTTCTGAATTATTGGAACGCATACCTGTTTTGTCTGGAGAAGAAGCGGAAATGAAATTTTTCCAGGTTATCACAAAGTTTTTAATTAATTTTTCAGAGACTGCATTTAAAAATCCCAGTAAATTTTCATCTCCCTGCGTGGTTTTGATTTTTGATGATCTCCAATTATCAGATGCTCCTTTTATTCGATGGTTGAAGTTCTCGGAAAGAGATCTTAAGAAATCAAGAATATTTATCATCGCCTTATCCAGGAAAGATATGTTCAGTCAGGGATTAGTTGAGTCAAAATTAGAAAAAGATACAAATACTTTTTGGACTGAAATTCATTTATCAAAAATTGATCCCGAAGAAATATCCCATTTATTCAATAATTATTTTGGTGAAAGTTTAAATAAAAGAGAGATTAAGGATTTGGTTAACTATACCCAGGGTTTACCTCTTTTTATTAAAGAATTAATTGATATTTTGTATAAGAATAAAATCCACCAAAAGATCAAGAATTTATCTACTATAACTGAAGCATTTAATTTAGCTGAAACTGATTTTTATTCAAACTTAATCGAAAAAAAATTGACAAATTTATCTGTTGAACAAAAATCTCTAGCCGAATTAAATTCAATTGCAGGTGAATACATTGATGTGGATATGTCCATGAAGTTGTTGAAATGGAATGAAACTAAAACATTAGAAGTTTTAGATCAACTGGCAGAGGAATCAATATTGATTTTTTCGGAGAATCAATATTGTTTCAATCATTCCAGAATTAGAGAAGTAATTCTAAATAATCTTAATAAAGATTATTTTCGAAAAATGAGTTTAGCAATAGCCGAATACTATGAGTCTGAATTGATGCAGAAAGTGGATGGTTTGAATTTAGAAGATATTCTTAAATATCAACAAGAGGATTCAGTTAACCGTTTATCGGAATTTTATTGGAATAGTGGGGTAAGTACTAAAACAGTAAAATATGCATTGATCGCGGGAGATATTGCCAGATTGAAATTTGATAATGAAAAAGCTTTGAAAATTTATCAAAAAGTTGAAGCTGAAGCACAAAATTTATTGGATTTAAAAACAAAAGTAATTTTGCACAGAAATATCGGCGAAATTCTGGAAAAAGTGCAGAAATTTAAACATGCTGAAAAATATCTTATTCAAGCTTGTAAAGATTCAGAGCAATGTGATGATAACCAGTTAAAAGCAAGTGTGAATAGAAGCCTGGGTAATTTATATACTCATCTGAGTGATTTCGATAAAGCTGAACAAAGCCTGCTTATTGCATTGAGATACCAAAAGAATATTAATGATCTTGTCCTCCAAGGGAAGATTTTGTCAGAACTTGGTTATATTTATTCCCACAATCAAAAATATGATAAAGCAGAAAATTGTTACCAACAGCAATTGGATATTGGACAGCAATTAAAAGATATGTCTTTAGTTGCAAATAGCTATAGTAATTTCGGTAATCTCTGCAATCTCCGGGGTAAATTTGACCAAGCCTTGAAATATTTTAAGAAAAGCGCGGATATAAACAGAACTCTTGCCAATCAGGATAACCTGGGAAAAAATTATAAGGATATCGGAAATATCTATATATACAAAAAAGCAGGGGATAAATCTGAAGATTATTTTAACAAATTTATTGATATCTGTGATAACACAGATAACAAATATGCAAAAATAATCGGATTAATTGAATTTGCTGATAGTTTCAGCAATCGTGGGGAAACATCTAAAGCCCTTCATTATTATGAACAGAGTTTAGAGATTAGTAGTGAAGTTGGCAGCATTGAAAATATTATTAATCTCAATAATAAAATCGGCGATATCTACCTGCTGAGAAAAGAATTTCTAAAGGCAAAAAAGAAATATTTATCAGTATTGAATTATCAATATTATCATTCACTGGAAAATCAAAAAGTAAGAATGATGTTGTACAAAGCTGCAGTATGCTCTTACTTTTTAGGAAATTACCAGGTAACCGAAAACTTAATTTATAAACTGCAAAATTCATTTAATTTAAAATACGAAGATAATCTCAAGTTTAAGATTATATTGTTACTAATTGGCACGTATATTGCTTGTAATAAATATGATCAAGCAATAGAGGAGTTAAATGATTGTTGTAAAGAGTGTTTTAAAAAAGAAGAACTGAAACAAATGTTGAAAACAAAAAAAGGTCAACAGGATTTAATTATTGCAAATTTACTTAATAAAGTCCTGGATAATTCAAAAAAGATCGAAGAAAAGGCGGAAATATACTACCAGTTATGGAATTTAAAATATAAATCTGATGATCAAAACTTGATTAGACAAGCTGATATTGATGCAAGGAATGCCTGTAAATTATATAAAAGAGTTATTGAACATAGCACAAATCCTGTATATAAATTAAAATATATGGAGTTAGAAGAATATTTAGACTCAACTAAAAAACTGAAAGATGAAATGAAATTGATTCAAAGATTGGTAAAACTATTAAAGCCGGAGACTGCATACCGTGAATTTTTGAATTATCTTCAAAATACCATAAATGCGGACAGTGCTATTTTAATAGTGAGAGATGACCTTTCTCCGGAGATGATAATTAGCAAATTTGTTGGTTCTAGTAATGCTTCCAATAAATTGGTTGATATAAATAATTTTGAGATAAGATCAGTTTCCACCAAAATGGAAAATGAGGAGATTGATTTAAGCAAGGGCATTCTTTCAGAAGCAGTTATAACTAATCAACCAGTATTAATTCCCGATGCTATTAAAAATGAAAAATTGAAAAATAATCCCAGCATCATTGAAAAATCTTTTCTCTCTGTAATTGCAGTTCCCCTTATTCTTTCGAAAGATGAAATATTCGGAGCTTTATATCTTGATCGCCGGAATATTGAACATGGTTTTTTCACCGATCAGGATGTTGAAATTGTTCTGGAAACTGCAGAAATATTGACTCCTATCTTGGTGGAACATGAAAAGATAAAATATAACAAACATCTTTCTGAAATTAAAAACCTTGGATTATTTATCGGCAATAGTCCCTCCATGAAAGAACTTTACCGTCAAATTGAAAATTGTTCTAAAATGGATATGATTGTTTATATAACCGGGGAAACCGGTTCAGGTAAAGAATTAGTAGCCAGAGCTCTACATAAATTGAGTAATAGAAGAGATAAACCTCTTGTTGCCATTAACTGTTCAGCTGTTCCGGAAAGTTTAGCGGAAACTGAACTTTTCGGACATGAAAAAGGCGCTTTTTCCGGGGCGGTTTCAGCTAAGAAAGGTAAATTCGAACTTGCCCAGGGAGGTACTCTACTACTTGATGAAATTGCGGATATTCCTATTGAATTGCAAACTAAATTATTAAGAGTACTTCAAAACAATGAAATATGGAGAGTAGGAGGACAGAGTCCCATAAAGGTAGATGTGCGGGTTTTAGTTTCCACCCATAGAGATTTGTATAAAGAAGTGGAGAATGGAAATTTTCGGGAAGATTTATATCACCGGTTGGATGTACTGAAAATCAGAGTTCCTCCCCTAAGGGAAAGATTGGAAGATATAACCAGTCTAGCTTATCATATACTAGAAAAGTATAATAATCTTGCTTCCAAGAATATATCAGGATTCAACCAGCCTGCAATTGACAAACTTACTCACCACCACTGGCCGGGGAATATCCGGGAATTGGAAAATGTAATTGCCAAAGTAGTAGTTAATCATCATGGGGACAATCCAATTGATGAAAATGAAATAATGGTTTCTGATAAAAAAATCAAAATCAAATCAATAAATGATTTTGACAAGTATAAGGGTAAACCGCTTTCTGAAATTATTGAAGATGTTGAAGTCAACTTTGTGGAAAAAGCTTTAAGCAGAAAGGACTGGAATATTTCAAAAACAGCAAAAGAATTAAATATTGGAAGGGCAAAGCTATATAGAATAATTGATAAAAATAATTTAAAGAAATCAAATTAAATCAATAAATATCTATATATTGTTTTAAAAGAAAACACTTTTATCTGAAATTTCTCCTATTTGGCACAGTAATTGCAAAATTATTAGTGGAAAAACACTAAATAACCAAAGAGGAGGAAAAATGAAAAACTATCCCAGTATCTGTGAAGGAGTTGAATTCAACCGGTATTGTGATGGAAGATGTTACAATGCAAAAATAACCTCGGATAAGAACGGCATTTACCTGGAATTAGACCGGTTCCAGGAAGAAGTTCTCATCCGTTGTGATGGCAGACATTCAGTTGATGATATAATTAATATTATCAGTTATGTTTATAAGCATAAAATTATGAATTATAAACATTCAGTAAATCGTTTGTTAAAGGATTTCTACGATAAAAAAATCATTGAATTCAATAGTGAGATAATTTTATCAAAAATCAGAAGAATTCCTGATATTAAATATGCTGGTTAATCTTATCTCCTCAATGAAGGGAGTAATTTTTTTTATTGTCTAAAATGATCTGTTCTATTATAGAACACTGTATTTCAATCGATCAATTTTTTTATCCATCATAAAGACAAAAATATATTTTCGTAAAATTTTGTATAATTTTTAAATAAGATACTTTTTTCTTTGTTGTATTTAGTATTGAATTATATAAGTTTTTCAAAAATTTCCTGAAAATAGTTTAACTCTCTTAATTATTTAAATTCATAATCATTTTGGCACAATATTTGCACATAAAAAAGGAACGAGCTCGTGTAAGTGAATGACTAAGATTTTGTGTCAAATGTACCTAAAACATTTTTTTTAGGAGGAAAAATGAAGTGGATAATTTTATTGACAATGACAGTAACATTGAACAGCTTAAACGGACAGATGTTGCAGAAAAATATCTTATTTAACTTGGATGGAATATCATTTTCAGAATATGAAGATTACGATATAGTCCAAATTGATGACGGAGTTTCTTGTTCTGAACCTGGATACCCCGCTTTACCATCCTTGATCTATAACTACTGTATTCCTCAAACCTCAAAAGCTTCAAATGTTTCATTGGAAAATCAGGAATGGATATCCTTAGGTTATTATGATATCATACCTCAGCAACAAGGTTCATCATCTCCAGATGATACTACATTTACACCGGAAAATGATTCAGTTTACAGTTTAAATCAATTTTTTCCTGAATCACCATTAATTACCTTTAATAATGGGAACATGTCCGGATTTATGTTAACTGGAGCAGTAATATGCCCCTTCCGTTACAATCCGGTTACCAATGAATTACAAATGCTACTAAGCACTCAAATTCAAATTGATTACGAATTAAATGAAGAAATTGCTATTTCCTTATCTCCAAATCAATACAATATTTTTAAGGATATGGTGGCTGATTTAGTGGATAATGATTTAGATATTATTGGATACTCACCAATGGTTAGAGAATTGGCTGAATATGAAGGTTTAGTTGAATATGTAGTCATAGTCAATAATGAGAGCTTTGTTGACTATTTCGAACCTCTTATCAGATGGAAGAAAGCAAGGGGGATTCCCTCGGAAGTAGTTACTACAAGCTGGATTAATAGTACTTACAGTGGTGTGGATATACAGGAGAAAATAAGGCATTTTCTCCAGGATTATCACAATCGTTTTGGATTGATTTATGCTAATTTTGCAGGCACGGATAATGGTATTTATAGAACAATACCTATTGGTTATAAATTTTCATCAATAGGCTGGGTTCATTATGATGTTCCTTGTGATATGTACTTTTCAGATATAGTACCTTATTATTATGATTGGGATGAAAATAATAATTTAATTTATGGAGAATATTTTGTTGATAATGATGCATGTGATTGGATGGGTGACATATTAGTAGGGCGAATTCCTGTTGAAGATGTAGGTCAGGTTGAAGATTGGGTGGAGGATCAAATAAAATATGAATTATATCAAAATAATGATCACTCCTGGAATATATTGCTTGTTGGGGCAAGGTTAGGTGATATTGCTCTAGGCAGTACAGCATGTTATTTATTATACAGTGAAATATCGTCATTATTTAATGTTACTGGTCTTTTTGAAGAGAATTACTCATGTCCAAATTTTCCAAGTGTCCCCACCTGCTTACAAAATGGTAATATTTTTTGTTATATCTCAGCTCATGGTAACATTGGTGGAACTTATTGGTATGGAAACGTTTATCATCAATGGATACCAATGTTAGGTCAATTATTAGCTAATACTCCACCCTGTTTTATTGTAACTCCCGCATGTAATTGCGGATGGTTTGACAATTCAGAAGATTGTTTAGCAGAGAAATTAACCGCCAGTGAATATAGCAATGGAAGCAGAGCAATTGGTACTATTATGAGTTCAAGATTAGGGGTAATCTATCCTCATAATACTCAAATTGGACCATCAGATGGCATAGCTGTAGATATTTCGACATATTTAATCCCGGAAACAAATGATTATTACACAAAAAATACTGGAGCAGGATTTTGTACTGGAAGAAGTAATTATGCCGGTTTAATAACTCTTCTAACTTTTCCGCCGGGTAGGTTTCATTATTTGGTAAACAACTTTAACTTATTGGGTGATCCGGAATCCAATTTATGGTACATTAATGATCTTGAATCATTTTCGGTATTCCATAATCATTACATCCATCTTACCAGTCAACATCCTTATCCAGAATATGATGTGGAAGTATGTAAGGTACCAACTGGAGATGGAGAACCTGATCCGGTAGAAGATGCAATAGTAACCATATCATTCCCCGAAGAAAATGATAATATTAATAATTGGGGCTGTTATATAGATACTACAAGTCAATCTGGGTGGGTTCATATGGATTATGAATTATATAGATCCGGAACTTCAGACAATATTTTTGATGTAGTTCTAACTGTTCAGAAGCCAGGGATTTTCAAGCCATTTGTTGACACTTTAAAACATGCCTATTGGTACTCTGATGCGGGTGGCTATATTGGAGATCTTGATTGGGCTAATTACTGGGATGAAGGCGGTGCTGGAGGTAATAGTTATGGTCAGTATGTAATTCAAAAAAGTACTGGTGAACATTTGGTTTTAGTTAAGAATGGCTCTATCTATAAGTTAATTGAAGCAAATGGTGAACTTGATACTGCTACAGTTATATCGAATATTGATATGGATACAATCACATGTTTTATTGAGACCAATGATGGTTACTTGATTTTTGTAGGTGGAAAGCAAGATATAAATTACCTTAAAAAGATAGTTGTTTATGATAATAACTATAATTATCTGAATGAATATATTAATTCAACAGAAGATATTATCAGTCCAATACTGGATATTATTGAGACATCATATCAACATTATATCCTTCTAGGTAATGGGATAACTGATGATAAATTTAATTGGGTAAGAGAATGTTGTATTTGTGATGATGGGAGTTTTGAATTTAATAAATCATTTATTTATAGTGATATCAATTCAGTATATGATTCTTTAAAAACAGTTGCAAAAAGAAGTGATGGAAAATATGTGATGATAGGTAATTCATTTTGGGTGGTAAATACGGATGGAACAATTCATTCTCATGTTGATTATACGACTGATTCGGATCCACAGGATGTCGCTTACATCCCAGACAGAAATAGATTCATGATTGTTGGTTCAACTTCTTCAGGTGGCTTCATCAGAGAAACTGATGTTAATGGGAATGAGATTAATTTTACTGAATTTTCTAGTAACTCACATCCTTATATTTATAATATCAATTCAATTACAAAAGTTGGATTGAGTGAAAGTTTTGTTTATTGTTGCAGTGGACAGGGATGGGATCCTTGCTTAGAAGAAAGTTGTGCAGTACTAGTAACAAGAGATATTTATGATATTGAATCAGGAAGTTTTATGTTCGGCAATCCATTTGAAGTAATTTACAATCAATTTTGGTACAAATCAACAATTGCCAACGTATGTGCAAATAATAATGGTAGTGTTACTTTTGCCGGAACAATGTACCATGAAGATGGAAGTTCAGATTATGCCATAAGTAAATTTGGTGAGTCAAAAGAAAATATGAATCCTCAGAATGCTTTAAATTTTAATGGTCAAAATATTGATTTATCGTTCATCTGCAGTAATAATATTATCCAGGATCAAGCTTTATTCAGATATTCACTACCCATTTCTTCAAATATCAATATCAGTATTTACAACATTGCAGGTCAAAGAGTAACCACTTTAGAAAATGGGTTTAAAAATGCCGGTTTTCATGAAATAACTTGGAACGCATTAGATTCTAAAGGCAGTTCAGTATCCAATGGGTGTTATTTCGTAAGATTTACTTCCGATAATTACACTGAAACAAAAAACATTACTGTAATCCGTTAACTTCTAAAATAAAAGGAGAAGATTACAATCTTCTCCTTTTACATTCCTCTACATTAAACAAATCAAATTTAGATTTTTGTTTTTATAATATTTTGGATTAAAAAGTTTAAGAAAAAATAAACAGTCTAAAAACTGTTATATTTTCATTGTCAATGATACTATTTTATATGATTTAATAATTAGAAAAAGGAGGATTATGGACGGATATGAAATAATTTTAAATAGAAGAAGTATTAGGAAATTCACCAGTGATAAGATTGATCAGGAAACCATAGAAAAAATTCTCAATGCTGGAATGTATGCTCCTTCCGCCAGAAATCAGCAACCCTGGTGTTTTGTGGTAACCGATAAACGGATGATTTTAGATGATATGCCAAATTTTCACCCTTATGCGGGAATGATGAAACAGGCAACTCTAGCAATTCTGGTATGTGCGGATAAACTGTTGATTAAATCGGAAGGTTATTGGATCCAGGATTGCTCTGCCGCTACCCAGAATATTTTGCTGGCTGCCTATAATTTCGGCATTGGTTCGGTTTGGCTGGGAGTGTATCCTCGAGAAGAAAGGGTGGAAGGAATGAAAAAATTGTTTTCCCTGCCTGATCAAATAATTCCAGTATCTTTGATTGCACTGGGTTATCCGGGGGAGGAGAAGAAACAGCCGGAGAGATTTGATCAGTCTAGAATTCATTGGGACAGGTGGTGACCCCTCCCTGACTCAAAGACAATAACCACAGATGAACACTGAGTCCTATATTCAATGAACAATGATCAATTAACAATGAACAATT
>LKUE01000113.1 GCA_001412365.1 Desulfuromonas sp. SDB | reverse complement strand
GTGTAAATTCGTGTTCTTGGATGGGAGGTGTGCAGGGATTAGTGTCCATTAGTGGTAAACCATTCCGGGGTGGTGGGTGGTGTGCTCAATGTTGTGGGTAAATGCGATGGATTAGACTCTGTGTTTATCTGTGGTTTATTAATAAGGTGGTTACAATAGAGGTGCCTGTAAACAGGCACCTCTTATATCAATAAATTACTTCAACAAGTTGAATTTAAAGGAACCGGTTTCTCCATTAACATTAGTGGAAATGAAGTAAACTCCGGTGGAAAGATCTTCACCGTTGAAGTTGATCGCATGCTGTCCGGCAGAGAATTCTCCGTTAGCCAGATTGGCCACATGTCTTCCGGTCAGGTCAAACAGATCAACACTGACCTGAGAATTTTCAGAAAGGGACAAGCTGAATACTGATCCTCCCATAATAAGGGAAGGCACGTAAAAACTGCTGGTAGTAGTAGTAATTACCGGATCTTCTTCTACTGCGATAGGATTCCAGGTACCATGACAGGTTACCCAGACATCCTGAGATTCAGATTCCCTGGACATAGCCCAGCTTCCGGTAAACTCATAAGCTCTGCGGCTTATGGCACCAGGAGGAACTGCATTGGTTCCGGTAGTAAAAGTACTGGTAGTTAAAGTAATTCCACCGACATAGAAACTGCCTTCGGTAATTTCTATGGGTGGAGTAACTGCCATTTTCTTCCATCCGGTATCTGTTACGGTCATAGTTTGGTCAAATAAAATAGTTCCCGGACCGCCCTCTGATCCGTCATCATCCATCACCACAAATTGCAATCCACCTGCTACTGTAAACGTAGGAACAAATAATGCCACTGAGTCCAGGGTAAACGGATAGGTGGGAGGAACAAACTGATTGCCGTATCCTGAAGAGTCGCCATTCCAGGAAGAACCGGTGATGGTGATTTCTGCATTACGGTAGTGCAGCCATTCCGGAGGAGTAATTGTTGCAACTCTTAAAGTAATGGAATCATTAGCAGCAGTCATATCCCCGGTGAGATAAGTTCTGACCTGCATTCTCCAAATGGTATCTTCATCAGGCAATACCAGATCAGCGAAAGTTAGAGTATCAATGTCTCCGGCATTTAAAGAAGCAATGGTCTGAGTATCTGCATACACTACAGTATTACCAGTAGCATATAATATATTGCAAATCACATCAAAGCTGCCTTCATCCTGATTACCGAAGTTTTTAATTAAAGCACTAGGAGTATAGGTAATATTCTTATCACTGAATATTCCTCCGGAAAGTTCATTATCCACCCAGACAACACCCGCGTCGTGAACCTCGTAAGTAGTTGATTCCGGGGGAATATAAGCGACGGCCATACCGCTGTCCGGCCTGGCTGCGCCTGCTCCGGCCACTCCGTCCCTGAAGAACTGCAGCCCGATAGTTCCGGTAATATTCTCAATACCAGACATATCCGCCTCTCCGGAATGGTTGTAGGTACCATTCTGAGCACCGAACTGATAAGTAATGGTGCTGTCGGCGGCAGTCAAGATCACCTGGAAGGTATGGTAAGTACCCGGCATATCCCATTCCAGCACGTCAATGAAACTTACAATAAAGGTGTCATTGGTGGGACTGGTGTAGTAATAACATTCACCATTTCCCGCATCAAAAGTTAAATCTCCGGTGTAAATTGCGAGGAGGTCATTGGGTAAGACAGGATAAGGAATATTGTGGAAAGGATGAGCAAGATTGTTGTTATGGGTAAAAGAACAATATCCGTTGGAGCCGATGTAAACCTGATTTACAGAGTACCAGTAATAAGGGAACGTAAATCCGATGGGGAACGGGCCCACTACGTTATCATCGGCAAGTCCGGTAACCTGAGTTCCGATAGTAGTTATGTCAATCCAGTCATAAGTTGGACCACCGGGATCTCCGGACATAACATAGACATAACCGTAGACATCCGGAGTACCCGAATCAGGGGCAAATACCGGATTGCTGGGAGCATGGTAGTTCCAAACCATAGCTGACATACTAGCCGTTGCTAAAATCATAAAGGCAACAACCAAAAACTTCTTCATGTTTTCCTCCTTTGGTGGAAAATTAAAAAATTAATCGAAAAAGATGTACTTATGTTTCTCACTTCTGAAAATTCAATTTTTTTTAATTTATACTACTAATAAGATTTACTACAAAATGAAAATCAAGTCAAGGTTGAGATGTTTATGACTCTAATTTACTGATATTTATATAAGTCAATAATTTAATTGTTTTTATTTTATCTTCTATTAATTTTATCCTGTTAACCTGCCACTTGGCAGGTAAATCCGTTCATCCCTTTATCTGCGTTCCAATTCCCCGGGGACGGGTGGTGTGCTCTGTGTTGGGTCAGGAGTGGAAAATTGTTCATTGTTAATTGATCATTGTTCATTG
>LKUE01000112.1 GCA_001412365.1 Desulfuromonas sp. SDB | reverse complement strand
TGTTTCATGATCAGGACTATCAGCTTGATGAAAACAGATAAATCCATTTCATCAGCGCTGATAATCCTTGTGCTAAGATCTGCAATCTTAGCTCTGATCTAAGATCAGCATGAAACAATAATTGGATGCCACCTACCACCCAGGATATTTGACAGAATGGACAGGATGCCGCCCCACTCACCAATATGTAACCACAGATGAACACTGAGTCCAAACAACACGTCCCCGCCCAACACAGAGCACATCACCCTACATCAAGGGATGGGAACACATATCCTGTTGATCTTTTCTAAATTAATTTATTCCACAATAATGAACTTTCCCCTCTGGTTAAATTGTTCTGATTCAACTGAATAGAAGTAAACTCCCTGGTTCTCCGGATGGAAGGGTATCTGATAGTAGGCGGGAGATAATTGACTATTTACCGGAACGGAGACCAGCCTTCCGGAAAGATCGTAGATATTAACAGTCACATTGGAAAGCTCAGGAATGGCTAGATTGAAGATGATTTTTCTTGGGGAAGGGGAGATGAAATTAACTGCATAGGTCTTGGGCAGGGTGGAAATATCTTCGGTGACGCCAACTGAACTTACGGTGAAAGAATAGTAATTTGCAGGAGCGCCAGGGGGATCAAAAGATTCATTTACTGGTGAAGCTAAATCATAAGCATACAGGTAATATTTAACTGTATCCGGATTTAAATAAACCTGGGGAATTTCCCCACTGAACCAGTTACCCCCGGAAGAAGACAATATCACATCAATATAGGTGGGGTCTTCATTTCTCTTATAAAAAAGATACCCTTGATTTAATTTTAAATTATCATAGATTTTTACATCAATATTAAATGGTCCGTTAAAGGTGGTGTCAGTCCACACCGTGGTGGATTCAATGACCGGGGCAGTGATATCCACTCCGAAGGAGTCAATCTCTGAGTAAGGGCTTTCATTACCAGCTATATCAAACGCTTTGACATGCCAGTAGTAGAAATTCTCGGATAGAATCAGGGTGTCAAATTCATCTGGTAAAGTATCAGTGTAAACAGCAGCAAAGGAGGAGGTAGTATCAATTTCCAGAACATAGCTGATCTCCGATCTTTCAGGAAAGGGACTGGTGAATTGAGATGTGCTTATATCTAATATCCTGGTTACTTCAGTCCATTGAAAGCCAACACTGGTATCCGCAGAAATAATTCCATTGACTGGCTGTAGTAGAACTGGAATTAAAGGAGAAGTGGTGTCAACTTCAAATGTAAAAGTATCAGTGGTGGTGGATAAATTAAAGCTGTCAATGACGGTCACAAACCATCTGTGCATTCCAATATTTAAGTTGTAATCTATATTCCAGGTAGTATCGGTGGTGCTGGTCCTTTTTATTCCGTCAATGTAAATATCGTAGTGAGAAATATTGTCAGTGGTGGATTGCCAGATCAATGTAGGATCGGTTACAGGGATTCCTGAGTTGTTATCAGGATAGATCAAATCGAACCACTGGGGGGGCTGCATATCAAAATATATAAGATACACATCAACATTTCCTGCTCCGTAAGAAGAAGTAGATCCTGCAATGATAAAACCTCCGTCATCAGTCTGCCGGACGGAGTATCCTCTGTCGAAATTAGTGCCTCCCATCAGTTTAGTCCACACAGAATCCCCTCCGCTGTTGGTTTTAATGATAAAGGCATCAGTACTTCCTGCTCCAAAAGAGCTGGTTTGTCCGGCAATAATAAAACCTCCGTCATCGGTCTGCTGGACGGAATTACCGTAATCTGTTTCAACTCCTCCAAAGGTATTAATCCACTCAATGTTTCCTAAACTATCTGTTTTAAGCAGATAAACATCATAATTTCCAACCCCATAGGAATTAGTCAAACCGGTGATAATATAGCCCTGGTCATCTGTTTGCATTACAAATTGTCCTTGTTCGCTGCCGATATACCCATAGTTACATGTCCATGTAGAATCTCCGGCACTATCAGTTTTAATTAGATAGACATCGAAATTTGAACCAAACTGATAATAAGATCCTCCGACGATGATAAATCCTCCGTCATCAGTCTGCTCAATACATTGCCCGTAATCTATGTTGTTTCCTCCGTAAGTTTTACTCCAAAGTGTGTCTCCCAGACTGTCTGTTTTAATAATATATACATCCTCATATCCGGCTCCATAGGACTGAGTGCTTCCACAAATCACATAGCCCCCGTCATCAGTCTGCTGGACAAAAAAACCTTTATCAATATCACTCCCCCCGTAAGTTCTGGTCCAAACTGTATCCCCGAAGCCATCAGTTTTGATAAGATATAAATCATTTGCACCAGCTCCATAAGAATCAGTTGTTCCGGTGATGATGTACCCGCCATCGGTAGTCTGACCAACCGAGTATCCCCACTCCGTGGAACTTCCTCCGTAAGTTTTTGTCCACAGAGTATCTCCAGCACTGTCAGTTTTTATCAAATATATATCAGCATCCCCCGCTCCAAAAGAACTGGTGTAACCGGTTATAATAAATCCTCCGTCATCTGTTTGCTGTATTGAATGAGCATGTTCTGATCCGGTTCCTCCATAAGTTATCTGCCAATCAGCGGATAAATTAACCCAGATCAATATTGAAACAGCAGCACATATTAATTTATTCATTATTACTCCTGGTAATATTACTCCTGTTAAATAAAATATTTATATTTCTTGCTGTAAGGTGATGTGAAATCTTTTTT